>NZ_FOFD01000001.1:600000-900000 GCF_900110865.1 Natrinema salaciae
CGGCGTACATCGGATACCACCAGAAGCCGGTATCGACGCCGATGCCGTTGCTCTCCTCGACCGCCGGCGCGGAGAGATCGCTCCACGACTCGGGTTCGATGTCCAGCTCCTCGCGGTGGACGATGGTACAGGGGGCCCCGTCGACCGGCATTCCGTACTCCGTGCTCCGGAACTCCGCGTAGTGGTCGATGAGCTCGTCGGCGTTGGGGACGTTCTCCGTCCTGATCTCGTGGAAGAGATCGTCCTGCCGGCCGTAGTAGTAGAAGTTCCCCTCGGTGATGGTGACGTCGTACGGCGGATCGCCGTCCGGCGCGGTCTGGATGTCGGTGAGAATGTCGTTCCAGCCGCGCTGGACCTCGAGCTCCGCGTCGAACTCCGCTTCGTATCTCGGAACGACCGATTCTTCGAACCGATCGGCGTAGTTTCCGCTCCAGACGCTGACGCGCAGCGAGTCGCCGCTCCCGCTGGAGAGCAGTTCGGTACAGCCGGCGAGGGCGGTCACCGATCCGGTCGCCGTCGCCGATAACACGCGTCGGCGCGAGACGGAATCCCGCACTCGGTTGGTCGACGGTGCCGACTCCGACTCGCACCCGCTCGTCTCTGCATCCCGGTCTGGGCCTGCAGGCATTGGTACCCCGGGTCTACCCCGATACCGACATTTAACCATTGTGAAGTCGAACAGACGTATCACGAAACGGTTACGTCGAGTCGATCGCCGCGACTCCAGCGAAATTTCCGGCTCAGGGCGATCGGGTCGATTCCGGATCGTGGTACAACAAAACATGGCGCAGGGTCGGTGACGGAGTCGAATACGCCCCCGGACTGATTCCACCCCCTACCCGATCGATCGCGTCTGCGGCCGAGCACGAGCACCGGCGTCGATATCTCACGAATCTGTCTCGTACGGCCGACGGGATCGACGACCGACCGATCGGTCCCCCGCCGGTCCGCCGAAGCCGCTTCGCTCGATACGCACACGGACCGACGACTTCGCGTTCGCCGGATTCAAGAACCATCCTCGCCAGCACTCGACATGGACAAACGCGAGCGACTCGAGGCGTACCTCGAGTCCAACGACCTCGACTCGGTCTGGTTTACCCGACCGAACTCGTTTGCGTGGCTGACCGGCGGACGCAACGTCGTCGATCGGGAAGGTGATACCGGCGTCGCCGCGATCGGCTACGACGGCAGCGACGTGTGGCTCGTGGCGAACAACATCGAGGCCGACCGCATCGAAGCCGAGGAACTGCCCGATCTCGAGGCGAGCGAGGTCTCCGTCGCGACGTTCCCCTGGTACGCCTCGTCGCTGCCCGAGGCGGTTGCCGAACGGGTCGGGAGCGACGAGCGGGCGGCCATCGACGTCGCGAGACCCGGCTTCGAACGCGTCGATCCGACCGCGCTGCGCCAGCCGCTGACCGAGCGCGACCGCGAGCGGTACCGCGAACTCGGCGGGCAGACGGCGTCCGCCGTCGAGGCGGTCTGCCGAGAGATCCGGCGGGAGGACACCGAACACGAGGTGGCATCCGCCCTGCGGGTCGCGCTCTCGGCGCGTGAGATCGAGGCTCCCGTCGTGCTCGTCGGCGGGGCGGAGCGCGCCCAGCAGTACCGCCACTACACGCCGACCGAGGCCGAACTCGGCGACTACGCGCTGGTCTCCGTGACGGCCGAGCGCGCCGGTCTTCACGCGAGCTGTACCCGGACCGTCGCCTTCGACCCGCCGTCGTGGCTCGAGGAGCGACACGACGCGGCCGCACGCGTGGAGGCGACGGCGCTGGCCGCGACGCGGGCGGCCGCGAGCGACACGGGCGACGACCGCGGAACCGCGGGCGACGTCTTCGCCGCCGTTCAGGACGCCTACGACGCGGTCGGCTACGGGGGCGAGTGGACGCACCACCACCAGGGCGGTGCCGCGGGCTTCGCCGGCAGGGAGTGGATCGCCACGCCGGACCACGACGCACCGGTCGAAGCGCCGATGGCCTACGCGTGGAACCCGACGGTACAGGGCGCGAAGAGCGAGGATACCGCGCTGGTCACCGACGACGAGGTCGAGGTTCTGACGTCGACGGACCGGTGGCCGACGACGACCGTCGAAGCGGTCGATCGCGATCTCGCGCTCGAGCGGCCGGCGGTTCTCGAACTCGAGGAGTAACGACCGGCGGAGAAACGACACGTCGATCGCGGGCGCTCACTCGTCGATACCGCGTCCGCCAGCGTCGTCGTCGCTGTTCGCGTCGTCGCTCTCGTCCGACTCCGTCTCGACGGTGTCGATCTGTACGTCGTCGTCGAACTCGATGACGTCGGCGTCGGCGTCGGTGTCGATGTCGGTATCGGTATCCGGGTCCTCGTCCACCTCGCCCGCCGGCTCGGGCTCGTCGTCGGCCGTCGGTGTCGTGTCGTCGACGGTGATCTTCACCGGCTCGACGTCGTCTTCGAGTTCGGTCCCGGACTCGCGGTCGCCCTCGCGGTCGAGGACGCGATCGAGCGTGAAGATGGTGTTCAGCTCCCGCTGGACCTGATCGACGACGCCGCCGACGAGGTCGCTGGGCTGGATCGCCGTGTACTCGTAGGGGTTGTTGCCGGCCCCCTCGTTGGCGCGCTTCTCCCGCGTGACGCGATCGTCCTCGTGGAGCTCCGCGAGCGCTTCGCGGACGGTGCTGGGATAGAGGCCGGTCCCCTTCGCGACCTCCTCGGAGGTGCTCCCGGGATTGGCCAGCAGGAAGACGTAGATCTTCGCGCTGGTCTCCGTATCGAGGATCCACGAGAGCAGGTCCACGATCCGCTGATCGAGCTCCTCGACCGCCGGATTTCGACCGGCTTCGGTCTCGACGACGTCGTCCGGTCGCTCGAGCGATTCGTCTGCCTCGTCCGCGTCGACCGGAGTCTCGTCAGTGTCGTCGGAACTCATGTGTGTTCTCGTACAGGACGAGGCTACGAGCGGAGTTAAACCTTTGCGGGCCCGGTCACTCCGTCTGCAGGAACAGCGACTCGCAGAGCGCGTCGGGACCCTCCTCCTCGAGCAGGCGGCGCTGTCGATCCGCGCCGCTTTCGCGCTCGTAGACCCGCTTGATCCCGTCGATTCCCAGCCGCTCGCACTCGCGGTCGACGAGTTCGCCGAGGTCGACGGTCCCCTCGAGTTCGCGGTCGATGAAGGCGGCGTCCTGGCCGTAGCGGATGGCACGCCACTTGTTCTCGTCGAGCAGTTCCCGGCGGTGGCGGTGCCCGCTCGCCCCGTCCTCGTAGGCCTCGGCCAGCGCCTCGACGAGGGCGTGGGCGTACTCGACGAACGCCAGCACGACCTCCGGATCAGCCTGGCCGTCCGGCGTCCGCAGTTCGACCGTGCCGTGTGCGGTGTGTGGGCGCACGTCGTACCAGAGTTCGCCCCGGTCGTTGATCGACTCGGTCTCGAGCATCCGGCGCTCGAACCGGTCGAACGCCTCGAAGTCCTCGAAGTGGGTCGGCATCCCGGTGTTTGGCAGCGCCTCGAAGATCTTCGCGCGGGCGGACTGGAGCCCGGTGTCGAACCCGTTCCAGTACGGCGAGTTCGCCGACAGCGCGAGCATGATCGGCACGTACCAGCGCAGTTCGTTGGCGATCCAGACCGCCTTGTCGGCGTCGTCGACGCCGACGTGGACGTGAACCCCCGCGGTCGTGTTCCGGTGTTGCGGATACTGAATGCGGTCGAGCTGGGCGCGATAGCGGGGTTTCTCCGCGTGCTCGAGTTCCTGCCACTTCGCGAGCGGGTGGAGGCCGGCGGCCGCGATCCGGTAGCCGTGGGCCTCGGCGTGCTCGACCAGCGCCTCGCGGATCGCGAGGAGGGAGTCGCGAGCGCCCGCGGGCGATTCGATCAGCGGCGTCTGTGTCTCGATGACGAACTTGAACAGCTCGTGGTCCAGCCGGCCCTCGAGGATCGCCGGGGGATCGTGTTCGTAGACGAGTTCGTCGGTCCCGCTGGTTGGGCGGCCGTCATCGTCGACGACGAAACACTCCTCTTCGATCCCCAGCGTACCCATGCGCGTAAACGATTCCCGGGACCCGCGTTCCATTGTGTCGTGCTTTCGTCGCCGATAATAAATACGGTTTGGAGTCGGTGCGTTCGGCCGGAACGTCGACCAGGCGCGGTTCCGTCGGGCGGTCAGGACGCGACGGTTTCGGCCTCGGGCTCGAGGTTCGCCGCCTCCTCGCGGAGCGTGAACTTCTGGATCTTCCCGCTGGGGTTCTTGGGAAGCTCGTCGACGAAGTAGTAGGTCCGCGGTCGCTTGAAGTCGGCGAGCCGGTCACTCTCGAGGAGGAACGAGTCCAGTTCGGTCGCGCCGATGCCGTCGTCGGCGACGACGTACGCGACGACCAGTTCGCCCCACTCTTCGTCGGGTTCGCCGACGACGGCCGCCTCTTCGACGGCGTCGTGTGCGAACAGCACGTCCTCGACCTCGGCCGGATAGATGTTCTCGCCCCCGCTGACGATCATGTCGTCCTTCCGGTCGACGACGGTGAGGTAGCCGTCCTCGTCGCGGTAGCCCAGATCGCCCGTGTAGTACCACGTCGTGCCGTCGGCCTCGCGCAGCGATCGCTCGGTCGCCTCGGGCCGGTTCCAGTACTCCCGCATCGTACACGGGCTGGCGATCAGAATCTCGCCGATCTCGCCCGGCTCGACCTCGCGATCCGGCGGCGCGTCGGGCTCGACGATGCGTAGTTCGTGATTGAGCCCGGGCAGACCGGCCGTTCCCTGTTTCGAGAGCTGATCTTCGGGCGGCTGGAAGACGCCGGCGGGACCGATTTCGGTCATCCCGTAGGCCTGCAGGTAGTCCTCGCAGAGGTGCTCCATGCAGTTCTCGAGGACCTGTTCCGGCATCGGGGCCGCTCCGTACAGCCCGAGGCGGAGCGAGGAGGTGTCGACGTCCGTCTCGGCGGCGGTCATCGACAGCGCGTTCCACGCGGTCGGTGCCGCGAAGAGGAGCGTGACGCCGTGGTTTTCGACCGCCTCGAGTGCGGCCGCGGGGTCGAACTCGTGGTGGATGACGCTGGTCGCACCGCGGTGGATCCGGGGGAAGAGGTTACAGTGGAGTTCGGCGCAGTGATACAGCGGCATCACCGACAGCCCGACGTCGTCCCGCGTCATCTTCCCCTCCGCGATACACAGCAGGTTGTGCTCCACCATGTCCCGGTGTTCGTGGACGACCCCCTTCGGCCGGCCCGTCGTTCCCGACGTGTAGATGAAGGCGTAGACGTCGTCTTCGTCGACGCGGACGTCGGGCCGGTCGGCGGCCCCCGACTCGAGCAGGTCGTAGAACCCGCTCGCGTAGTCCGGGACCGCCTCGCGGTCGTCGTCGATGAACACGTACTCGTCGACCGTCTCGAGGGTGGGGCGGGCCCCCGCGATCGCCTCCGCCGTCGCGGACTCGAAGAGCACCATCTCGGCTTCGGCGTCGGTGACGATGTACTCGATCTCGCCCGCCGGCAATCGGAAGTTGAGCGGGGTGAAGACGGCTCCGATCTTCGCGCACGCGTAGACGGTGAGCGCCATCTCCGACCCGTTGTACAGCACCGTCGCGACGCGATCTCCCTTCTCGATCCCTGCCTCGAGCAGGGCGTTCGCCAGCCGGCTCACTCGCTCGTCGAACTCGGCGTAGGTCCACCGCTGGTCCTTGCGCGGATAGACGATCGCGTCGCGTTCGGGGTGGCGATCGACCGTCTGCTCGAGCGTGTCACCGATCGTGGGATGCTCTGACATGACATTATTCTGTACCACGGTACGCCTTATATTCTTTATCGGCTACAATTGCCGTTCGCAATCGTTATCGGCCAGTAACGCGGGCAGCGCGCCGTCCAAAGTGGTCGGGTTCGGTGTCGACGCCGGTCTCGAGACTTGACGGGGACGGGGCTGTGGGACTCGAGAGACCGGCGGTCTACTCGGACTCGACGGAGACCACGTCTTCGGCGGAGTTGAAGTGGACGCGCCGGTCCGGTCCGACCGTGAGGCTCACGCTGGCGATTTCGAAGTCGTCGGGGCGTTCGACGCGGACGACCGAGTGATGCGAGGTGAAGTCGTCCGTCCGTTCGTACGGTTCCGTATGACACCCGTGGAGGCGGAGGCCGCGGTCGGTCGTCTCGGCGCGCTTCCAGTGGTGGGTGATCGACCCCGAGCCGTACCCGGACTCGACGACGAGCAGCAGGTTCTCCTCGAAGTCGATCGCGTCGATGGGTTCCTCGGGTTCCCCGTCGGTGTCGTCGCCGCCACCGCCGTCGCCGCCGTCGCCGTCGAGTTCGAACACCTCGCGGACCTCCGCCGCGCTCGTCAGGGCACGAACGGCGTACACCTCGTTCCCGCTGTCGGCCGTCGGTAACAGCAGGTCGGCGCGGGGAGCCGACACCTGCTGGAACTCGAGGTCGGAGTCCCCCGACATGTTCTCACAGAGGACGAGCTGGTTCCACTCCTCGGCGTCGGTCGGTTGCTCCGGGATCTCGTACGGCGGTTCGTCGACGCGAGGGGCTTCCGGAACCGCGGTCGTCGGTTCCGTCCCGCCGTTGCCGTTCCCGTTTCCGCTCCCGCTTCCATCGTCGGCCTGTAAGCAGCCGGCCGAGGTAGCCGCCGCGACCGCGGCTCCGGCGAGGAACCGTCGTCGATCGATCGTCATCTACCGCTCCCTACAGTCGGGTTTTGTAAAACTCTTCTAGTGGGTGAAATGCGTACTTGAGCTTTCGCCGGCGACTTCTACTGGTCTACTGCGGCGACCGACGACCGGATCGGCGGCCAGTCGCGGGGTCTCTCGAGCGGATTCCCGATCACCTCGCTCGTCGCGGGCGGGAGTTCGGTCAGTGCGGCGGCGGTCGAACGGGTCGCTCGCCGCCCTGTGGGAGGTGTCGCCGGGGGAAGCGCTACGTCGTCCGAACGGCCCCGGCCGATTCGTCGCCCGCCGCTCTCACGGTCCCGCTTTCTCCGGTCTGAATAGGGCGCAGTTAGGGCACCAGATCGTTCCGTCGGGCCGCGTCTTCTGCTTTCCGTTGCATTCGGAGCAGCGCCGATCCGCGTATCGGTCCATATGGTGTCGGGGTGAGAGCCGTGCCCTTATGTGCCTTCCGGCGATCTCGAACCGTAACACTCGATCGTCACCCGGCGAACGTCCGCGACCGTCGGTGTCCGACTCGAGAACGAGGATCGGGACGCTGCGGTTCGCTTGGACGAACGCTGCCGACCCTTTCCATCGGGGTGGATCACTGGTATTACAGCCACGATTGCGGGACTAACGATCGGAATACACCTATTACCGTTCTCGTCCCGTCTGCCGAATTCGAGTGTTTCTCGCGCGAAACGTTCGAACGAATTGTCCGATTTTTGCAGCCCGACGACGGCACCATCGATGCAATGTCACGCGCAAGACCAGTCGGCGTCGCAGTCGTCGCGATGCTCGTCCTGCTCACGGGGGCGAGCATCGCGTTCGCCGCGGCAGACGCCGGCACGGCGGCCCAAGACAACGAGACGGAGAACGAAACGGCCAACGAGACGGCGAACGAAACGGCCGAGATCACGTTCGAGAACCAGACGTCGAACGGGACCGCAGTCGTGGTCAACAACACGACGCTGCCCGAAGGTGGCTTCGCCGTCATCCACGCAGCCGAGCCCGCCGACGCGGACAACACAACGGAGGGTGCGAACGCCACCGAGAACGAGACGATGGAGGGAGCGAACGAGACCGTGACCGACATGTCCGCGGAGTACGTGCCCGGGGAAGTCCTGGGTAACTCCACCTTCCTGGACGCCGGCGATCACGAGAACGTGTCCGTCGAACTCGACCAGCCCCTCGAGGAGAGCCAGGTGTTGATCGCGATGGCCCACCAGGACACCAACGGCAACGAGACGTACGAGTTCCCCGAGGCCGACGACCCCTACACGACCGACGGCGAGCCGGTGATCGACGACGCACTGGTCACGCTCGAGGAGGGGATGAACGAGACGGCCGATAACGAAACGATGGCCACCGAAACGACCGATAACGAGACGGGGATGTAGCGACCGCCGTCCGTTTTTCGCGCCCGTTCGCCGCGGCTCGAGAGATCGTCTCACGTGATCCGCGTGCCGTCGTCGGTGACCGCGAGCGCGCAGTCGTCACAGAGCCACCAGCCGATCAGCGGATCGCGTTCGGCGATGGCCGCGCCGCAGTCGGGACACCGCTTCGGCTCGCCGTCTCGAGCCCCGGTCATCCGTCACCGTCCCCTCGAGCAGTCGTGTCGTCTGAGCGGTCGAGCGTGACGAGCCCGCAGGTGTCCGCGAGCCGTTCGACCCGCTGTCGCAAGAGCGTCAGTCCCGCGTCGGTCGGGACGTATTCGACCCGGTCATCGTCGGCGGCGCGCTCGCGTCGCTCGAGGAGGCCGTACCCGACGAGCACGGTCAGGGTGGGATAGAGCCGGTTGTGGTTGAGGTCCGGGTACGTGCGATCGAGTTCGCGGGAGATTTCGGCCTCGTGAGAGCGCTCGTCGACTCGCTCGAGACGGACGACGGCCTCGAGACAGTCGCGCTGGACGGCGGTGAGGTCGGTCCAGTCCGTGCCGCCGTCGGGACGGAGTTCCGACGAGGGAGGTCTCGTCGTAGTCGGCTCACCGCTGTCTTCTGTCGGTTGATTTGAGGGTGGTGCGTCTACTCGAGCGGGGTTTTCGAGGTCCCGCAAATTGTCCGCTTGCATGGCTTCCGGAGACTGATAGGGGGTCGCTTGCGGACCCGGTGTCCAAAGCACCGGGCCGCGTTCGTCCACACTTCCACGATCAGCTTCGTGTGTCGCGATCCAAGCAACTATACTTTCTCAAAGTTAGTATAGTTTCCGATAGACTCTAACTAAGCAATCTATGTCTAACAATTGCTTTCCGACGATGGTTTGATGGCGAGAGGGTATTAGAGTAGTATGCGGGTTTCTGCTGACTGGATGGTTTTAGCCGACGACAGAATCCTCGAGTTCTTGGACGAGAATGGCCCCCGATCGCCGACGAAAATCAAAGAAGAAGGGCCGATCCCCTTTTCGCGACAACATATCAACAACCGATGTATGAAACTCGAAGAGTACGGCCTGACCCAGAACATCGGAAACGGTGTTTACACGATCACCGACGATGGCGAACGCTACCTTCAGGGGGAACTCGACGCGAGAACGTTAGCGGGTGAGTGAGTTGTCGTCACGGTGGCTCACCTCCTTTACCGTCGAGCAGAATCGTAGATAGTGTCGAAGCGACTTACTCGAGCGCCAAAGCCGCAGGGAACGCCGACGGTATCCTGCTGGTGGCCGTGATCAGCTAACGTCGAGAATTCTGGTTCGCTGACGGGTCCTCGGCCACTCGACACCATCGAACTCGTTCGCTTCGTTCGACGGGCCGTCGCGATAGTAGAGCGTGTCGTTAAAGATCGCAGTGCTATTGCTCCACCCATACTGCTGGTAGAGGCCGTAGGAATTGCTGCCGGCGTCTGAATTTACCGTGGCCGCCTCGTGCTCGTCTGCCTCCTGTTCCATCACCGTCTGGATCTCTTCGTCGTACTCCGCACCGGTAGCGTCACCTGAACGCTCGTTGTCGAACGGGCCCAAGAAGCCGTTGTCCTCGTCGTCCGCACCGCGCCCGACGAGGTTGTCACTACTGGCAAGGAACAGGTTGTTGCGAGTCGTTGCCCCACCGATGGCGAAGTGGCCGACCCGGAAGTCGGCGATGACGGACTCTTCGAGTGTGGTGTGACTCCACTCGGTCCAGACCGCCGAGTGACCGTTGTTGTAAGCCGTCAGTCCCTCGACGCTGTGTTCGGGTGCCAGCGGGAAATCGGGGAACTGTTCGATACCGTCCGGGAACAACTGGAAGAACACGCCGAATCCGCGGGCGAGGTTCTTGTAGCGGAGTGGCCCATCCGTCGAGTACGTATGGGCTGTATTGTCCTCGAAGGTGATGTCGATAGCATCCTCATCCACCTCGAAGCCACCCCGACCGTCGTAGAAGAACCCGTTGGCGAGGTATCCACCCGCGGCGTGGTTGCCCTCGAGCACGTTATTCGGGTTCGAGATCCAGAAGGCACCCGGTCGGAAGTCGTTTTGTTCGTTCGAATCGCCGTTAGCACTGGCGACGCCACCGAAGGGCCGGTCTCCCCTGCGAACGCGCCGATTGAAAACCACCAAGTTCTCACGGAACACGTTGTTCTGTTCGGCTTCGAGGCCTTCTTCGACGAGGAAACAGTGGCCGTTGATGTCGTACCCGACGTTTCGTTCGTAGGTCACGTTGCCCGTACCGTGGCTATTGTAGCCGCGTTGGTAACTGTCGTGGACGCTGTTGTGCGAGATGTACGAGTTCGGCTGTTCGTGGGCGTGGTGGAAGTGCAGCGGATATCGGGCCTTGTGGCCGGTCTGGCCGGCGTGGTAGACTTCCATCCCTTCGATCTGGATCCGGTTCGGGTCCTTGGCGAAGATGCCGTGTGCACCGAAGCCGGTTTCGTATTCGAGGCTGGTGTCGCCTTTCGTCGGGTTGGTATACGACCCGTCGCCGCCGGGATTCGAAATCTCATTACCACCACGCATGACGACGTTGCGAGTCAACAGCCCGACCTCGGCACGCATATCCACGTCCCGTCCCTCGACCTCCTGCATCTCCCCGAAGTGATCGTGGTTCAGGGCCGACTCGAGTTCGACGGCGTTTCCGTCGACTGAGTCGATCGTCCGCCGCTCGGCTTCTTTGGGATCTGTCCCACTCGGAGCGACGACGATCTCGTCACCTGCTTCCCAGGTAACCGCGTCTTCGAGTTGGATGCGCTGGTCGCCTGCGGTAGCGGTCTCTCCGAGCTGTGTCCAGTCGGTCTTGTCTCGGGATGCACCGTGAATGTCGATACTGCCACCGTCGAAGGTACCGAGAAGCTTCGTGCCGATAGCCATCTCGTCTCGGCCCCTGATACTCTCGTCCGTCTCCGTTCCAGTCAAGGTGATTACTGCCTTGCTTTGGAAGGGATCGTTCTCGGTTCCGATCCGAATCATCCCATCGCCCTCGGCCAGGACGTAGTCACTCGTGAGTTCTCTGTACCCTCCGTCTTTGAACTCCAGAACCCCGTGAACCGTCACGCCCCCCAAATTAGGCGTGTTTTGATCGAGGACTACGTGCTTGCCCGATTCGATTGTCACTTCTTCCCCGGCACTCGGGGTCGACCCGTTCCACGTGTCCGGATCTGACCACATCTCGGGCGTGGCCTCTTCTCTCGGAACCGCCCCACTTTTTCCAACGATCGCACTCGTCGCGACTGCAGCGGTCGTCGCTTGAAGGAACCGACGGCGGTCGAACTGCTTTTTTGCGTTACTCGTTTTCTTCGGCAACGTGTTTTGATGCACGGTTAGTATTCTGCCGCTCAATAAATAAATTAATCGTATATAGATTAAATTAAATACTTCTGGTGAGTTTTCACCAGTCGATGGACATCGTAGTGAGCAAGGATTCGCCCGAATCAATTCCCGCAGCGACTATTCGACGGTGATCGTGAGGAACGGCGGGACGAGCAACGGCCACTCCCACCCAACTCATCACGGCCGCGCGACGATTCCGAGATGATCCGTGTGATAACTCTCGAGCCGCCGCTCCGCCAGAATCTCGTACCCCTCCGCTAACTCCTCCCGAACGTCCTCGAACACGGCATTCGGCTCCCGCGTCACGTCCTCACTACGAGCCTTCACGGCCAGCAAGAGCCGCCCGTCGTCGGCCAGGAACCGCCGGTTCTCGAGCGCCACCCGCGCTTGCCCGCGCGTCGCCACGTCTTGGACGATCGCGTCGACGTCCGACTCGACGACGTGGGCGTAGGTCTCCGGCTTCCGGGCGTCTTTCAGCAGTGGGAACAGCCGCGGGCGGCTCTCGGCCGCGGAGAGCAGGTCCCGCGCCGGCCGCGCGGCGAACTCGATCGCGTAGGTCGGCCCGGCGAAATCGGCGACGTGGCTCACGGTCGTCCCGCTGGCGGCACCCAGATAGAGGATGGTCTCGCCCCCCGAGAGGCCGGTGTCCATGCCGAGCTCGAGCATCGCGCCGAGTTTGGAGCGGTGCGGGTTCCAGGCGCGCCACTCGCCGTCGGTGGGCTCGCCGTAGACCGGCTCGCCCCGCGTCGCGAGCCGCTCGGTCCCGTCGAATTCGCGGCGCTCGACGCCCGCCGGGAGGTCTTCACTCATCGTCGGCACCTCCGTCGGTCGCAGCCTCCTCGTCGGCCGTCCGCGCCTGAATCGTCTCGATCCGCTCGGCCAGTTCCGCCTCGAGTTCGGGCGTCAACTCGCCCGAGTAGTGGTCGACCCGGGCGGCGATGGCGAGCTTCCCGGCGACCGCGCGCGCCGCTGAGCCCCTGTTTTCGGGATGCGTTCCGCGGACCGCGTCGTGCGTGTAGATGATCCCGTGTTTGGGCGACGGCGCGTGCCCCCGCAGGTGGGCGAACAGCGCGTCCTCCGCGCCCAGCACCTGCACCGTGCCGCTGGGTTTCTTCGCGAGTTCCTCGAGGCCACCGGCCAGCGACATCAGCCGGGCCGCGAGGACGGGGTCGGCGAGCGCCGACAGGTTCGGCGCGACGGCGGGCGTCTGTCGCTCGACGAATTCCCGGAGCTCGTCGGCCTCGTCCGCGAGGTCGGCGACTCGCCCTGCGAGCGAGCGGACTGCGGGTTCCTCGAGCCCGGCATCGGTCTCGCCGCGGGCCAGTTCGCGGGCGTACTCGACGCCGGTTCCGGCGTCGGGGTCGACGGTCCCGGCCCACTCCGCCAGTCGCTCGGCGAGCTCGTTCGCCGTCCGATTGCAGTCGTCCATCGCGCGGATCGCGTGGACGAGCTGGCGGTCGTCAGCCCGTTCGCGTTCCCGTACTTCCCGGCGCGTCGCATCGATCGTCGCCTCGTGAAGCCGGTCGTAGTAGTCCGCCTCCGAATCGACGTAGCCGGCGTCGACCGCTCGGCGCGGCCAGTCCCGCGGCTCTCCGGCCGTGCGTTCGTTTATCGCCGCACCGGCCCGGTCGATGTCGCCCGGCTCGCCGTGCGTAAACCACCCCTCGGTCACGTCGGGTCCGTCAGTCATCACCCGGAGCTACTGCTCGTGCTTGTATATGCGTTCCCGAAACGTCGAGTGACGACTCGGTGAACCAGGGATCGGGACGAGACCGTATTTCCGCAGCGGATTCGAGAGGCGATATAGAACGGCGTGTTTCCGGCGGGAGAGCCCGCTACCGCTCGTGGACGACGGCATCCATCGGATCGGCCGGCTGGAGCGTGATCCCCGTCTCGAACGCGAGGTCTGGACCGCCGACCGGATCGACGGTGACGGCCGAGAGGACCGTGGGTAAGACGAGCTCGAGTTCAATCATCGCGAAGCGCATGCCGATGCAGTGGCGCGGCCCGCCGCCGAAGGGGAAGTAGGCGTACTCCGGAAGGGAGTCCTCGAACGCCTCGGTCCAGCGCTCCGGTCGGAACGCCTCGGGATCGGGGTAGAAGCGACGATCCCGATGGACGCGTATCTGCGGGAGGGTGAGCTTGGAGCCGTCGGGTATTCGGTAGCCACCGATCTCGGTCGTCTCGGTCGCCTGTCGGAAGATGGCGTACGCCGGGGGATACAGCCGGAGCGTCTCTTTGACAACTCGTTCGGTGTGGGTCAGATCCCCCAGGTCCGACACCGACGGCGGATCGCCACCCGTGACGGACGCGATTTCCTCGCTGAGCCGCCGCCGCGTGTCAGTGTGATGGCCGAGCGCGTGAAGCGCGTAGGTGAGCGCGAGGGCGGTCGTCTCGTGGCCGGCGAACAGGAAGGTGATCAGCTGATCGCGGACCTCGCGCTCGGAGAGAGTAGACCCGTCGTCGGTTTCGACGGCAAGCAGCAGTGAGAGCAGGTCGTCGCCGTCGGACGCGTCGGCGCGGCGTTCCGCGATCAGCGCCTCGAGGAGGGTTTCCAGGTCGTCCATCGCCCGGTGAAGCCTGCGGTTGGTCGGCGTCGGGACCCAACTGGGAAGGAACGCCGACAGACTCCGAGCGTTCGCCCGCGCGTTGAGCGCGTCGGCGGCCCGACGGACGACCGTTCTCCGCTCCTCGAGGTCGAGATCGAACAGCGCTCGCGTGAGGATGCGAAGGGTCAATTTCGAGGTTTCGTCCGTGAGTTCGATCGTCTCCCCGTCGTCCCACTCCTCGATCGTTCGCTCCGTCTCGGCGACCATCGCGTCCGTGTAGGACTCGATCCGAGCGGGCGTGAACGCGTTCTGGATGAGGAGTCGCTGCCGACGCCACTGCTCGCCCTCCGTGAGGAGGAGGCCCTCGGACCCGTACCCGGCAAACGTGTCTCCCCACTCCTCGCCGGCCCATCGCCGGAATCGATCGCTCTCGCTCACCAGAACCCGTTCGATACGGTCCGGATGAAGGACGGCGGTGAACCGCTGCCCGGCAACTCGATAGGTCACGACGTCGCCGTACTCGGCGACGCGATCGACGAACTCGATCGGTCGCCGCATCAGGTCGAACGTGCTTCCGATAACGGGGAGTTCGTCCGGGCCGGGTGGAAGCGGCAGCGCTTCCGGATCTCGGGTCGGTGTTGTGGACGCGTTTGCCATCACTCGAGGCTACGCGCAGGTCGACGAAGCGGCTTTTGTCGAACCCACTAGCGTTTTTATAAGCCTACGCGTAGCTGAGAGCATGAAATATCTCGACGTGACGATCGAGATGCCGACGTGGGCGCGCCACCCGATGCAGGAATTCTGTCGACAGTCGGACGCGATGGGGCAGGTCGAACTCATCACGTGGAACGTCACGGGCGAGGGAGAGGAGTACGCGTTCTTCCGCATCGCGGGGGACATCGACGCCTATCGAGATCGAATCGAGGCGGTCGAATCGGTCCTCGAGTACAACCTGACGCCCATCGACGACGACTCGTTCTACAGCTACGTCGTCCAGCGACCCCGCGAGGCGGAGCGGCTGTGGCGGCAGGCGTTCACGAGCCGCAACCTCGTAGTCGTTCCGCCGATCCGCTACGATGAGGACGTCCGTATGACTCTCACCGTCGTCGGAGACAAAGACGACCTCCGGGCGCTTCTCGAGGAGTTCCCGGCCGAATTCGAACTGACGGTCGAGGAGGTCGGCGACTACGACCGCCGACACGCGACGATCGCCGCCGGCCTGACGGAGAGACAGTTGGAGGCGATCGAGGCCGCGGTCGAGCTCGGCTACTACGCGGTTCCGCGGGAGGCGAGCCTCGAAGCGGTCGCGGAGGCGCTTGGCTGCGCCGAGAGCACCGCGTCGAACCACCTTCGAGAGGCGGAGTCTCGGGTGATGGAGCGACTGGTTCGTCGAACCGCACCGGCGGTCGGCCGGCTAACGGACTGAACGGTCCGCTCTCCGAGCTCTATCGATAGCCATCTGCCGAAGACGCGGCGTCGAAACGGACCCGAATCAGACGCCGAACGTCGCCCGCAGCATGTCTCGAGTGCCGGGACCGAGACCGACGGCGACGACGGTGATCATGAGCAAAATTGCGTAGCGCGGGCTGTCCTCGAAGACCGTCTCGTCGAAGATCCAGATGACGAAGATGGCGGCGGCGATCTTCACGAGCAGGAACGGCCAGGCCGAACCGGTGGCGGCGACGATATCCGCCGGAAGCACGTCGGCGGTGGTGTTGGCGATCGCCCGGTTGATCGGGTGTTTCGGGACGAGGTTCGCCGGCAGTCCGAGCGAAGTCGCCCAGTCGAGGCCGATTACGTTGGCGACCCCGTCGACCGCGTGGGCCCAGATGACGACGACGCCCATGTATCGAGTTCCGCGGTTCAGTTCGGGCGCGTAGCGTTCGATCGCGACCCAGGTGATCGCCGTCGTCAGCGTCGCGCCGACGAGGATCACGAGCGGGACGAGCGGGTAGAACTCCGAGTACGGCTCGGTCGCCGCGACGTAAGCCAGGTAGGCGATGGTGATCGTCAGCGCGGCCGTTCCGATTCCAGCCAGCGGGTACTCGTAGCCCGAGACGTAGCCGTTGCGGTCGAGCCACACGGCGGTCACCACTGCGAAGAGGGCGATGAAGAAGACGGTGAAGTAGATCAGCGGGCTGATGATGAGGCCGGACCACGGCAGCTGGATGGCCATCTCGCCGGTCGCCTCGAAGGCCGCCGCGTTCGCGTCCTCGACGACCCGCAGCGCGCCGCCGAAGAGCATGAACGGGAACAGCGCGAAGAAGCCCGCGCGGTAGCGTTCGATCTCGAGGCGGCGGATGAGGAAGATGACCCCGACCAGCATCAGGACCAGGGTCGGGATGTAGCCGGCGTAGGAGACGAACGTGTAGCCGGGTTCGGCTGTCGGCCCGGCACCGGTACCGGCCTCGCCGCAGGGCACCTGATCGCCGCCGGCCCAGGCGACGCACGACCAGCTGTGCGCGTCGGCGACGACCGGCCCCCAGAAGTACTGCCAGATGATGTCGACGTACACCCGCTGGGGGAACAGGACCGCGCCGAGTACGATAACGGCGGCGAGACTCGCGACGGTCGCGGCCCAGACGCGCTCGGCCCCGTACCGATCGATGAAGTCGTCCATACCCGAATCCGGTATTGGGTGCCGCTTACCGTTTCCGGTTTCAACGCGTGTGACAATCAGGCCCGTCGTCGTCGAGGCCCGATCGACGCGATCGATTCAGTTTCGGTCCTCGATCTCGCGGGCGGCCGCGAGCAGTTCGTCGTGAATCCCGCCGTTCGACGCCACGAGCCCCGTACTGTCGTGTCGCCAGCGCTCCCCCTCGAGATCGGTGACGACGCCGCCCGCCTCGCGGATCAGCCGGACGCCGGCGACGGTGTCCCAGGGATTGGCCCGCAGGTTGGTCATCGTTCCCTCGAGCGCGCCCGAGGCGACCATCGCGAGCTCGAGCTGGGCGCAGCCGTACCGGCGCATGTCGTCGAACCGCTGGACGACCGCGCGGGTGGCTGCGGCGTACTGGTCGCGCTGGTCGCGGTCCCACCAGAGGGTCGGGCAGACGGTGGCGGTTTCGGGATCGGTACAGTTGCTGACCGACAGCGGCTCGTCGTTGCGATACGCCCCGTCGGGACCGACGCGGTAGACGTCCGAGAGCGCGGGACAGTCGAACGCGGCGGCGACCGGTTCGCCGTCGACGACGGCCGCGACGGCGGTGCCGAACGCGCGGCTCCCGTCGACGTAGTTGTTGGTTCCGTCGATCGGGTCGACGATCCAGGCCGGGCCCGTTTCGGGGACCGCTTTCAGCGCGTCCGCCTCCTCGCCGACGATCGGCTCCGTCGGGAACGCCTCGCGGATCGTCTCGATGACTGTCTCCTGCGCGTCGCGATCGGCCTGGGTCACGAAATCGGTCTTTCCGTCCTTCCGTTCGACCGCCAGTTCGGTCCGAAAGGAGTCGGCCGCGACTGCACCACCGCGGTCCGCCGCGCGAACCGCGACGGCCGCGCGACTGGAATCCGGTTCGACGTCACTCATTGTCCGTCATCGGTGGCCCGTGCTGAAAAGTGGTCGTGATAGTCGAGCCGGGACAGTCGTCCGGTCGGATTCTTCCCGGTCCCAGCGGTACCGTCCCGGAGCTTCTCGGTAGATCTCGTGCCAGCGCAGCGAGCCGATCGCTCGCGAGCGCGGACGAAAGCGGCTCGAAATCGGCGACGCCGTCGCTGTCCGCTCCAGCGTCGTCGGCAGAAGTTTGCGAGGGCAAGACGCTCCGTCTTGCCGCGCACTGTGGTGAGTGCGAGGGGAGGGGATCGAACCCACGAACTCCTACGAGAGCGGATCTTGAGTCCGCCGCCGTTGACCGCTTGGCTACCCTCGCACGCAGTCGCATCTGAGACGCTCATCGCGGTTAAATCGTCCGATTCGAGCCGCGGGTCGTCCACCCCGTTCGGGGGCGACCGCGTCGGAAACGGGCTCGAGACCGCCTACTCGTCGACTCCGGCAGCCGTCTCGGACCGCCGGACCAGTTCGGCGACGAACCAGCGTTTCAGCCCCATCGTCGCCGCCATCGGGTGTAGCCGGCGAAGATCAACAGGGGATAGGCGAGCAGCCGCGTCCACCCGCTTTTCGGTTCGAATGCCGGTCCCAGACCGAATCGGGTAGCATACGTCCGTCTCGGTGGCTATCCGACAAAACGATTCCGCAGGCGGGGCTCGAGGCCAGCGAGGGTCTCGCGATCACCGCTGGGACTCGGCCCGGTCGGACCGCTCGCGCCTCGAGGGCATCGTCCACGTCCCGACGCTCGCAGTTGAGACACTGGTCGCCGCCATCGATGTGTGCGTAGAGGCGCTCCCCGCAGTGCTGACACCGGGCGTCGGGTGTGGTCATCGAGTCGGTGTCGCGAACCGGACCGGAATACGGCCGGCGCTTCCACGTGAGAGGTGCGACAGTGAGCGACGGAATTACCCGCGAGCAGCCCGCTCGTTCGTCTATGGACGACCACACCCGCGACCCCTCCGTCGCACCGCCCGCCGGAAACCCGACGGGATGGGAGCCGTCCGCGGGTCGCTGGGAGCACGCGACGCTGCGTCGGGCGACCGTGCACGGCGTCCGGCTGTTCAACGACGGCGCGTTCCACGAGTCACACGATTGCTTCGAGGACGAGTGGTACAACTACGGGAACGGCTCCACCGAGAGCCGGTTCCTCCACGGAATGGTGCAGGTGGCCGCTGGAGCCTACAAACGCGTCGACTTCGAGAACGACTCCGGAATGCGGAGCCTCTTCGAAACGGCGCTCCAGTACCTCCGGCCCGTTCCGGACGACTACTACGGCGTCGACGTGCCCGTCGTTCGGACCGCGCTCACGAACGCCCTCGCGGAGCCGGACCGAATCGACGGCTGGCGGATTCCACTCGACGGCGAGTGCCCGGTCGCTCGAGCCATCGACGAGGAGTACGCCGCCGCCCTCGAGGACTGAGCGAACCGTCGCGAATCTCACCCGGCGTGACAGATCGGCCGCGGCCGGGCAGTCGAGCCCCGCTCAGCGGGTGGCGTCGGTACGGACGGGGGCGTTCGCTCGCGATCGGTGACCCATTCGCGCTGTGAAAGACCGAATCGCCTTTCCCGACGCAGCCCAACTATCACGTAATGAAAGTCGCACAGCTCGGGTCGGGAACGCCGGAAATCGCAGTCGTCGCGGGCGTTCACGGGGACGAACCCTGTGGCGTCCGGGCCGTCGAGCGGTTGCTCGACGATCGCCCGACCGTCAAACGCCCCGTCAAGCTCATCGTCGCCAACGAGGAGGCGCTCGAGCGGCGGGTGCGGTTCGTCGACGAAGATCTCAACCGCGCGTTCCCCGGCGATCCGGACGCGAAGACGCACGAAGGACAGCTCGCAGACGAACTCGTCTCCGAACTGGCGGGCTGTCTGACCTTCTCGATGCACTCGACGCAGAGCCACGCCGAGCCGTTCGCCATCGTCAACGGCGTCAGCGAGACGGCGAAAGCGCTCGTCCCGCAGCTGCCGGTGGCGGCGATGGTCGAGACGAGCAACTTCGCGGAGGGGCGGCTCTTCTCCGCGATCGATACGATCGAGGTCGAGTGCGGACTGCAGGGCTCGGAGACTGCCGCCGAGAACGCCGATCGCCTGACGCGAGCATTCCTGACCGCGGTCGACGCGCTGCCGGGCGATACGATCCACAGCGACCTCCCGGTCTACCGGCTCACCGACGTCATCAACAAGGGACAGGCCAGCACGTACGAAGTCTTCGTCGACAACTTCACCCAGGTCGAAGCGGGCGCGCCCTTCGCCGCGGCCGACGGCGACAAGCAGGTCGCCGACGAGCCGTTCTATCCGGTCCTCATGTCCTCGAACGGCTACCGGGACGTCTTCGGCTACGCCGCCGAGAAACTCGAGGTCCTCGAGACGCCCCCCGCGGCGGACTGACCGCTCGCGTTCGCGCCGGCCGCCGGCGTCCTCGTGGCTGCCACGTTCGCTGTCGTGCCCCCCCGATTCGACAGTGCCGACGACGCAAGGCATATGCCGCACACGGTCCTATGAGCGTGTATGGAATTCCCACCGAACCAGGGTCTCGATCAGGACGAAGTCGACGAGCAGGTCGCCGACGCCATCGCGGAAAACGAGGTCGTTCTCTTCATGAAGGGGACGGAGCTGATGCCACAGTGTGGCTACTCGCGTAAGGCGCTCGGCCTGATCGACCAGCACCGCGACGAGTACGAGACCGTCGACGTCCTCGAGTCGCTCGACGAGTTCCGCGCGGCGCTCAACGAGGAGAGCGGCTGGGAGACCATCCCGCAGACGTTCGTCGACGGCGAGTTCGTCGGCGGCTCCGACGTGCTCGAGGAACTCGAGGAACGCGGCGAACTCGCGGAGACGCTCGACGCAGCGTGACGGTCGCGCCGTCGTACCGTGGGGCGACAAATTCGTTAATACTGATAAATCATGGATTTAATAGCAGGTCATATAAGTCACCCCCTCGTACTAGAAGACCACGACTATCGCCGTAACCCTTCCCACTATGTCAACAGAGGAATCCAGACACGTTTATCGGCTGCACTCGACACTCGAACTGCCACTCGAAGATCTCCACGATCACATCGACGAGGCGACGTTTCCGGCGGGGGTCGAGGACGTCGAAATCACGAGACGGAACAACACGCTCATACTCAAGGCCGTCGCGGAGGACCAGTCCGTCAGTAAGTACACGCCGACGGCCCAGCTCAAGGCCAGCGTCACGGAGAACCGGGTCTACGAGGAGGACCCGGACGAACGCAGACAGAAATCCTTCAGCTGGGACGAGGAGGAAGAGGAGGAAATCGAGTCGGAACTCGTCGAGTTCGCCGCGTTCAAAGGCGACCGCGAGACCGTCCTGCAGAACTCGCTGCTCCAGTACCAGATGTTCCTCGTCCTCTGTGGAATCGCCGAAGCGGCCGAGAAAGGCACCCTGACGGCGATCTCGGAGTGCGATGGCGACCTCGAGGCGACCCGGATCGTCGACGGCGAGCCGCGGCCGGCCGATATCGAGGTCGTCGAGGGGCCACGCGATCACGGCTCCGGACAGGGCGGCGTCAACTGGCGGGACAACAAGTTCATCACGGACTGAGCGTATCGACCTGTTCTCTCTCCGGAAACGGCAGTGGGGACCCGAGCCACCGTCCGCAACGATCGAATAGCGACGACTCACCCGTCATCGACGATGCGGTCGTACACGTCCGGAGACTCCCGCAGTCTCGCTCGTCCGAGGAGGTCGTTGAGATACGCCTGTACTCGCTCGTTCCACGGCTTCCACGACGATCCCGCCCAGGAATTCCGATCGACGTCCGCGACCCGGATGTTCCCGATCGCCGGCTCCGAGAGGACGGTCGTGAACGGAGCCGGGTCCGGGCCGAGTACCGTCTCGTAGGTGGCTTTCGCCCGCCGTTTTTCGTCGAGAACGTGTCCGGGATCGAACGTCTCGTCGTCGGCGGTCAGTTCGAGTTCCGCGACTGCGTACTCGTGGGCGCGCCAGTCGATCAGGCCTCTCGAGCCCCCGAGGACCCGGAGCACGGGGAAGTCGTCGTCCACCGTCGTCTTCCAGAGGGACGCGAACTCGGCCGGGAAACACCACCGTACGAGCCGACTGTGTGCGAACTCGTACGGTCCGTACGAGTCGACGTCCTCGCCGATGTACGACGATCGGACCTCGTCTCGCGTCGGTATCGGCTCGAGATCGCGTTCGAGGTCGTCGAGGACACCACCGAGGTGGTCGTCGTATCTCTCGTCGGCACCCTCGACGGTCTCCCACAGGCGGTCGCGGTATCGCTCCGCGCTCTCGACCGCGAGCTCCGCACGCAGGAGTTCGGACGTGATCGTCCCGATCTCGCGCGGGTCGGACGCGGATATCTCTGTCTCGGCCCCGTCGCCATCGGCTTTGCGAACGGCGTCGAGACCGTGTCAGTCGGCGAGGGTACGACCGCGCTGGAGCTCGAGTTCGATGTGGCTGTACCACGCCAGGTCGCGCTCCGGCTCGCGGACCGGATACGAACCGATCGCGCCGACGACGGCGTCGATTCGATCGAGCAGCGCGACGGCACGGTCGGCGAGGTCGGCGAGATCCGCCTCGCCGAGTTCCGCCCGAGCGCGTCCCAGGTCCTCACCGGCGAATCGAATCCCGTACGTGGCGTCGAACAGCGCCTCGCGGTAGTCGCCGTCCGCGAGCGACGCGTCGGCGCTCTCGAGCCACCCGCCGGAACCGCGGGGGCGCGATTCGTCCCGATCGATCTCCTCCCAGCGCGCGATCGCCTCGGCCTCGGTCTCGGCGAGTAGCGCGACCGCTTCCCGGGCGTGGTCCGCCGTCACGGTCGGTCGCCAGAGCGAACTCGCCGCGGGCGGCGTCGGATAGTAGTCGTCGCCCAGTCGGCCAGTACGTTCGGGAGCGCCGTCGGTCGCGTCACGCCGACGGCGACGACGGTACTCCCACCGAGTCCGGCACCGCCGGCGAGCCCGCCGAGAAGCTGTCGCCGGCTGAGAGCGGACGGGTCGGGGACCATAGTCTCTGCCCATATTTCATTAATTAAATACTTTCTTCTAGCGATTCGTGACGACGATAGACGTTTGTATTCCCGGTAGCCAACGTCGACTATGGACGATCCGGGACCGTACGCACTTCTCGGCCGCCTCGCCGTGGCGGCCTTCGTGATGATCGCGCCGACGCTTTGTTTTCTGGGGTTAGTCCGGGGGCTCGAGCGACTCCGCGACGACGATCTGATAACCGAGTGGCAGCGGGCTCGCGGGATCGAGCACGACG
Source organism: Natrinema salaciae (assembly GCF_900110865.1). Lineage (NCBI taxonomy): Archaea > Methanobacteriati > Methanobacteriota > Halobacteria > Halobacteriales > Natrialbaceae > Natrinema > Natrinema salaciae. The sequence goes on from NZ_FOFD01000001.1 coordinate 622,687, forward strand.
TCACGGAGTACGACGACGTGCTCGCGGTGCTGGCGAGCGGCGCCGGCGTCGACGCCGACAGTTCGTCGATGGTTCAGTGTTCGGCCTGCGGAGCGGTGAACCGGACCGGCGTGACGTACTGTCGCGACTGTCAGGGGCGGCTGCGCTCGTCCTGACGGGGAGGGATCGGCACACAGTCGCGAACTCGCACCGGAACCGTTACCCGAGCCGTTCTTCCCACTCCTCGGTGGTCATCGACTCGCCGGTCACGCCGTCGGGCCCCTGCGCCGCGAGCAGCGCGGCGGCGTCGTCCATCACGTCCGGCTGCAGGATCTCCTCGCGTTCGTCGTCCGGCAGATGCGCCCAGATCTCCGTGTTGACCCGGCCGCCGGGATCGATCGCGTTGACGTTGATGCCGTCGTCCTCCACCTCGAGGGCGATCGCCCGAGTGAACCCCTCGAGTCCCCACTTCGAGGTGATGTACGGCGCGGCGTTGGGAACCGCGTATCTGCCGAGCCCCGACGAGACGTTCAGGACGTTTCCGGACGGCTGGTCGGCCTCGAGCATCGCCTCGAGGACCCGCTTGGTGAACAGATAGACGCCGTTGACGTTGACGTCCATGACGCGCTTCCACTCGTCTTCGTCCGTGTTGACGAGCGAGCCGCGTTCGTCGCCGAAGTGTCGTCCCGGGACGCCAGCGTTGTTGATCAGCGTGTCGACGCCGCCGAACCGGTCGACGGTCGACTGGACGACCTCGTCGACAGCGTCGGAGTCGCGAACGTCGGCCGGCGCGACCAGCGTCTCGCCGGCAGCCTCGTCGGCGACGGTCTGGAGTTCGTCTTCACTTCGGGCGACGAGGACGACGGCAGCCCCCCGCTCGGAGAGATGGAGCGCCATCGAACGTCCGAGTCCCTTGCTCGCGCCGGTCACGATGATCGTCTCGTCGTCTAGGTCCGTCATGTGGTCGGGGGTTCGAAATCCAGTGAGTAATACGTTCCCACATGTCGATATCCCGGCGGCGAACTCACACCAGTTTTCGCAACAGCCCGTAGACCGCATCGCGGAGCCGATCCGGGAGGTACCGGGCGTACAGTCCGTACTGGGCGAGCGGGCCGACCGGGTACCGCGCCGGCGGATTGGTGCTGGTCGCGGACTCGAGGATCGCGTCGGCGACGTCCGCGGGCTCGGAGGCGAAGGGACCGCCGCTGCCGCCGCCGATCAACTGAGCCTCGTCGTAGAGTTCGTACAGCGACTCGTACGCCGGCGTTCGCTCGTCCTCCGGGAGTTCCTCGTCGACGCGCTCGGTGAACGCCGACTCGACCGGCCCGGGTTCGATCAGCACCACGTCGATGTCGAACTCGTCGACTTCGGCGCGCAACGAGTCGCTCATCGCCTCGAGCGCGTATTTCGAGCCAGAGTACGCGCCCGAGCCGGGAAACGAGATCCGTCCGGCGACGCTCGAGACGTTGATAATTCGGCCCTCGCCCTGCGCGCGCATGTGCGGCAGTGCAGCGCGGGTCAGTCGATGGGGGCCGTAGACGTTGACGTCGAACTGGCGGTGCAGATCGACCGTCGCGACGTCCTCGAGCGGCCCCATCTGGGCGTAGCCGGCGTTGTTGACGACGCAGTCGATCGAGCCGGCGATATCGACGGTCTCCTCGACGGCCGACGCGACCGCTTCGGGGTCGGTCACGTCTAACTCGAGCGTCTCGCAGCCCGCGTCCGCCAGCTCGGCGACGTCGTCGGCGTTCCGGGCCGTCGCGAACACCTGCCAGTCCTCCCCGAGGAAGGCCCGGGCGGTCGCGCGGCCGATTCCCGACGAGCAGCCCGTGATCAGCACCGATTTCTTGCGGGTGTACCGGTCGCTATCGGTCGCCCCGCGCTCGCGTTCGTCCTCTCCGACGGTCCCATCCGGCCCGTCATCGGCTGTCCTGTCGACGTCCTCAGCGGTGGCCATACGTGACCGGTTCGTGAGACGATACCTAAGTATCGACGGTTTGTCGCGCTATTCGTACCGTCCGTAATTGAATGGGGTCGCGGAAGCGAGAACGAGTACGTGACGGCACCGACCGTCGCTCCGAAAGCCCTCAGCCCCTTTCGGTCCCTCCCGCCGCGAGCGATTGCTCGGGCTGCTGCAACCGGTGAACTGGCGGGCTACTCGGTGAGATTCCGTTTCGCCTCGTCGGCGTACTGATCCGCCAGCCGGACCGGCTCGGGGAGCTTGTACGACGAAGCGAGCGCGAGTACGACGTCGGCCGCCGTCTCGGGACCGACGCGGTGGCCGGGGCTGACGTAAAGCGGGTTGATGTACCGGTTCGGCGAGTCGTACTGGCGCGTCTGCACGGCGTAGCCCAGCAGAGTGCCGTCGGGCGCGTCGACCCGCGAGTTCGACTCGATGGCGACCCTGGTCCCCTCGAGGAGGTCGTCGGTGTCCTCCCGCGGCGTCCCACAGAGGAGGCTCTTCGCGACGCCGATGCTCGGCACGTCCCGGACGACACCCATGTGCGTCGCGATGCCGGCCTGCCGGAAGTGGATGCGGCCGCTGCCGTCGAACAGGAGCAGGTCGGGCTCGACCGAGAGTTCGTCGAGCGCCGCCAGAATCGGTGCTCCCTCGCGGAAGGAGAGGAGGCCGGGAACGTAGGGAATCTCGAGGGGCGTCACGGCGTGGACGCGTTCGATCACTTCGCCGCCGCGCGTGGCGACGACGGCGCTCAGCGCGCGATCCTGGTCCCCGTCCTCGTTCGTGAGAAACGACTGGTCGACGCCGACGACGACCGGCGGATCACCCGCGCTCGCGGTCGTCGCGAGCGGGTTCGAAAGCGTTGCGGGATCGAACGCGAAGTCGTCTTCGAAGACGGCCGCATCGGCGATCTCGCGCTGCAGCGCCTCCATCTCCGCGCGCGAGAGGCCGGCGTCGGGTGCGAGGTCGGGACGGGGGTGTCTCATCTGGGTCGGTGGTAGACGCCGCGCGACAATCAGTTGCTGGGGTGTGCGAGCGGCGAACCGTCGGGGCCGTTAGAACCGGCCGCGGCCGGGACCACCAGGGCCGCCGGGACCGCCGGGACCGCCACCGCCGCCGAACTCGAGGCGACTCGGCGCGCTGACGTTTCGGTTCTGCTTGAGGTACTGTCCGTAGGCGAGGCCGATCACGAGACCGACGAGATGGGCCATGTGTGCGATGTTGCCTCCGCCGCCGGTGCTGAGGAAGAAGACGCTAATGAAGGCGTAACCAGCAGTGAGCAGCCAGATCGGGACCGGGAGAATGAAGTAGAGATAGACCTTGAGACCGGGGTTCAGGATCGTCAGAACGCCCATGATCGCGAGCGCTGCACCGCTGGCTCCGAGGACGACGGTCGGGCTTCCCTGGGCGATCGAAATCCCGACCTGACTGAGTCCGGCGAGGACGCCGCTGACGACGAACAGGATCGCGAAGTTCCGCGAGCCGACGTACCGCTCGACGAGCGGCCCGAAGAAGAATATCACGATGCTGTTTCCGACGATGTGCATGAAGTTCGCCGTACTGTGGGCGAAGATGGACGTAACCCATGTCCAGACGTACTCGACGTTCCACGACGTCAGCACGAACAGCGACTGGTAGAGTGAGGCGTTCCCGAACAGCCCGACGATCAACTGAGCGAAGAACGTCATCCACATCAGCGCGAGGAACGTGTACGTCATATTCCCGCGGAAGTACGCCAGCGGCCCGCCCGTGCCGGTATTGACCGGGACTTTGTCGGCCAGACTCGAGGCCCGTGACGTGCTCCCGCCGTTGACGCTGTCGTCGAAACCGCTGTCGAAGACGCCCTGGGGATCGTTCCAGTTCTGGAGCCCCGAGCAGTCGTGGTTCTCGGGGAGCCGATGGTCGGCACAGTAGGTGCCGCCGCAGTGCCGACAGTTGTACGGCATGTTTTCGTCCTTCCCACACACGTCGCACTTGGCCATTGACCGGGGGTATGTGCGGAGTAGCTAAGGGATTTGGGGTTTGGCCGTCACGACGAGACGCCACGTCCCCCGTCCGAACGGGCACACCCCTCGAGTCGGTGCCGCCGGCAGTGCCAGCGCCGCTGTAGACTGTACATTTTTGCCTCCGCACTCCCCATATCGAGGTGTGCAAGAGTACGAGCGCAAGCAACTGCTCGAGCGCGTCGAGCGCGAGGGCGCGACCGTCGGCGCGGACATCCCGGAGACGATCACGGTTCAGGGGGAGGCGATCGACCTCCGGACGTTCGTCTTCGAGATCAAGCGCCGCGAGACGGTGCCCGCCGGCGAACGCGAGCGCGTCGAGCAGGCCAAGAAGAACCTGCGACGCGAGCGACTCGAGCGACTCGAGCGGATCGAGGAGGGGGAGATCAGCCGCGAAACGGGCGAGGAGCTCGTTCAGAGCATCATCGGCATCGATCGGGCGTTGAACGCCCTCGAGAATCTGGGGCCGACGGACTTAGAGCGCGAGCAGAAGGTCCAGCAAGCACAGGACCGCAAGCGCTGGATGTCCTTCCTGAAGAAGGCGCTGGGTCAGGAGGACGACGCCAGTGCGCGGAGGGGTCGCTGATGGCGACCAACGCCGAGATCGCCGCCCGCTTCGAGGAGTTCGCCGACCTGCTCGAGGCCGACGACGTCGAGTACAAGCCCCGCGCGTACCGGCGCGCGGCGGAGAACATCCGCGCGCACCCGTCCCCGATCGCCGACCGGGTCGAGGCCGGCGACCGCGAGGTCGTCGAGAACATCGACGGCGTCGGCGACGCCATCTCGTCGAAGATCGTCGAGTACGTCGAGACCGGAAAAATCGAGGAACTCGAGGAGCTCCGCGCCGAGCTCCCCATCGACATCGCCGACATCACCCGCATCGAGGGGGTCGGTCCCAAGACCGCGGGCACGCTCTACCGCGAACTCGGGGTCCAGACGCTGGACGATCTCGAGGACGCGGCGGAAGCCGGCGAGGTCCGGGACGTGAAGGGGTTCGGGCCGAAAACGGAGGAGAACATCCTCGAGAACCTCGAGTTCGCCCGGACCGTCGGCCAGCGCCAGTTGCTGGGCGAGGCGCGACCGCTGGCGGACGACGTGCTCGCGTTCCTCGAGTCGATCGACGCGGTCGAGCGCTGCGAGGTAGCGGGCTCGATCCGCCGGTGGCGCGAGACGATCGGTGACGTGGACGTCCTCGCGGCGACGGACGCCGGGGAGGCCGTGATCGAGCGGTTCGTCGACTGGGACTCGGTCGACGACGAGATCGAGTCCGGGCCCGAGAAGGCCAGCGTCCGCGTCGGCGAGATCCGCGTCGACCTGCGGGTGGTCGTCCCGGCGGAGTTCGGTGCCGCCCTGCAGTACTTCACCGGGAGCAAGGATCACAACGTCAGCCTGCGCAACTACGCGATCGATCGCGGGATGAAGCTGAACGAGTACGGCGCGTTCGACGTGAGCGACATCGACGACCCCGATTCGGGACAGCGGGTCGGCGAGCGCGTCGCGGGCGAGACGGAAGCGGGAATGTACGAGGCGCTCGGATTGCCCTGGATGCCACCGGAGCTTCGCGAGGATCGCGGCGAGATCGCAGCCGCCGAGAACGGGGAGTTACCGACCCTCGTCACTCGCGACGATATCCGCGGCGACTGCCACACTCACACCGAGTGGTCCGACGGGAACAACACGATCGCGGAGATGGTCGCGGCCGCCGCCGAGCGCGGCTACGACTACTTCGGGATCGCCGACCACGCCGACGGACCCGGCGTCGTCGGCGGGATGGGGCTCTCCGATACCGAAATCCTCGAGCAGGTCGAGGCGATCCGCGAGGTCGGTGCTGCGGCCGAGATAGAGGTCTTTGCGGGGATCGAAGCCAACGTCGACGCCGACGGCGAGATCGGTCTCTCGGACGAGGTGATCGAGGCGCTCGACGTGATCGTCGCCTCGCCGCACAGCGCGCTCGATCAGGACGCCGAAACCGCAACCGAGCGGCTTATCAACGCCGTCGAAAACCCGTCGATCGATGTGTTGGGCCACCCGAGCGGGCGCTTGCTCAACCAGCGCTCCGGGCTCGACTACGATATCTCGGCCGTCGCGAACGCCGCCGCCGAGCACGACACCGCACTCGAGGTCAACAGCGATCCCCGCCGGCTCGACCTGTGGGGAAGCGCCGTGCAGGCTGCGCTCGAGGAGGGTGCACCGATCGCGATCAACACCGACTCCCACCAGCCCTCGACGCTCGAGTACATGCGCTGGGGCGTTCACACCGCCCGGCGCGGATGGACCGAACCGGACGACGTGATCAACGCCTGGGAACTCGAGCGGCTCCGGGAGTTCCTCCACTAGACGATCCGAGTCCGATGCGTCTCCTCCTCGACGTCATGTGCGGCGGGCTCGTCTCCTACCTGCGGATGTGCAATCACGATACGGCGTACGCCGGCGACCGCGGGCTCGAGGCCGACGACGACCTGATCGCCGTCGCTCGAGCGGAAGACCGGACGGTCGTCACTCGAGACGTCCCCCTCGCGGACCGCGTCGAGGAGTCGATCCTGCTCGCGTCCCGCAACGTCGAGAACCAGCTTGCGGCGCTCGACGCGGCGGGTATCGACCTCACGCTGGCGGACGACCCCGGTTTCTGTGGGCGGTGTAACGGGCCGCTCGAGCGTGTCGATCCGACGGCATCGACCCCGGAGTACGCGCCCGATCCGGCACCGATCGAGGTCTGGGTCTGTCGTGACTGCGGCCAACACTTCTGGCGCGGCAGTCACTGGGAACGCGTTGCGGAGACGCTCGCGGCGGTCCGAGAATCGCCCGCAGACGCGACGGAGAATCCGTGACGCGACGCGTTTCGACTCGGCGAAACCGCCGGAATCACCTGCCGCTAATAGACGGCCACGTCGTCGAATCGCCCCTCGTAGGCGATATGCTGGGGATGGGTCGGCTCCGTTCCCGAGAGGAACAGCCGGTCGATCTTCTTCCAGGTGTTCTCGTAGACGAGGTGGCCGAGTTCCGCCGCGGTCGTCGCCCACCCCTCGAGGCCGTCGTCGTAGACGACGCGGCGGGCGATTCGGTCCTCGAGCGCGTTCAAGAGGTCGGCTTCGGTCTCGATGGTCGCGTCGAACGCGGTGTGGGCGACGCCGACCGACCGTGTCAGATGAGCGTACGAAGAGGTAAACGGCGGGAGCGAGCAACGTTCCGCGAGTTCGCGCGCACGTCGATTGTCCCACGGGAAGTGGCGCGGGTTGAAAATCTCGACGGCGTCGATCACGTTCGCGTACGCCCGCAGATCCGCCTCGGTGAGGCTGACGTTCGCGAACTCGGGATGCGGGACGAGCACCGTCGCATCCTGCCGGTCGAACTCGGCCATCGCCACCTCGAACGGGATGAAATCCGGGACGGGGTCCGTGAGTCCGATCGCGAGGATGTGTTTGCGATCCCGCCACGTGCCGGCAAACACCTCGCGACCGGGGACCACCAGCAGCTCCTCGTCGGAGTAGGCCGCTGCTCGCTCGCGAATCTCCGGAAGTCGGGTGAAGTGGGGTGCGTAGACGATCGCGTCGAGCCCGATCCGTTTGGCCCGCTCGACGACGCGGTCGTCCAGCACCTTCACGTGACAGTCGACTCGAAACGTCACTCCGTCGGTCACGACCGTCACTTTCGGGACAGCCGAGTTATGGATTCTGATTTGGCGGCCACTCGAGGGTCGCCTTGATCGCGTCGACGATCGGAACGACCGGCTCGTCCGGATCGATCGCGATGAAGAGGCCGTCGTCGCCGACGTAGACGCGGAGGATCTTCAGGTAGTCCATCGCCATCGTGATGTACTCGACGCGCTCCGCGTCCGGAAACAGCGTGTTCCGAAAGAGCGTGCGCTGCATGAAGTCCATGTGGACGTTCGTGTGGATCCGCTCGAAGTGCTCGAGCATCGCGTCGCGGCTCTCGTACATCGAGACGGTTCGATCGTCGACGTAGAGCGACCGGAACGACTCGGTATCGTACTCGCAGAACGTGTACAGCGGCCCCGATGCCGTCTTCTGGACGACGCGGCGGACGTGATCGGCGTCGAAGGCGGCCAGTTCGGACCTGTTACTCGCCGGCATACCCCGACGGACGAGCCCGACGACCGAAGCGCTATCGGGCACGTGTATTCCGGTCGACGGCCGTCGCTGCGAAAGGATCATTAGGACGGCCGTTCGAGTGCCAGTATCGAATGGCCTGGGAATGCGGAATCGCCGGCTGCGGAACGGTCTTCGAGGACGTCGAGTCGGCCGTAGTCCATCAGGCGACGGAACACCAGCGCCGCGAGTGCGGGGTCTGCGGAACCGTCGTTCCGGACGGCTATCTCGCGATTCGCCACGCGTTTACCGAACACAGCCGCGCGGAGTACGTCCGCGCCTACGGCGCCAGCTCCGAGGACGTCCGCGAACGTGAAGAACTGCTCGAGGAGGTCGAGTCGGAAGCGGACATGCAATCGATCGCCACGGAACTGAAACGGTAGCGACCGCCGCCCGTTCCGTCGTCCGCTCGATCCGTCTCGGCCCCGACCGACTCCCGTCGACGCGTCGGACGGGTATCAGTAGTTGCCGACGATCGCCGAGACACACCCCGGGCTCTCCTTGTACGACGTGTGATCCGAAACCGAGTCGCTCACGTCGACGTCGTCGTAGTTGTTCGGCGTCGTCCCGTCGCAGAACCAGCCGCTGCAGTCGGCCTGCCCATCCCCGAGTCGTGCGATCGAGTCGTTCGTCGAGTAGTAGTTGTGCACCTCGCCGGCCGAGTCCCGAATCGCGTCGCCGAAATCACCGCAGTCGCAGGGGGCGTCCGATACTTCGTAGGAGCCAATACTGTCGGCCGTCTCGACCGTGAACGAACCGCCGATCGCCGCGAGCGTCTCCATCTGGACGATGCCGCCCATCGAGTGACCGAGGAGTCGGATCGTCGTCCCCGGGTTCGCATCCGTGTACGCGCCGAGCCAGCTCGCGAACTGTGCGCCGGTGTCTCTGGCGCTCGCTTCGGCCGACCACGGGAGTCCGCTGTCGTCCCAGGTGACGGCCGTTACGGTTTCGGTGTAGCCGACGTCCCTGGCCGTCTGCTGGAACGTTCTCGCCCCGCTCACGCTGGTCGACGAGCCCGTGTAGCCGTGAACGACGAACGCGACCTCGTCTTCGCCCTGCGGCGCGTCGGCTATCGGCGGCGTTCCGCCCCGGAAGTCGACCTCCATGATTTCGTCCGTGTCGGCCGCTGTCGACCCCGAGGCAGCGCTCAGCCCCGCGCCCGCGGCGATCGCAGTCGCCGTCGTCCGGAGTAGCCGCCGTCTCGAGAGATCGGTCGCCGAATCGCTGTTCTCCGTCGCCGAATCCGCGTGTGCATCCGATGTCATGGGAAGATGTTCGTGTCTTGATAACGAACACCAACCAGTTCTGGACGATCGCCGATAGTGATTTTTCTTGGAAACTGAGCATCTTTATGAACAGACGGATACGGGACGGGTGAACCGATGCGGTATCGCTCGTCGGAATGGGTACGCGGCGGCGCTGTAACGCTCGGTGCGCGCGTTAGCGCTCGTCGCTGTCGAGAACGCGAATCTGATCGCCCCGAACCGTGACCGGAATCGGAACCGTCGCCTCGTACAGTTCGACCGTCACCTGATCTTTGCCCTCGTCGATGCGCTGAACCTGCGCCTTCTCGCCTTTGAACGGACCGGCGATCAGTTCGACGATGTCGCCCTCGGCGATCCCCTCGACGTCCGGTTTCGGCGAGAGGAAGTGCTCGACTTCCGAAATATCTGACTCACCGGGAACGATGCTCCGCGCGTGCGGAATATCCTCGAGAACCCGATTGAGGACCGCGTCGCCGTCGGCCTCGACCATGACGTAGGATGTCAGCGAGTCCGGCGCCAGTGCGGCGTGAATCTCCGGTTCTTCGCGGTTGATGATCATATCGGCGACGGTGCGCTCCTGGCTCGCCGTCGTTTTGACAGCGAAGATACCCACTAGATGCCACCACCGTTCGTCAGGAAGAGCATGATCGCGCCGATGAGGAAGCCAACGAGGCCGACCAGGAAGATTCCTGCACCGGCGATTTTCGATACCTGGAGGAACTCCTCGGTAGTGGGTGTCGTCGCCATCTTCAACACCCGAACGTACGAGGTCAGGTCGTACGGAACGTCCATATCTGTCTATTCACACCGCGGGGTCTTTTATCTGTCTTTCGTGTCTGTCGAACGACCACCGCCGGAAGCGGCCGATCCGCGGCGACGAAGCCCGGTCCGGACCGACGTTGCACTCGACGGCCCCGCGTCCAGACGACTCGACCACGAATCGCCGGACATGGCCGAAGCCGACGCCGACAGAGCGAACGAGTACGAGGCGGAGCGAACGGCGGAGATCGAGGACGAACTCGAGCGCGTCGACCGCGTCCGGATCGCGGTCGACGAGGTCGTTCGGACCGTACTCCTCGCAGATGAGTTTGTGGCCGGGTTCGGTCGTGGCTCGTGGCGGAGTGGATTACGGTTACGGTTCCGTCGACGGCGGTCGCTCGCCCGGACCACCCGGAATCGGAGCCGGCGGCCGTTCCGCGTCCGGCCGCGCCTCGAGCGTCAGTTCGACGGTCTGGGGCTCCCCGTCTCGGACGATCTCGATCTCGATCGTGTCCCCGGGCGACGTCTCGAGCGCGAGGTACGACGAGAGGGCCGGCTGATTCGGAATCGCCTCCCCGTCGATGGCGACGATGACGTCGCCGCCGGTCGGCCGGCCGCGCGTGGACGGCTCGAGGACGCCGTCGGCGGGGCCGTCCGGGACGACCTCCACGACCAGGACGCCGACCGGCTCGTCGAGACCGATTTCGGCGGCGATCTCCGGGCCGACGGGCCGGACGCCGACGCCCATGTAGGCGTGTTCATACGTTCCATCCTCGATGAGCGCGGGGACGACCCGATTCGCGAGGAGTGCGGAGATCGCGAAGCCGATCGTCTGCCCCGCCCCGGCGAAGACGACGCCGAGGACGTCGCCCTCGAGACCGACCAGCGGACCGCCGCTGTTCCCGGGATTGATCGGCGCATCGGTCTGGATCGCGGCCGGGATCGAGAAGCCCGTGGGACTGGGCAGCGATCGGTCGGTCCCGCTGACGATCCCGTGAGAGACAGACGCGTCGAGGCCGAGCGGATTGCCGATCGCGAGCACCGTTTGCCCGATCGCGGGCTCGGATTCCGAGAGCGAGAGGCCGTCGGCGACGTCGGGCATGTCTTCGACGCTCAGGACGGCGAGGTCGCTGTAGACATCGGTGCCGACGATGGACGCGGTTCGCCACTCCTCGTTGCTGAACTGGATCTCGATCCCGCCCTCGCTCGCGCCTTGGACGACGTGGTTGTTGGTCACGATGTGCTGGTCGTCGATCACGAACCCGGAGCCGAGTCCGCCACCGGGGCCGCCGCCCGCCCCGGAAACGCTGACGAGGACGACGGAATCGATGGTATTGCGATAGGTCTCCGTGTACGGGCTCTCGCCGTCGTCGGCTTGCCCGCTCGGGTTCGCGTCGCCCGAGTCGGCGGTTTCGTTCTGTGCAGCGCCGACTCCGGTCCCGGCGACGCCCAGCACTGTGACGGCACCGGTTCGCAGGAGCCGCCTGCGCGTACAGTGGTCTGAATCTGGAGTCACGCTCCATTGTCACCCCGACGAGCGGTATAAAACGATTACCAGCATCGACAACCGATCGTACTGCGGCCGACCGCGGGAGACGGTCGCGCCGAGAGCGCCGCCTCGATTACTCGCTCCGCGCCGCCTCGACGGCCTCGACGAACGACGCGGCGGTCTCTCGAACCCGGTCCATGTCGCCGTCGGCGACGGCCGCGTCGTCCACGATGGCACCGCCGGCACCGACGGCCACCGCGCCCGCGTCGAAGAAGTCGGCGACGTTGTCGCGGGAGACGCCGCCCGTCGGAACGATGTCGACGTCGCCGAGCGGCCCCGCGAGCGCACCGATGTGTCCCGGACCGACCGTCGAGGCGGGGAACATTTTGAGGAGGTCCGCGCCGGCTTCCATCGCCGTCACGGCCTCAGTCGGCGTCATGACGCCGGGCGCGACGAGGACGCCGTGGCGGTTGCAGGTCCGCACTACGTCCGCGTCGGTGTGCGGCGAGACGACGAACGACGCGCCCGCGTCGATCGCGGACTGAGCGGTCGAGGCGTCGAGAACCGTCCCCGCGCCGACGACCGCGTCGGTGTCGGCGAGTTCCCGATCGACGGCCGCGATCTGTTCGGCCGCGCGCGTGCCGTCGGCCGTGATCTCGAGCGCGTCGACGCCGGCGTCGTGCATCGCGCGGGCGACCGGAACGATCCGCTCCTCGTCGATCCCGCGGAGGACCGCGATGACCCCGCTCTCGACGAGTCGCTCTCTGACCTCGCGTTTCCCGGTCATCCGTGGAGCCCTCCTGCGGTGGCCGTCGCTCGATACTGGCGCGCGATCCGTCCGGTTCCGACGAGACGTTTCATCACAGCCTACCGTGTGCGCTACGACTTCAATAAATTTACTCACAGGCGAAAAAGGAATCCGGCACGGCGCAGCGGGGAACTCAGTCCTCGAGCGGGCGAATGGTGACCGACTCCGCCTCGTAGTCCTCGAGGAACGCGCCGGTGCCGCCGATAGTGTACCGGTCACCGTCGACCTCGATCTCGAACGCATTCTCGATCGGGAGCGTCGAAGTGACCGGTCGGACGAGGCTCTGTCGGACGTCGACGACCTCGCCGGTGAGCGACGACGGGAGGTCTCGCTCGCCGACCGGCGAGCCGGTGACCGCCGCCTCGATGCGCGTGTCCGTCGCACGGTGGAGCGCGATCTCGAAGACGGCGCTCCGGAACTGCTCGTAGGTGCGGGGAAGTTCGCTCGGCGTCGTGACGTACCGCTCCTCCGCGGTCGGCCAGTAGTTCGCCAGGAACGAACCGGCCAGGACGGGGGTGAGTTGCTCCTGTGAGATCGCGATCGCCCGGGTGTCGCTCGCGGACGTGGTCAGTATCTGACTCGGTGCGAGTAGCCCGTGACGACCGTCGACCGTCAACATCGTCGGAACGAGCGCGTCCCAGGTGCGGACCGTGCTGGCCGTTCCGGCCAGCGACGCGATGTCCTGATCGCCCTCGGTCGCGCCGAGCAGGAGGAGGACGAGCACGCCCCGATCGACCGTCGCCTCGAGCGTCGATCGGATTCGCGGGAGTATCTCCGCGGGCAGGGAGAGCGTGACTTCCGTCTCTGCGTCGGCCAGCAGGCTTTCGATCCGTTTGAGCACGGTCTGACGGGACTTGATCACCTCGAACTGTTCGCCGGAGCGTTCGCTCGTCGTGTACCGCGATCGCAGCGCCGGTTCGATATCCTCGACGCTCTGCGTGAGACGCTCGATGACCGTCTCGGGATCGACCGGCCGGATCACCGTCGGCACCGCGTAGTCGTCGACCTCGACGAACCCGCGCTCCTCGAGTTCCTCGCTGATGCTGTAGACGTAGCGCTTGGACACGTCGGCGGCGTCGGCGATGGCGCTCGCTTTCGACTCACCGCGTTCCAGAATCGCGAGATACGTGTCAATCTCCTTCTCAGAGAGGCCAAAGCGCTCGAGCAGTTCGGCGAGCTCGTCGTTATCCATGAGTATTCCGTACGTCACAGATCGAGCGGTCGATGTAAAATATGCTCGGTCCGCCGCCCCGAACCGGCGGACGACCGGGATGGCAGACGGCGGCGGGGGGTGTCGTCTCGAAAAGTGGGAATACATATTTCAACAAAGTTTATTGCTCCGGGAGAGAATGCAGAAAACGATGGAACTACACGCTGCCCTCAACGACTTCAAGCGTTCGCAGGGGGACCCGCGGCGGTTTCCCGGCGAACGCAGATCGACGGCGGGACGCTTCTCCGGACTCGACGATCGGCTCGTTCACGTCGCCCCCGACGGCTCGATCGGGGACTATTCCTATCCGCTCTCCGGACTGGACGGCATCGAACGGTCCCGATTCGGGATCGACGTCGACGGCGACGCTCGGTGGTTCGACGACGAGGACGCCGAGCAGCGCTACGTCGGAGACACCGCCGTCGTCGAGACGACGCACACGGTCGGCGAAGCCACGTGCGTGCAGTACGACGTCACGATCGGCCGCCTCCACCTGACTCACGTCGCGTTCGAGGGGGAACCGGCGTTCGCCGACGACGTCTCGCTTCTGGCCTGCGTCGGGTTCGCCCCGGAGGGACGGGCCGGCCGGGTGGGGCAACTCTGGCACGGCGATACCGTCGAAGTACACCACGACGCGGAGCACGATTTCCTCGCGGCCTCGACCGAGATGGCCGTCACCGGACAGGTTCCCGAACGGTTCGCGGAACTGCTCGCGGCGGAGCCGACCGACTTTCCACGATCGCCCACCGACGACCGCTACGAGGAGGCGCGTCTCAGCCCGATCGTGCTGGCCGAAATCGAACTCACCGGATCGTCCCCGAGCGCGACAGTTGCGACGCTGCTTTCGGACGGCGACGACCGAACGGCCGCGCTCGAGCGCGTCCGAGGCGACGTGGCCGCCCACGCCGACCACGAGGCGGTACTCGAAGCGGGTCGCGAACAGGCCCGCGACCGACTCCCCGATACTGAACCCGACGTCCCGGATGGGGTCGCCGACCTCAGGGCGCTCGCGCTGTTGCGCGCGCCGACGGGCGCGCGGATGGCCGGTCCCGAGTTCGACCCGTTCTACCGGTACTCCGGCGGCTACGGCTACACCTGGTTCCGCGACGACGCCGAGATCTCTCGGTTCCTGCTCGAGACGGATCGACGGCTGGGGCTCGGACTCGAGGAGTGGCACGCGAAGAGCACCCGGTTCTACGTCGAGACGCAGCTGGCCGACGGGACCTGGCCGCACCGCGTGTGGCCGCACAACGGTGCGCTCGCCCCGGGCTGGGCACACGGGCGGGTCGAATCCGGCGAGTCCGACGAGTACCAGGCCGACCAGACCGCGAGTGTCGCGGCGTTTCTCGCGACGTATCTCCGCCGCGTCGATCCGGACGACGAGCAGGTACGCGAGGCGCTCGCGGCCGCCCTCGACGGACTCGACGACTCCCTCGCAGCCGACGGGCTTCCCGAACGCGTTCAGAACGCCTGGGAGAACATGACCGGGCGGTTCGCGCACACGGCGGCGACGTTCCTCGAAGCCTACGCGGCGATCGCCCGCGCGCCGGTCGACGACGCGCTCGCGACGCGGGCTCGAGAGGGCGCACGCGCCGTCTACGATGGTCTCGACGGCCTCTGGGTGCCCGAACGCGGGTGCTACGCCATGCGTGTCGACGACGGTGACGTCGACGATCGGCTCGACGGGAGCACGCTCGCGCTGGCCGCGGCCCACCGGGCGTACGACGCGCTCGAGCGCGTCGACGACGCGCGGCTCGACCGACTCACCTCGCACGTCGAGACCACGATCGACGGGCTCTATCGCGATCCGGACGGGCCGGTCGAGGGGCTCGCCCGCTTCGAGGACGACCCCTGGCGCGTCCAGGAGCAGGACGCCGCGAAGATCTGGACGGTGACGACCGCGTGGGGGGCACACGCCGCCATCGCCCTCAGCGACCTCCTGGCCGCGCGAGGGCGCGAGGAGGCCGAGACGTTCGAGGAGCGCGGTCGCACCCTGCTGGCGCTCGTCGGCCCCGGCGGCCCGCTCCGTCGGTCCGGCGGCTACCTCCCCGAGCAGGTGTTCGACGACGGGACGGCCGACAGCGCGACGCCGCTGGGCTGGCCTCACGCCATCCGACTCGCGACGGCGAGCGCTCTCGAGGAACCCGTTTCGTCCGCGCTCGCGGGAGCCGAAGAGAGCGCCGTACCGCGCGACTGAACGCCGAATCCGCGGCGCTTCTCGGCGATCGCGACGCACCGACGAGAGCGATCGAAAAACGAGGAGGGTGGCCGGTGTCCGTGACCGATTCAGGAAGTGACTGTCGGCGCCTCGCGCTCGCGGGTGAGAACGTTACGACCGGTTTCGGAATCGAACAGGTGGACGTCCGACTCGTCGAACGTGAGCGTCACCCGATCGCCCGGCTCGAGGTCGACGTCCGAATCGACGCGCGCGATGAACGCCTCGCTCAGATCGAGGTGAAGGAAGTTGTCGGAGCCGACGGGTTCGACGACGTCGATGGTCGCCGTGATGGAGTTGGCCGCGCCCGCGTCGGCGACGGAGACGTTCTCCGGCCGGACACCGAGCGTGTATCGGCTCGAGTCGAGGGCGTTCTCGTGGCGGCCGGCGTACGCCGCCGAGAGCGTGAACTCGAACCCGCCGTCGGAGCCGGTCAAGTGGAGTCGATCGCCGTCCGGTTCCACGGCGACGTCGACGAAGTTCATCGACGGCGAGCCGACGAAGCCGCCGACGAACTCGTTGACCGGATTCTCGTAGACCTCGGTCGGGGCCCCCTGTTGCTGGAGTTCGCCGCCGTCGAGGATGACGATTCGGTCGCCCATCGTCATGGCTTCGTGCTGGTCGTGCGTGACGTAGACGGCGGTGATTCCGAGCTCGTTTTGCAGCCGCTGGATCTCGGCGCGCATGCTCGTTCGGAGCTTCGCGTCGAGGTTGCTGAGCGGTTCGTCGAACAGGAAGAGGTCGGGCTCCCTGACGATCGCACGCCCGAGGGCGACACGCTGTTTCTGGCCCCCGGAGAGCTCGTCCGGTTTGTCCTCGAGCAGGCCTTCGATGTCCATCATCTCGGCCGTCTCGACGACCCGCTGTTCGCGCTCGTCCTCGCTCATATCGGTGCTCATCCGGAGCCCGAACGCCATGTTCTCGAAGACGGTCTTGTGCGGATACAGCGCGTAGTTCTGGAACACCATCGCGACGTTCCGGTTTTTCGCGTGAACGTCCGTGACGTCCTCGTCGCCGATCCGAATCTGCCCGGAGGTAGGTTGCTCGAGTCCGGATAGCATCCGAAGCGTCGTCGTCTTCCCACAACCCGATGGGCCGACGACGGTCACGAACTCGCCGTCCTCGATCTCGAGAGAGAGATCGTTGACGGCGACGATCGACCCGGCGTCGTATTCTTTCCGCAGTGCGTCGACTGTGACCCGTGCCATGTCACCACAACTATCGGGACACGGTAAAACCCTTTCCAAAATCTACTATCTTTGAAGTAATATCTCACCCAATATTGAAGGAACTGGCCCGGTAGTTCATGATAGATGTTGACAATCATCGTATCTTTCCACCCCACAGCCGGGATTTCGTAGAATGCTCTCGGAGAACTGGCACATAACCGCGTATATCGCCGGCTGAGGCGGCAAAACCATGTTAGACCGAGCTCGAATCGTCATCAACGACGATCCCAAACCATTAAATACGTGAAGACATTATTCATCATCGATTGCAGCATGCCAATGAAACGCAGACCCGTGCTGAAGGGAATCGGTGGGGCACTGGCGATGACATCGCTCGCAGGGTGTATGAGTTATTTCAGTGGTGGGGACAGTTCGCCGCTGTGGCACCAGTTTACCGACTCGGAAGAGGAGACGTTCGAGAGTCACCTCGAGACGTTCAACGACGAGACCGACCACGACATCGATGCGGCCAGCATCTCCAATCTCCAGGATCAGTTAAAGACGACCCTTCCGGCGGGGGACGGACCGATGAGTTTCACCTGGGCACACGACTGGATCGGAACCCAGCACGAGAACGGAAACCTCTACGACGCGTCGGACGAGTTCGATGTCGACCTCGGTGAGACGTATACGGAGGCGGCGGCCCAGGCGGTTCAATGGGACGGCAACGTCTACGGACTCCCCTACGCTGCAGAAACCGTGGGCCTGATGTACAACAAGGAGATGGTCGAGGAGCCGCCGGAGACGGTCTCCGAGATGGTCTCGATAATGGAACAGTACGACGGGGACGGGGAGTACGGCCTCGGATACCAGGGCGACGCCTACCACCTCAGCGCCTACTTACAGGGGTTCGGCGGCATTATCTACGACGAGGACGCCGACGAACTCGGCGTCGACAGCGACGCACTCGTCGAGGGGCTCACGTTCATCCGAGACAACTTATACGAGCACAGCCCGAACGACATCCAGGAAGACGCGAACATCTCGGTGTTCGAGAACGGCAACGCGCCGTTCGTCGTCACCGGTCCGTGGAACCTCGGCGGGTTCCGGGATGCCGGTATCGACGTCGGCGTCGCCCCGCTTCCCACGCCCGAGGGCGGCGAGCCGACGCCGTACACGGGCGTTCAGATGTGGTACCTCACGTCGCGTCTCGAGGACGCGGACGACGACGTCCACGACGCAGTGCTCAACTGGGCCAAGTGGTACACCACGACCGAAGATGTCGTCACGACCAACGCGCAGGATCACGCGATGATTCCCGTCCTCGACTCGGTCGTCGGGAGCGACGAACTCGGCTCGGACGTCGACGCGTTCAGTCAGAACGTTGATATGGGGATGCCGATGCCGGCCAGTAAGAAGATGGACGCCGTCTGGGAACCGCTCGAGTCCGCGATCGACATGGTCCTCAGTTCCGGCGGCGATCCGCAGGAAGAACTGGAGAGCGCCGCGGAGAAGATCCGAGATTCCTGGGAGTAATCCGATTCATTCACTCTTCGCAACATGTCCATAGAAACATCCGACGGCCTAACGGATCGAGTCCGCAACAGCGTCCCGTCCGACGTGAAAGATCTCGGACTGGCGCTGGTCCTCCCGGGACTCGGGCTATTTTTGCTGTTCATGCTGTTCCCGATCCTGTTTCTCGTCTACCTCTCGATAACCGACGTGGGTTCGGCGGGGGACGTGCTCGGCGGCGGCGCATCGATAGTCGGGCTCGAGAACTACGCGCAGCTGCTGACCGATATGGAGTTCTGGAACTCCATCGGGGTCACCTGGCTCTACGTCGGTCTCAGTCTCGCGTTGAAGATCGTGCTCACGCTGTGGATAGCGACTGTGCTCACGCACAAGCGGGTCGCGGGCAAACGATACATGCGAGCGCTCGTCATCGTCCCGATGGGATTCCCGCCGATCTTCACGATTACCATCTGGCGAAACATGTTCAGTCCGGCCAAGTTCGGGCCGTTCAACAGGTTGCTGTCGGTGTACAACGGCCTCGTCACGTCGCTCGTCGAGATCGTCGACACGATCGTGTTCTTCGTTAGTATCAACGCTCCCGAGCTACTGCTCGCCGACGTGCCGGTGAACTGGATGGGCGACCGATGGGCCGCGTTCTCCGCGTACGTCGTCACCGAGGCGTGGCTCGCGTATCCGTTTATGGTGATCATCACTATCAGCGCGCTACAGGACGTTCCGATAGAGCTCCACGACGCGGCGAAAGTCGACGGCGCGGGCTATCTGGCACGGTTCCGTCACGTGACACTTCCCGCGATCAGGGGCCCACTGGTGTTCGCATCCATCCTCACCGCCGCCACGTCGTTCCAGAACTTCCTGATCCCGTGGGTGTTCAACGAAGGCGGTCCGGGCCGAAGCAACGAACTGCTCCTGGTCTACGGCTACCGTGAAGCTCGCGTGTTCAACGATTACGCGATGTCGTCGGCGATCATGGTGATCGCGGTCGGATTCATCGGGCTGTTCATGATACTCGCCGTCAAGAAAACCAGCCTCGCGGACGGGGTGTAACTACATGGGTAAAATATCAAACACGATTGCGGACCTCGAAGCGGGTCGACGAACACCGAAAGACGTCGCCACGTCGGTCCTCACGACCGGCGTCGCCGTCGGGTTCCTCCTCGTCTTGCTGTTCCCGGTCTACTGGATCGTCGCCGCCTCGCTATCCAAAGGGACGACGCTGTCGTCTCCCGGCGGCCTGTTCGGCGATCCGTTCGCGTACACGCTGGACTCGTTCGTCTGGGTCCTCGAAAACGAGGACTTCCGACGGGGTCTCCTGAACAGTCTGATCGTCGTCTCCGTGACGGTCATCGTCACGCTCGCGTTCTCGATTCCCGGTGCCTACGCGCTCTCGCGGCGCGAATTCCTGGGGCGACGGAAAATCCTCTACGGCTACATCCTGTTCACGCAGATGGGTGCGGGCCTCTCGATCGCGGTACTCATCGCACTCTATGCGCTGTTCTCGAACGTCGGACTCGCCAACAACCTCCTCGTTCTCGGCGTCTTCTACGGTGCCGGTGCGATCCCGTTCAACACGTGGTTGTTGAAGACGTTCATGGACAACATCCCGGTTTCGTACGAGGAGGCGGCGCTGATCGACGGTGCCAGCCAGTGGCAGGTCATTCGAGAGGTCATCCTGCCGCTCTCGAAGCCCGGGATCGCCGCCGTGCTGGTGTTCGCGTGGACCGCCGGCTGGAACGAGTTCATCGTGGCGCAGACGCTGATCTACGATCCCGAACTCTACCCGCTGTCGGTGGAGCTGTACGGGCTCGTCGGCGATCGGGACACCAACTGGAGCCAGTTCGCCGCGTTCGCGCTCCTGTTTGCCCTCCCGGTCGCGCTCATCTACTTCCTCGCACAGAAACAGGTCGAGAGCGGCCTCTCCTTCGGCGGTATGGAAGGCTGAACGACGAGCGACCACGCTCCGTTCGACTTTCCGCGGTTCGAGTCCGCTCGAGTCCGTGCGGTTACGATTCGTCTCCCTCGAGGACGACGACCGAATCGACGGCGAACGCACCGTCGGACGCGAGCACGTCGGCGCCGGTCAGGAGATCGGTTCCGTCGACGGACTCGTCCAGGTCGACCATCGCCGTCCCCTCGCCGAAGTGGAGCACCACGACGACGCGGCGGCCGCTCGCCGGGTCCGCGCGAGCGAACGCGACTGCGGCGTCGGTGTCCGCGTCGGACGCGACGCGTTCGAGGTCGGCGTCGGCTCGCAGCGCAGGGTGGGATTTCCGCAGGTCGATCAGCCGTCGGTAGTACTCGAGCAGGTCCTCGTCGAACGCGCCCCAGTTCATCGGGTCGCGCCGTCCGGTCACGCCGGTTTCCTGACCGTAGTAGAGCATCGGCGACCCGGGGAGGGTAAACGTCGCAGCCCCCGCGGCCAGTTGTGCGTCGCGACCGTACTCGGTGAGATAGCGGTCGGTGTCGTGGTTTTCGACGTACAGCAGCCACTCGGAATCCGGATGGGCACCGCGACGCCGCCGGTCGTCGACCGCCGCGAGGATCGCGTCGGCGGTCGACGTGTCCAGCCCGGCCGCGGAGTCGGTGAACTCGTCGGCGACCGCGTCCGCCCCGTCGTCAGCCGCCCCCGCCTCGTCGGCGGACTCGTCCGTCACGCCGCCCGTGACCGATTCGCCCAGGCCCTCGAGTGCGTCGTGGAGGACGTCGTCGTGGTGGGTGTGGAACCGGCCGCCACCCATCTCGACGTCGGAGGGGAGCGTCTCGTCCAGCAGGAAGAACTCGCCGTCCGCGTCGGTCACCCGGTCGGACACTTCCGTCCAGAAGCTCAGCGGGACACCCCACGCGACGTCGGCCCGAAAGCCGTCGACGCGCTCGGCCCAGTAGTCGACGACACCGAGCAGGTACTCCCGCACCGCGGGGTTGCCGAAGTGCAGATTCGGAATGTCCTCCCAGCCAAAGTACGTGTCCGGGTCGCGCGCGTCGACGTCCGCCCAGCGATACCAGTCGCGGTACCGCTCGTGATCGGGGTGGGTCTCGTCGACGGCTGCCTCGTAGAAGGGGTGGGCGTCCGACGTGTGGTTGATCACGAGGTCGAAGACGACCCTGATGTCCCGCTCGTGGCAGGCGTCGACCAGCGCCTCGAGGTCGGCCATCGTCCCGAGATCCGGGTCGACGCTGAAGTAGTCGGTCGTGTTGTAGCCGTGGGGGCCGCCGAACTCCATCGGCGTTCCGAACCCGCTCTCGGCCTCGAGAAACGGCGTCAACCAGAGGACGTCGATCCCGAGGCGCTCGAGGTGATCGAGTCGATCCGCGATCGTCTCGAACGTGGGCTCGTCCTGATCCGGGAACCGGCGCGTGAAAATCTCGTAGACGACCGAGTCGACGGCCCACTCGGGCGGTTCGAACGGATGGGTGACGCAGACAGTCGGGTGGTCCATCTGGTCCGTACCGGGAACCAACTCGACTGCGTCCGGCACGGAATGTCGTTCGTCCACGGCGACCGCGTAAACGCGAGTCGGTTCGTCGATCGCGTCGACCGGAATCGTGCCGTCGGCCTCGAGCAGGTCCTCGTTCCGGTCGTCGACGTAGAGTTCGACGTCGGGGTCGCCGTCGCCGACGACGCTCGCTGTCGTCGAAAGCTGAACCCGGCCCTCGACGACCGTCGCGTCGAGTTCGACCCGCGGTCGCGGCGCGTCCTCGTCCGCCTCGGGGAACGCACGAACCGTCAGTTCGTGCGTTCCGTCGGGAGCGTCGAGCGCGAGCGTGTACTCGCCCGGCACGTCCGGTTCGAACTCGGCGACCGGCCCGTCGGTCGGTTCGGCGGTCGAACCGTCGGGTGACTCGAGAATTCGCCAGGCGTACGCGGCATCGCCGTCCGGGTTCCACGGCGCGAGGTCGTCGCGCGTCTCCATTTCGTTCCCGTTCGGGTCGACGATTCCCTCGCCGACGGTGACGAAGCGCGGGGGGCCGGGATGGTGCGAGCCGTCGCCACTCTCGAACGAAGCCTCGGGTTCGGTTTCACCGCCGTCCATCCGCATTCGTCGCCAGTCCATAGGGTCTCTTCCAGTATCGGACGTAAATTTGTGGTGAAATAGTACATTGCAGTTTCGAGTTCAGTTGGCTTTTCGTGTACTGGCCAGTAACGCCGCCCGAACACACTGGAACCTCCCGCTGCTTCGCCGAAATTAAGCGGAGTAATCGTGATATTGTTTATCGACGAGGGGGTTCCGGTAGATAATGACCACACAATATCTCGACGTGTGCGACGCGCTCCCCGGAGAACACCCTCGCCCCCAGATGTTTCGGGAGATCGAGCAGAACATGGAGGACTGGATAGGCGCAGACTCGTCAGGCCACGACCTCGATCACGCGAGACGCGTATTCAACATCGGCGTTCGGTTGGCCAATCAGAAGAACGCCGATATCGATATCGTCGGGGCTGCGGCTCTCACCCACGATATCCATAGATCCATGGGTGAAGACGGCGAGTACACCCATCCCAGAGAGTCGTTATCAGCGGTTCGATCCGTACTCGAGGCAACTTCGTTCCCGGACGAGAAGCGGTCGTCGGTACTCCACTGCGTCGAGGTTCACGAGGAGTACGAGTTCAACGGAGACGACAATCCGGCAGAAACGATAGAGGCCCGTCTCGTGCAGGACGCGGACAACCTCGATGCCATTGGGGCGGTTGGGATCGCGAGGAACTTCGCGTTCACTGGCGTGATCGGTAACCGGCTTTGGGCTCCGGATACCGAGGAGAACTCTGGACTCGGTCACGTTAGCGAGAAGCTATTTCACCTCAAAGATGAGTTGAACACCGACGAAGCCAGGGAGATCGCTGAGGGACGCCACCAGTTCCTGGTGGAATTCAGCGAACGCCTCAAAAAGGAGTGGATAGGGAAGCTGTGAAAGCGTCGCTCTACGACGTGGTCCAGATCGGACCAATCAACGATCTCGGCGGTGCTGTGGACATATCGGGAGAAGATTCCGACGAAGTCGTCCAGAACGGTTCGTTTCTTTCTGAATCTCGAAGGCCAGCGGCGGTTGTTATGCCTCGTCGAACAGCTCCTCGCCCTCGACCATGTGCTCCTCGACGGCGTCCATGTCGAGGGTCACGCCGAGACCGGGTTCTTCGGGGATCTCGATGTACCCCTCCTCGATGACGTCCTCCTCGACGAGGTCCTCCCACCAGCCGAGCTCGTAGGAGTGGTACTCGACCGCCAGCGAGTTCGAGATCGACGCGCCGACGTGAGCGCTCGCGACCGTCGCCACGGGCGACGCGACGTTGTGCATCGCGACCGGCATGTAGTACATGTCCGCGAGATCGGCGATCTTTCGCGTCTCGCGCATGCCGCCGACCTTGGGCATGTCCGGCGCGATAATGTCGACGGCCTGCTCCTCGATCAGGCGGCGCTGGCCGTGTTTCCGGTAGACGTTCTCACCGACGGTGATCGGCGTCGACGTCGACTGCGTGACCTCCCGCTGGACGTCGTGGTTCTCCGGCGGGACGGGGTCTTCGAGCCACCAGACGTCGTACTCCTCTACGCGCTGCGCGAGGCGCTTCGCGCTGCCGCCGGAGAAGGTCCAGTGACAGTCGAAGGCGACGTCGGCCCGCGAGCCGACCTGCTCGGTGACCGCTTCGACGATCGATGCCTTGTGCTCGATTTCCGGTTTGCGGAGGTGGCGGTTCGCGCGGTCCTTCTCGTGACCGCTGGGCACGTCGAGGTCGAACTTCAGGGCGTCGTACCCGAGTTCCTCGACGACGCGCTCGGCCTCGTCGGCGCAGGCGATCGGGTCGGCCTCCTCCTCGGTGTGACAGTCACAGTAGACGCGGACCTCGTCGCGGTACTTGCCCCCGAGGAGCTGGTAGGCCGGCACCTCGAGGATCTTCCCGGCCAGGTCGTGCAACGCGACCTCGATGCCCGAAATCGCAGTGACCGTGACGCCGCCGATCGAGCCCTCGCCCGACATCTTCTGGACGAGGTGTTCGGTTAGCCGATCGATGTCCAGCGGGTTCTCGCCCTGCAGGAACGGCGTCATCCGCTCGATCAGTTCTGGTGCGCCCGCGCCCCAGTAGGCTTCGCCGGTACCGACGATTCCCGCGTCGGTGTAGATCCTGACCAGCGTCCACGGGAAGTTCCCGTCGACCATCGTGGTCTGAATGTCGGTGATCTCGACGTCCCGGCCGTCGCCGCGGTCGCGGGTGACCTGCATCGTCTCCGCCGAGAGGTCTCGCATCGTGTACTCGGCGTTCGGGTCGTGTAGCTGTGAGTAATCGACTCCCATGGATGTATATTCACTCCGAAGATAGTAATAGTTTCTACCTTCCGTGAACGGGGCGTCGGATCGTCCCCGACCGACGACTCGGAATCCGAATGCATGAACGCAGTGCTTGCGATGGTCGGGAGCGACGTCTCGGCCGACCTCACGCGCGCTCGAGTTCGTCCGTCACGTCCTCGAGATCGACGTCCAGCGCCGACGTCGCGGCGAAGGCGGCCCGCTTCTCGACGGTCCGTCGGTCGATCGCCTGCGGGCCGACGGCGAACTCGATTCGGTGGGTTTCCTCGGCGGGCCTCGAGCGGCCGAGCACCGTGACGGGACCGATCTCGCGGGTGTTCCGGACGTGGGTCCCGCTACAGGCGGTTACGTCCCACGGATTCGCCGCGCCGTTCGTCCCGGCGAGGGCGTTCCCGTTTCGCCTGTCGTTTTCGTCTTCGATCGTGACGACGCGGACGCGGCCCTTTTCGACGGCCGCGTCGTGAACCTCGGCGTCGAAGCTGATCCCGTCGCGATCGCGCGCCTCGGCGACGGGAACGTCGTCCCACGAGACCGGCCGCGACTCCCAGACCACGCGATTGACCAGTTCGTCCAGTTCGATCAGGGTCTCGTCGTCGACGGTCGCGCCGGTCTCGAGATCCACCCTGACCGTCTCCGGTCCGATCTCGAGGCCGCCGTCCGCCGAGTCGTCGAGGAGCCGTCGCGCCGCGCCGACGAGGATGTGGCCGGCGGTGTGGGCCCGCATACAGTACATCCGGAACGACCAGTCGACCGAACAGAGAACGCGGTGACCCGGTCGAAACGACGGCTCCTCGGCCAGCACGTGGACCGGTTCGCCGTCGGCGAACTGCACGTCCGTAACTGCGATATCGCCGATCGTCCCGCGATCGGCCGGCTGTCCGCCGCTCGCACCGTAGAAGTGACTGCGCTCGAGCCAGACCCGTCGGCCGTCGATCGACGTCACTTCGGTCTCGAACCGCGTGGCGTACGGCTCCGCTGCCGCCCGTTGCCCGGTCATCGATTGGACTCTGTCGTCGGCGCTTAAAAGTCTGCCCGCCGAGAGTGTCGGCGACTGTCGCGACTCACTCCGCGAGGGTGACGCCCAGGCGCTCCTCGAGCGCCTCGATCAGGCCGCCGCCGACGCCGGCCTGCGTGGCGCGTCCCTGTTCGACCGCGAGGATGTCCGTCTCCGGTGCGCCGAGCTCGTCGGCGAGTTCCTCGCGTTGGAGCCCGGCGTCTCGCCGGGCCTCGACGAGCACCTCGCCGTAGTCGGAGACGAGGTACGGGAGCGGGTCGTCGTCGTAGTTGGTCCCCTCGCTCTCCCAGTGTTCGGAATCGCCGTCCCAGACCGGGTTCGCTTTCGCGACGTTCTGGGCCGCCTTCTGCTTGCGGCTCGGTCCGTCGTTCGACCCTGCGTCCTGCTCGCTCCGGTTCCGATTCCGGTCGCCGCCGTGCGTCTCGGAATCGTCGTGGGGCGCACAGTCCGGACAGACCTCGAGCTCGGCTCCGGCGACCGATGCGAGCGTGAGCGAGTTGCTCTCGGCACCGCAGAGTTCGCAGTTCGTCCCGCCACCGCCGCCGGACGAACCGGTCGAGTATTTGGCCATGCCAGCGTTTGGCATCTGCTGCATTTCAACTGTTCGGTAGCGTGAGACCGGGCGGCCGTCGACAGTTGCGGGGCGGTCGTCTGGTCCGTTTTCGAGGTGTCGCTCGTCCAGCGCAGCACTATTATCATAGTATGGACTAGTAAGGTTACTAGATACCTTAGTAGTGTCTTTCGGAGCGCACAGTTATATTTCGTCTAGTGTGGGTGGGATATAGGATTTTCAAGGCCGAGCAGCCGGTGTCGTCGTCCGGAGTGTGTTCGAATTCGCCATTTCGATATATTCTCGCCAAAAATAGTGTTTTTCACACATAGGTCGAATATAATTCCACAATATAAAACATATATTGCGTTTTGGTCTTTGGATGAAAACCCTGTAGGCTCTCGGCGGCCCTCGAGAAACGTATTTTGTAGCTGTCTACTATTCCATCCTGATTCATTCTCGTCATTTATTCACGGTCAACTGCCCGTTCACGTCGTGTGGTCTCCAATATCGTCACACACGACAGGATCGAACCGCATCACGCTCGAGTTCCTGCGCCGGGACCCGCTACGGAACCTCACCGCTGTTGAGTGACGTTTCCGGGACCCGTCCGTCGTACGCCGACCGGACGTCGGTGGCCGATTCGACGCTCATCTGTGTGAGCGCGTCGGTCGTCTGGGCCCCGATGTGGGGGGTCAGAACGACGTTCTCGTACTCGAAGAGCGGATGATCCTGCGACGGCGGTCCGTCGGCGAACACGTCGAGACCGACACCGGCGATCGAGCCGGTCTCGAGCGACGAGACGAGCGCGTTTCGGTCGACGATTTCGGCTCTCGCCGTGTTGATGAGTATCCCGGACGGAGACAACAGCTCCAGTTCCCTCCTGGAGATGTCACGTCGGGTTTCGGCTGTCAGGGGCGCGTGGACGGAGACGGCATCGGACCGCTCGAACAGCGTGGCGGTCGTGTCGACGTTCGTGGCGTAATTCGATAGCTCGCTCCCGTCGACGTACGGATCGTAGACGAGACAGTCCATACCGAGGCCGGAACACAGGCTCGCGACCTCGGACCCGATATCGCCGTAGCCGTACAGCCCGACGGTATCGGTCCCGAACTCGTCGGTGACGACCTCGTATCCGTCCCCGCGTCCCGCCCGGACGGCCCGGTCGGCCCGGAGAAGCTCCCGTCTCACCGCCAGCAGGAGCGTGATCGCGTGTTCGGCGACCGCGCACGAATTGACGCCGGGCGTGTTCGAGACGAGGACACCGTTTTCGGTCGCGGCGTCGATGTCGATATTGTCGTAGCCGACGCCGTGTTTGGCGATGATCCGGAGCCGGGACGCCTCGTCGATGAACTCGCGGTCGATCGGTTCGATGCGCGTGATCACTGCATCGAACCGATCCGCGTCGGCCAGTAGCTGTTCGCGAGTCTCGTACTCGTCTCGGCTCACCGTCGTCGCGATATCGGCGATGGATTCCGGCCCTGCCGGATGGATCTCTGCGGGAAGCAACACGGTCCACTCGTTCTCCGCCATACCGTCCGCAAACGGAGCGTGTCACATAATCCCTTTGTCGGACTGGTTACACCTACAGTCGTCGCCCGTCAGAACGGGAGCGCGTCTCGTGTCCGTCACCGAAACGAATCTCTCGAGGCGGCGAGGCCCCGTCGAGCGTCACCCGCCGACGTAGAGGGTGAGCCAGTAGAGGTAGCCGCCGGTGAGCACGATCGCGATGATCGCTTCGATGAACGCGACGTACGTCTCGCCGTGGGTGTCCCGGAAGTCCTGGATCAGCTGCACGCGACTCCACAGCGGCATCATCCACTCGGGAAGGATCTCCTCGAGTCCCCCGACGTTCTCGGTGTCGACCATCTCTTCCGGGGGTTCGTCGGTCGAGCCCGTGCTCATTGCCCGACACCTCGCAAGAACGGGAGTTCCATTCCGCGGACCATCACCTTTTCCGTGATGAAGACGCCGGCGAACAGGACGATACCGGCGAGTTTGAGGTACCGTCCAGGGTAGACCATGACGACCGCGCCGAGGACGGTCAGTCCGACGCGGAGCGCGACGCGACGGCCGACCCGCATTCTGAACGGGTAGTTCAGCCCGTAAATCATCGCGATGGCTCCGAGGAGTACCAGCGAACCGGCGATCACGGTCGTCGATCCGAACGACATGGAGATCATGCCCGGGTTGTAGACGAACGCGACCGGGAGGACGAAAAGCGGTGCGGCGATCTTGATCGCAGCGCCACAGACCCGCCAGAAGTTCGCCTCCGCGATGCCGGCCGTGACGACCGCCGCCGTCGCCACCGGCGGGGTGATACCCGCCAGAATGGCGGCGTAGAACACGGTGTAGTGGGCCGTTATCTCGGGAATGTTGAAATCCGAGATGAGCGTCGGGGCGATGAGGATCGCGACGATGACGTACGCCGCGACCGTCGGCATCCCGACTCCCATCAAGATGCTGACGAGCATCGCGAGGAGGACGGCCAACAGCAGGACGCCGCCCGAGAGATCGATCAACAGCAGGGCGATCTTGTTCGGGACGCCGGTCACGCTGAAGATGTCGACGACGCCGTTGACCGCCGCCAGAATGATCGCGATCGGCGCGAGAATGAGCGCACCGCGCCGGAACCCGTGGACGGTGTTCCAGATCTGCGTGACGAACTCCGACCCCGCCCCGGTGTCCGACTCGTCCACGAAGCGCTGGACCGTCGGGAAGCAGACGCCGGTGACGATCATCGAGACGATCGTCCACAGCGCGGCCGTCATCACCGTGTACTGGGCGATCCCCAGGAGGTAGATCAGGACGAGGAACGGAATGCCGAACCGAATCGCTTCGGAGGTCTTCTGTCTGTTCGTCAGCTCCTCGTCGAAGAACTCGGAGAAGTCCATCTCCTGACTGCTCGAGTCGCTGATCGCGGTGTAGTGGACGGCGATACCGATCGAGGCGACGAGGATTGCCGCCGGAATGATCCCGGCGATGACGATGTTGAGATAGGAGACGCCCAGGTACGACGCCATGACGAACGCCGACGCGCCCATGACGGGCGGCAGGACCTGTCCGGACGTCGACGCGACCGCTTCGATGGCGGCTGCTCGATGGGGTGCCATCCCGCTGTCTTTCATCGTGGGAATCGTAAACGAGCCCGTCATCGCGGCGTTCGCGGTGTAGGACCCGTTGATCGAACCGATGACGGTCGACGAGAGCACCGCCGTTTGGGCCACGCCGGATCTGATGTAGTTCGCCGATTCGATCGCGACGCGCAGGATCAAATCGAACGCCCCGTAGGCGAACAGCAGGCCGGCGTACAGCAGGAACGGTGCGATCCACGCCGCGGTCAGCTGGGTGAGGCTCCCGTAAAACCCGTACAGGTCGGTGACCAGCGACTGCAGGAGCGTGAGCTCGGTCATCCCTCCGTGGTTCAGTATCCCCGGCGCCATGTTGCCGTAGACGCCGTAGAGGATGACGCCGCCGACGAGGCCGAGGAACAGGTTCCCGAACTCCCGCCACGTGAGGTAGAGGATCGAGAGGATGATAAGCCGCGCCAGCATGTACTCGTGTTCGAGCGCGTACCCCTGTTGGCTGACGTAGACGCGGTCGAAGTTCAGGGCGAAATAGACCGACGCCGTGATGAGGACGATCGACGCCGGCAACAGGACGGCCCCGTCGAGACGGTCGCCGTCCTCGAACGCCTGCCGCGTCTGATCGATCGCGTAAACGGTGAGAATCGCACCGATGAAGATCACGCCGTATTTCACCCGGGCCCATCCCTGCGTGCGCGCCCAATAGAGGACGATCGCCCAGAAGAGGAGCGAACTGAGCGTGACGCTGATATCGAGGACGCGGGGGACTCGTGATACGAGTGGACGGTCGGAACGTGGTTCTGAATTCATTGTCTGGTGTAAGTTCGTGTGCTACCTTGGAATGGTCCCCTCTCTTCGGACGGCGGATTATTCGGGCGCGGGAAGACTGTCGTCCCAGACGTCGTTGTCCTGGTAGTAGTCGACCGCACCAGGGTGGAAGGGGAACTCGTCGCCCTCGAGGGCCTGGTTGAGCATATCTTCCGTCGACTCGTAATCGTTGAACTGGTCTTCGGCCTCGTTGACGGCGTCGTTGTGTTCGTCGACGACGCGGCAGAGTTCGTACACCGCATCGTCGGTGGCGTCCTCGTGGAAGACGTAGTTGACTTCCAGGTTCCAGGTGAACACCTCGTCGGTACCGATGTCCTGCTCGAGACTCCAGTCCTCGTAGGGGGTCCGCGAGGTCCCGGCTCCGCCGTAGGACTCGGCGGATTCGATCAGTGCGTCGGTCGGTTCGACGTAGTGGACGTCGACGCGAGCGTCGTACTCGGTCACGAAACCGGTGTAACTGACGCCGGGGGTGCCGTACGCGATCGCTGCGTCGATTCGCCCCTCTTCCATCGCCCCCGGCGCGTCGCTGACGCCCATGTCCATGATGTTCATCTCGTCGTAGACGTCCGCCGTCGGGTCCTGACTCCAGACGTCGAGCGTCGTCGCGCGCGTCGAGTACCCCGGTTCGGCGGGATAGACGTTGGCACCGGCGAGGTCGTCGAACGTTTCGATGTCCGTGTCGTCTCGAGCGACGACGTAGATACTGTACGGGAACGCGGAAAATCCCTGGTACGGAAGCGAATCGACGCCTTTTTCTTCGAAATCGCCCCGGCCGTCCGCGGCCTTCGACATCGAATTGTTGTCGACGATCCCCGCGTTGAACTGGTCCTGATCGAGCCTGTACAGCGTCCCGATGTACCCGGGGCTCTCGACCGTCGAATAGCTGAGTTCGTCGCTGTTCTGACTCGCGGCCCGTTCGACGGCGAGACCGACGTCTTGCGTGCCCCCTGCGGACGTGCCGACGCGCAGTTGCATGCCGTCGTCGCCGCCGCCACCCATACAGCCGGCGAGACCGATCGCGCTCGCAGCCGCTGCCCCTCGAACGAATTGTCGTCTATTCACATCATTTTCTGGCATATACATTTGTGGTATCACATGGCATGTTTAACAATCTATCTCTTGGTTTCTATTATGCTCCATAGAAATAATCTCACAGAGGTAGTATAATGTCTTAATATCTCTCATTTCGACCACTCGTACGAAGGGCGACGCGAGACGCGAGAGTCGAGCATCCCACCGCGAAATCGGTGTCTGGATCGCTCGCTCGACGGAGCACTCGCCGATCGCTGGTTGCGCGGCCTCGCAACTGACTCGAGTCAAACGGCGGGATCGTCGACGAGTCGTGCGGTTTCACCCGGGAGTCGACGCTAGTCTTCGTTCGTCGTCACCGTCGCGAGTCGGTCGGCACCGAGCAGTACCGTCTGTGTACCGCTCCCGAACGGCGCGTTGCCGGTCGGGCTCCGTTCTCCGTCCACTCGTGACGACCGCCTCGGTGTCGATCTCCGTGAAACCGATCGATTCGCTTTCGCCGGAGACGGCGACCCCTTCGACGGCGTTCGGAAGCACGGCTTTCGTTTCGTCGGCTACCCCCGGAAGGTCCGCGGCGCGTCCGCTCGAGACACCGACTATTCGAAGCCGTCGGTTCCGTCGAGTCGGTGTTCCTCGGCGACCGCATCGTCCAGTTCGATCCCGAGACCGGGTGCCTCCGGGACCTCGATGTAGCCGTCCTGAATGAGGGGTTCGTCGCGGGTGTGGAGGTCGTCCCACCAGTCGACCTCGAGCGCGTGATACTCGAGGAGGTCGAAGTTCGGAATCGCCGCACCGAGGTGGACGCAGGCCATCGTCCCGATCGGACTACAGACGTTGTGGGGCGACATCGGCATGTAGTTCTCCTCGGCGCGGTCCGCGATCCGCATGGTCTCGCCGAGTCCGCCGACGGTCGTCGGGTCCGGCGTCACGATATCCACGCCGTGGTCGTAGATCAGATCGGAGAGTTCGTAGACCCGGAACCGGTTCTCACCGGTCGCGACCGGGGTCTTCGTCGCCTTCGTGACCTCGGTCTGTGCGTCCATGTTCTCCGGCGGGATCAGGTCCTCGAGCCACATGAGGTCGTACTCCTCGAGCTTGTGGGCGAGGCGTTTGGCGCTCTCGACGGAGTAATCCCAGTGACAGTCGAACGCCAGATCGACGTCGTAACCGATCCGCTCGCGGACGGCCTCGACGATCTCTCGCTTGTGTTCGATAGCGCCGTTACTGAGCCGACCGTTGAACGGGTCCGGATCGTTGTCCATCTCGAGGTCGAGGTCGAACTTGAGCGCGGTAAACCCCATATCGACGACGCGCTGGGCTTCGTTCGCGTACGCCTCGGGGGAGTACGCGTCGGCGTCGGCGTACTCGGTGTAGCCGTCCTCGACGGCGTAGGCCTCGCCCGCGTGACAGTCGCAGTAGATCCGAACCTCGTCGCGGAACTTGCCGCCGAGCAGCTGGTAGACGGGCACCTCGAGGACTTTCCCCGCGATGTCCCACAGTGCGATCTCGATGCCGGACGCGGCGGTGATTACCTTGCCGGTCGTCCCGCCGTGGCCGGACATCTCCTGGACGATCCGCCTGTACAGTCGCTGGACGTCGAGGGGGTTCTCGCCGATCAGAAACCGCTTCGTGTAGTCGACGAGTTCGGGAACGCCGCCGCCCCGATAGGACTCGCCGATCCCCGTCACGCCGGCATCCGTTTCGATCTTGATCAGGTTCCACTCGAAGTTGCCGTCGACGACGCAGGTCCGGATGTCGGTGATTTCGACGTCGCGATCCGCGTTCCGGTTCGATATCT
This sequence comes from Natrinema salaciae, assembly GCF_900110865.1. Taxonomy (NCBI): domain Archaea; kingdom Methanobacteriati; phylum Methanobacteriota; class Halobacteria; order Halobacteriales; family Natrialbaceae; genus Natrinema; species Natrinema salaciae. The sequence goes on from NZ_FOFD01000001.1 coordinate 655,783, forward strand.
GGTTCGAGAAGTCTTTCATTGGTGTGTTGGTGGTCGTTCTGTTATTCGCTAGTTCGGCTGCCTGAATCGCTCGAGCGCGTCCGCGTCCAGTCGCACGCCGTGGCCCGGCTCGTCCGGGAGCGAAATCGTTCCGGTATCGTCGGGGCGAAGCGGACGCTCGACGATGTCGTCGAACACTTTCACGTCCATATCGCGGTAGAAGTACTCGGTCCAGCGCCCGTTCTCGATCGCGCCGAGCAACGACGAGTGAAGGTTCCAGTTGTAGTGTGGCGCGATCTGGATGTCGTTGGCCGCCGCGTAGTGGGCGATCTTGAGCCACTCCGTGATCCCGCCGCAGACGGTCGCGTCGGGCTGTAAGATGCCCGCGGCGCCGTCGGCGACGAGTCGCTCGAACGCGTAGCGCGGCCCCTCGAGTTCGCCGGTCGCGACCGGATACGGGATGGCGTCGTTGACCGCCGTCATCGCGCCGACGCTGTCGACCATGACCGGCTCTTCGATGAAGTACGGGTCGAAGGGTTCGAACGCGCGACAGGCGCGGATCGCTTCCGTCGCACCGGACCACGCCCCGTTCGCGTCGAGTAACAACGTCCGATCGGGACCGATCTCGTCGCGAACCGCCTCGACGCGGTCCGCTTCCTCGGAGATCGACCGGCGGCCGACTTTCATTTTGACGACGTCGTGGCCCTCCTCGAGGTAGCGTCGCATCTCGTCACGGAGCCCCTCGTGGCCCTTCTCGTCGCGGTAGTAGCCGCCGCTCGCGTAGGCGGGGACCGAATCGGCGTGGCCGCCGAGGAGTTTGTACAGCGGCTGGTCGGCCGCTTTCGCCTTGACGTCCCAGAGGGCGATGTCGACCGTCGAAATCGCACGGAGGAGGATCCCCGATCGGCCGATCTGGACCGTTCCGTCGAACATCTCGCGCCACAATCGCTCGGTGTCCCGCGGATCCTCGCCGACGACGATCGGCTCGAGCAGCGACTCGACCGCATCGGCGATGAGGTCGGCTCCCTCGTATCCGAGCGAGTATCCGACGCCGTCGTATCCGCTCTCGGTTCGGACGTACGTGATCGCGTGATCCCGATACGTGAGGGTCCTGTTCGAGAAGGATACCGGCTCTTCCAGCGGAATTTCTACTGGAAATGATTCGACGCGGTCGATCTCCATACCGGGAGAACGGTGGATGATAGAGATAGTGTCTCACATATCGGCAATTGTTACGAGGGAGGAACTATAAGCTGGGCGGCTAGAAACCGGGTATGGAGTTTCCCGATCGGGCCGACGTAGCGAAACTCATCGACCCACAACCCGTCCCGTCGTTCGCTCGAGTCAGCTACGAACCGTCCACCCGGACGCTCGCCGCCCCGCTGGAGACCGTCCGATCGGAGCTGGATCGACTCGCGTTCGAGGAACTCGAGCCCGGCTCGACGGTGGCCGTCGGCGTGGGGAGCAGGGGCATTCACCTGATCGCGGATATCGTCGCCGAGACGATCGCGGCCATCGAGGAGCGGGGATTCGAGCCGGTGGTCGTCCCGGCGATGGGGAGCCACGGCGGTGCGACTCCCGAGGGACAGCGGGAGATTCTCGCGGCGCTCGGTATCACCGAGGACCGCATCGGCGCACCGATCGACGCGCGCATGGACGCGACGAGAATCGACGAGGTAGCGGTCGAGGGGAGAGCGACGCCGGTCTATTTCGCCACCGCCGCGCTCGAGGCCGACGCGGTGATGGTGATAAACCGGGTCAAACCGCACACGAACTTCACCGGACGGATCGAGAGCGGCCTCTGTAAGATGCTCACGGTCGGCCTGGGCAAGCAACGTGGCGCGCAAGCGTTTCACTCGACGGCGATCGCGGCGGGCTACGTGCCGACGATCGAGGCGATCACCGCGGCGATCAGGGATTCGGTTCCGCTGCTGGGCGGACTCGCGCTCGTGGAAAACTTCTACGAGGAAACGGGGGTCGTCGAGGCGATTCCGGCACCCTCGCTCGAGCGGCGCGAGCCGGAACTGTTGGAGCGTGCGCGAGCGGAGATGGCGACGCTCCCGGTCGACGAGATCGACCTGCTCGTCGTCGACGAACTCGGCAAGGAGATCTCCGGTGCGGGAATGGATACGAACGTGATCGGGCGGTACCGCGTCCTCAACGCGCCCGATCCGGAGACGCCCGCGATCGACCTCATCTACGCCCGCGGGCTCACGGCGGAGACGAGCGGGAACGGGAACGGAATCGGACTGGCGGACGTAACCCGCCGGGCGGCCGTCGAGCAACTCGACGTGCGGAAGACGTACGCGAACGCGCTGACGAGCGGCTCGCTCGCCAAAGCGAAGCTCCCGCCGGTCGCGCCGACCGACGAACTCGCGCTCAGGGTCGCGCTGAACGCGCTGGGTGGCTACGATCCGGAGACGGTCAGGATCGTCTGGATCGAGAACACGACCGACCTCGACGAGTTTTACGTCTCCGACGCGTTGCTCGAGGAACTGGGTGACGAGATCGTAGTCGAGGACCGGGTGGCGCTGTCGTTCGAGGACGGAACGGCGGCGTTCGAACGAACGTAGCTCACTCGACCATGTGGTCGTTCGAACTGTCGGGCGACGAGTACGTGACGTTCAACTCCAGTTCGTTCGCGGCCGCGAGCAAACGATCCGGGAGTTCGTCCTCGAGTCGCTCGTCGTTCAATCGGTGGGACGGCCCCGCGACGGTCAGCGCCCCGAGGACCGAGCCGTCGCGTTTCACGGGAACCGAAACCCCGTTGATGCCGTCGACGTGTTCTTCCCGGTTGAAGGCGACACCGCGGTCGCGGACGCGCTCGAGTTCCTCGTACACCTGCTGACGATCGGTGATCGTGTTCTCGGTGAGCGCCGGGAGTCCCCATCGGTCGAATATCGCGTCGACGCGGTCGCGCGGATAGTGAGCGAGGATGGATTTGCCGGCCGACGACGAGTGGAGGTGGATCTGTCGACCGACGCCGAACCCCGCCTTGACGGCCTTGGTGCCGTTCTCTACGTGGAGATAGATCCCGATCCCGTGGTCTTCGACGACGAACTGCGACCGCTCTTCCGTCTCCTCGGCGAGCTCGCGGACGTATCGCTTCGCCATTCCGTAGGCGGCGTCCCTCGTTCGCGCGGCACGCCCCAACCGGACGAACCGGAGCCCGATCTGATACAGTTCTCCGTCCCGCGAGACGTACCGGAGGTCACAGAGCGTATTGAGGTGGCGATGCGTGGTGCTCTCGGTGAGCCCGAGTTCGGCGGCGATTTCGGAGAGACGAGAGGGGCCGTTCTCCTGAAGCGCGTGGACGATCTCGAAGGTCGTCTCCGTGCTTCCGATCCGGTTTCCACCGCCGCCGTCTCGTTCTGTCATACGCTGCCATCGTTTTTCGCGGATTAAAAAATTCCGTTATGCGGAACCGGTTCGCTCGTAGTCGGGCCTCGATCGCCGCAGAATCGGCGCGATACCGACTGGTTCGCCTCTCGATGACGCGCGGCGACCGAATAGAGTTCCGCGATGCGGAATACAGTCCCCGCCGCGTCCGCGTCGACCGATGTATATTACATACATATGTGTGTAAGTAGACTCGTTATTTGCAGTATCGGTCGAGTCGTACGCTCGACGAATAGCGAACAGATCCGCGGAATTACGCCGGCTTTCCGGTCCCAATCGGCGGTCCGACCGAGAGAGGGATATCGGTTCCGAATCGCGGAAGACCGTCGCGAGCAACACGAGGGACTGTCGCGAACCGGCGCTGGCGGTCGGACGATTGTCGAGTGGTATCGGTTACCGCAACGCCAACCTTTTTCATCTTCTCGTCGGGGGTTACGGACGAATGGATCTACAGCTCACGGACAACGCAGCGCTCGTAACCGCGTCCTCGAGCGGCCTCGGAAAGGCCTCGGCGACGGCGCTCGCGCGGGAGGGTGCAAACGTCGTCATCAACGGCCGCGACGAGGAGCGACTCGACGCGGCGAAAGCGGAGATCGAAGCGGTCGCGAACGGCCGGGTCGTCGCCCAGCCGGGCGATCTCACGGACGAAGACGACATCGAGACGCTCGTCGAAACGACCGTCGACGAGTTCGGCGGGATCGACCACCTCGTGACGAGTGCGGGCGGTCCCCCATCGGGCCCGTTTCTGGACACGGACGACGAGGATTGGTACCAGGCGTACGACCTGCTCGTGATGAGCGTCGTGCGCCTCGCCCGCGAGGCCGAACCGCACCTCCGCGACGGCGAGGGAACGATCGTGAACATCACGTCCCGGAGCGTCAAGGAGGCCATCGACAGCCTCGTGCTGTCGAACTCGGTTCGGATGAGCGTCATCGGGCTCGAGAAGACGCTCTCCCAGGAACTCGCGCCCGACATCCGGACGAACGCCGTTCTTCCCGGCCCCCACGAGACCGAACGGATCGAGAACCTCGTCGAACAGGCGGTCGAGCGCGGCGACTACGACTCCTACGAGGAGGGTCTCGACGACTGGGCGAGCAACCCGCTCGATCGGATCGGCGATCCGATGGAACTCGGAAACACCGTCGCGTTCCTCTCGTCGCCGCTGTCGGGATACATCAACGGTGAGAGCGTACTGATCGACGGCGGAGCGACGGGGGCGAACCTATGAAGCCAGTCGACTTCGACGACGCGGAGACCTACGAACCGGACGACGGCTGGCGACGCGTCTCGATGGCCGGGAGCGACCAGTTCTCCTTCGAGTGGTTCGAAAAACCGCCGGGACACAGTTCGCCGATGCACGATCACGAGAACGAGCAGGTCTGTCTCTGTCTCGAGGGCGAACTCACGGTCGCGACCGAGGACGACGACGTGACGCTCGAGCGGTTCGACTCCGTCCTGCTCGAGTCCAACGAAGCCCACCGCGTCGAGAACACGGGCGACGAACTGGCGGTCGGGCTGGACGTGTTCGCGCCCGGTCGATCGTTCGACTTCTGGACCGACGGAGACGACTGACGATGAAGTACCTCGCCAGAACGACCGATGGCCGCCCGTTACTCGGTGACGGCGAGGGGTTTGTCCCGCTCGCGGCGGCTGTTCCGGACGCGGCGAGCGTCGGCGACGTCCTCCCGCGGGCTGCCAGCGGGACGCTGCCGGACCTCGACGACGTCCCGGCAGACCGGATCGATCGAGAGCACGTCCGGTTCGGCCCCCCGCTCTCCCGGTTCGGGAAGCTCTGGGGGATCGGACTGAACTACGCCGACCACGCCGGCGATCTGGACGAGCAACGGCCCGACGAACCCGCGAGTTTTCTGAAACCGGCGACCGCCGTCACCGGTCCGGGTGGTCCGATCCGACTGCCGCCGGCCGACCTGAGCGATGGCGTGACGGCGGAGGCCGAACTCGCCGTCCTGATCGGTCGGGAGTGTCGCACCGTCGACGAGGAAGCGGTCGACGACGTGATCGCCGGCTATCTTCCCGTCATCGACATGACCGCCGAGGACGTCCTCCAGCGCAACCCGCGGTTCCTGACGCGGGCCAAGAGTTTCGACTCGTTCCTGGTCGTCGGTCCGACGATCGCCGTGCCCGACGAACCGCCGACCCTCGAGGAGCTGACGGTCCGGACGATCGTCAACGAGACGGTCGCGGCCGAGAACGAGGTCCGGAACATGCTGTTCCCGCCCCGGGAGATCGTCTCGTTCCACTCCGAGGTGATGACGTTGCAGCCGGGAGATCTCTTCAGCACGGGCACGCCCGGGGCGAAGAAGATCGATCCGGGCGATCACGTTCGTGCGAGCGTCGAGACGATCGGCACCGTCGACGCGCCGGTCGTGCGCTGACCGGCGATCCGCGTCGGACCAGCGCTCGCCTCGAGGGGACCGGGGATGCGGACAACGGCGGATCTGCGGCCCGACTGGGGCGACGGAGGGTTTTTATCGTCTCACCGTAACAGACGCCCAAATGGAACGAACGGTCTCGTGTTACGATTGCGGGGAAACGTACGCGTTCGACGCGCGGAAACGGTGCGCGTGCGGCGAACCGCTCTGGTTCGACAGCGATCCGGACGGCTTCGCGTGGCCCGAGACGGGATCGGTCGACGACATGTGGCGGTACGCCGATCTCCTGCCGGTGTCGGACCCGGTCGGCGTCGCGCCCGGCGGCACGCCGCTTTCCCGCGCGGAACGGCTCGACGACTACGCCGGGTGCAACCTGTTCCTGAAACACGAAGGGCAGAATCCGACGGGCAGCTTCAAAGACCGGGGCAGTGCGGTCGGCGTCAGGGACGCAGCCGACGCCGGCTTCGAGTGGGTCGGGACCGTCTCTCACGGAAACATGGCGCTGAGTACGAGCGCGTACGCCGCGAGCGCGGACCTCGAGTGCGCCGTTTTCGTGCCGGCCGAGACGCCCGCGGAGCGCCTCGAGTTGATCGCACGCCACGATCCGCACGTCTTCACAGTCGAGGGCGACTACGGACGACTCTACGCGGACACGCTCTCGCTGCCCGTCGACGTGAACTTCGTCAACTCGGACACGCCGCTTCGGGTCGCCGGACAGAAGACGGTCGCCTACGAGATCCTCGAACAACTGGCTCCGGCCGCGCCCGACGCGATCGCGCTCCCGGTCAGCAGCGGGGGGCAGGCGAGCGCGGTCTGGAAAGCGGTCCGCGAACTCGATCGTGCGGGCCTTCTGGACTCGGTTCCGCGGCTCTATTGCTGTCAGGCGGCCGCGTGTGACCCCATCGCGACCGCGTACCGAAACGGCGACCGGACGGTGACGCCGGTCGCCGCCGACGAGACGATCGCGGTGTCGATCGCGAACAGCGATCCCCCGAGCGGGACGCGTGCGCTCGCGGCCGCTCGCGATACCGGCGGCGCGGTCGTCTCGGTTCCCGACGAGGACGTTCGCGACGCGATGCGCGCGATTTCGACGAGAGCGGGGGTGTCCGTCGAACCCTCCAGCGCCGTCGCGGTCGCCGGCGTCCGGCACCTGTCGCGAACCGGCGCGCTCGAGGCGAACGACGATGTCGTCGCGATTCTCACCGGGTCGGGGTACAAGGAGGACTACGACACCGAGGTACGGACCGACACGATCGCCCTCGACGACGTCGAACGGGAACTCGCGTCGATCGTCGACACCTGATCAGGTCGCCGCCGGCCGTCGTCGTTCCGACGGCCCCGCGACGATCGATTCGGGGGTCCCGTGGGACGTCCGTCCGACGATCGAGTTAGTCGTCACCCGTCTCCGCCGCGGCGCGCCTCACCCCGGTAGCGTCCCTGGCGAGCAACGAATAGCAGAGGAGCGACGCGAGGAGGGCGAACCCGGCGAGTACGAGAAACATCGCGAACTCACCGAAGCCATCGTAGACGACCCCGGTGATCGCCGCTCCGAACGCGCCGATCCCGAACGTGCCCACGTACGTGAACCCGTAGGAGAGGCCGCGAGCGCTCGCCGGAGAGTACCGCGCGATCGTCGCCTGGTAGAGCGGTTGGACCATAAAGAGCAGGAATCCGAGCAGCGCACTGACCAGCGCGAGAGCGCCGATACCGACTCGTGACGCAGGGACGAACACGAGGGCCGTGACGGCGAGCGAGCCGAAGACGACCATCAACGCCCGTTCGGTCGGCACTCGCTCGGTGAGCATCCCGCCGACGTACTGTCCGCCGATGCCGACCATCAGGAGCCCCGTGTAGAAGTATCGGGAGGGTTCGAACTCCGCCGCCATCGCGGAATTCGGGGCGAACAACTGGGCGTTGCCGACGATCGGCTCGAGCATCGTCGTGAGGATCTCGGGGAGCAGCGTCAGGGTGCCGCGGTAAAACAGCCCGTTGAGCATGACGATACCGAAGACGATGGTGAACCCCGCCGTGAACAGCGCCTTCGACCCCACCCACAGTTCCGAGAGGGACGATGGCGAGGGCGCATCGCTCGAACCGGTCTCACCCCGTCGGTCCGTCGTTCCCGCGGTCTCGTCGAACCGGGCCGTCAGCGCGTACAGGGCCACGAACAGGGCGGGAATCGACAGCAGGCCGGTGACGATTCGCCAGTCGACGACGAGCAAGAGCAGTGCGGTCACCAGCGGACCGAGTGCGATTCCGGCGTTCCCCGCCATCCCGTGGTACGCGAACGCAGTGCCGCGATCGACGACGCCCGTGCTGATCAAGGAGAGTCCCGCCGGGTGATAGATACTCGCTGCGACGCCCCAGCAGACCAGCGCGAACACGAGGACGGGGAGACCCGGAGCCACGCTCAGGACGAGAAACGATGCACCCATGCCGACGAGACAGCAGACGATGAGGAGTCGCGATCCGTAGACGTCGGCGAGGATGCCCGATGGAAGCGCCCCGAGTCCGAACATCGCGTAGCCGATCGAAACGACGACGGCGAGAGAGCCGATCGAGATCGAGAACTCGGACACCCACAGTAGCATGAGAATCGGGATCGAGAGCTCGTACGTATGCACCATCGCGTGAGCCAACATGACGAACCGGACGATAGACCGATCGTTCGTCTCCATGGTAGTGACCGGCCGTTCGGTTCCGTACGATAAAAAGTACCCCGTCGGCCAGCGGGCGCCCGACCGCAGTATTGCTCCCGGGATCGGCATCCGTCGGGTTCGATACCCGGGACGTGACTCGAGCGAGACCGTTGTGGGGTCGGTTCCGATTCGTTCGCCTCGACCGTCGGCTGTGGACGCGATGGCAGTGGGGCCGATGTGAACAGGGGGACCCCTCGGTTAGTGAGTGTGTATCCGAAATCAATTGAAATCTGCTATTGATTATTTCTTTATAAGTAGTTGTGCCGCCACGTTCCAGAAATCCTGCTCCGATCAGTATCACCAGATATTGGATGAATACTGTATATTATTTTAGAATGTTCTGCCACTTCTCCTATTGTAGTATCTTCTCATCCGCTTCCAACGCAATTATGTCGGTCGCCACAGCGATGATAGTTACCCATCATGTATGCCTTCTAGTAATATATGGGTAATGTGCGAAAACAGCCATTTCTATACTGCATACTGATATCGCTTCCGACGCTGTTCGCGGAACGCGAGTCGATGCCGCTCCCTCGTCACCGCGACGGGAACGATCGACGTTCGTCGGCGAACAGTTGCGAAGCAGTACGTCCGTCGTCGGCGGTTGCGAGGAGTTGCGCTACCAACCGAACTGCTTCCTGATCGTTGCCCGCAGCGGCAGGCCGAGTCCGCCCACCGTCGGCAGGATCACGAACACGGCGAGGTCGACGGGAAGCGACCCATAGCCGGCCGCCGCGACGGCGAAGCCGGCCAGCGGCGCGAGCACCGGAAGCAAGTAGAGGTACGACGGCTTCCAGCCCGGGCCGCGTCTGGTGTGACGGACGACGACGCCGAACAGCAGCGGCATGAGCACCGCCCCCGCGAGCAGCGGGCCGCCGACCAGCGTCGTGGCGGTCGTCAGCGCGAGCGCGACGACGATCGTCTCGTCGATCGTCACCGGTCCCCACGTGTCCTCCCGGGTAACCGTGCGGACGACGAGCAGTCCGCCGAGCGCGATCGCGACGATGCCCGCCAGGACGCCGTACCACAGCGTCGGCTCGAGCGGCGGTGCGACGAACTCGACACCCCGAACGAACGCGATCGGCGACTCGAGTCCGTGACGGCTCTCCGAGAGCAGGGTCCAGAGTCCGGCCGGCTCCCCGCCGGTCGCGCGCAGGTCGGCCCGGAGCGATCCGAGGGCGGCCGCGTTCTCGAGACCGAAGTGGCCGAGTCCGGCCGCGTAAACGAGCACCGACAGCCAGAGCAGCGGCAGCGAGAAGTTCTGTCGCCGCCACCAGCGGGCGAGCGGGTTGCCGGTGCCGGCGTCGGTCTCGGATCGGGTACTTGTTCCCGAGGCTCGACCGCTTCCGGACCCCGTCGGACCGCTCGCGCCGCCGGTTCCGCCGTTCGTTCCGGAGCCGGTTCGTCCGGCGGTACTCGTTCTCGAGCCGGAGCCGGTCCCGCCCGCACTCGAGGTGCCGGTCGCGGTCCCGGCCGATGCGGACGCCGCGCCGGCCGTCGACGAGGTCCCGGCCGACGATCGGCTCGCGGTCGACGACCCGCTCGTCGCGGAGCCCGCCGCCGAAGACGCGGTCGACGCGGACGCGGACGCGGTCTCAGATTCCGAGTAGCTCAGCTCCGTACCGCTCGAGTCGTCCGCCGCCTCGTCGTCGCTCTGCCAGACGTCGGGCGAGGGGAGTCCGCTGGTCCGCTTTGCGACGTAGTCCTCGTGCCCGAGTCGGTCGTAAGCCTGTCGCTCGACCGGGTCACCGAGGATATCGTACGCCGTCTTCACCGCGGTGAACTGGGCCTGCGCGCGGTCGTCGTCGTTCAGATCGGGATGATAGACGCGGACCTGTTCGCGGTAGGCGTCCTTGATCTCGTCCTGGGAGGCGTCGGGCGGGATCTCCAGTAGATCGTAGAAGTCCTCTGTCATATGAACATGGGGGCGGTGTGGTCTGCTACAGTGATTATCGGGGTGGGGTTATAATTTCAGTGTTCTATTCGGTTCGGTCAGTTGGTCTGTTCGCTCGAGCGTTGTGTGTATTTCGGCCGAGCCCGGGGCGCGGGCGGTCCGGGACCGGTCACGAAAAGTCCGCGAGCGACGACTGGCCCGCCGCTCGGGTGCCGCGTGTGGGATTCGACGCCGGTTCTGACTCCGATTCCGGGCCCGCGTCCGTGTCCTCGGCAGTCGAATCACCGTCCACCTCGGCCTCGGATTCGGAGGCCGCCGCGTCCCGCTCCCAGCTCTCGAGGCTCGCCTGATCCGCGGCCGCGAACTCGAGGTTGGCCACGCGGACGCCGAGCTTGCGGACGGGCTCGACCTCGAACTCGGCGAAGAGATCGCGGGCGATGCGGTCGACGAGTTCGGGATCGTCGATCGGGCCGGGCAGCGAGCGTTCGCGGGTGTTGACGTCGTAGGGTGGCGTGACGGCCTTGACCCCGATGGTCCGATACAGCGCGCCCTCGCGCCGTGCGCGGTCGGCGACGGCCGCTGCGAGCGTCTCGATCAGATCGTACTTGGGGGCCGGCGCTTCGACGGGGTCCGCGAACGCGGACTCCCGAGAGAAGCTCTTCGGATCGCCTTTCGGCTCGACGCGGCGGCCGTCCTCGCCGCGCGCGCGGTCGTACAGTTCCCGACCGCGTTCGCCGAACCGCTCGACCAGCGGCTCCGGATCGGCCGCGGCGACCTCGCCCGCCGTCTCGAGTCCCATCTCCCGCAGTTCGCGGGCGGTCACGGGACCGACGCCGTGGAGGAGATCGACCTCGAGTGGCGCGAGAAAGTCCCGTATATCGCCGGGTTCGACGACCGTAAGCCCATCCGGCTTGTCGAAGTCGCTGGCGATCTTGGCGGTACTCATCGTCGGTGCGACGCCGACGCTGACGGTGACGCCGACGTCCCGCCGAATGCGGTCCCTGATGTGGCGGGCGAAACCATCCGCGACCCCCCAGGCGGTCCGCTCGGTCACGTCGAGGTAGGCCTCGTCGATGCTCACCTCGCGGACGACGTCGGCGCAGTCGTGGAGGATCTCCCGAACGTCGGCCGCGACGGACTCGTAGTAGTCCATGTCCACGGGCCGGTAGTAGCCGGTCTCCTCGCGTTCGAGGTCGTCCTCGAGCGCCCCGCTCTCGAACGCCGCGCGTCTCGGCAGCCGCTCGAGGGCCGTCGAGATGGCCTGTGCGCTCTCGACGCCGAACTCGCGGGCCTCGTAGCTGGCGGTGGCGACGGCACCGATCGTCTCCCCTTCCTCGTACCCCATCCCGACGACGAGGGGTTCGCCGCGGAGGGCGGGCTCGCGCAACCGCTCGCAGGAGGCGTAGAAGCAATCGGCGTCGACGTGGCAGACGATCCTGTCTTCCTCGTCTTCCCCCTCGACGCCCGGTAGCCGCGGCCCGTCAGACATTCGTCTATCGATCGGTTCGTCCGGACGGACGTGAACGTTGCGCCCGCCCGGGTCGTCACCTCGACTCCGGTCGGCCGGGCAGAAGTATCATGTAGCCGTATCGTCGAACCAGCAATATGGCCAGTTTCGGCGGTTCCGCCTCCAAGGAAGTGAAAGACCTCGAAGATTTCGAGCGAAAAACGGCGGCTATCGAAACCGTGTTCACGCTCGCCGTCCTCTACGGCAGCGTTCTACAGATCGTCCCGTTGACCGGCGTCGCTCGCTACATCGCGTTGCTTCCCGTACTCGTTCTCCTCGGAGTCGCGCTCCTGTTGGGCGGTGACAATCTGTTGGACCAACTCCGAACCGAACTGACGGAACGGTGAGTCCCCGCTCGAGAACGTGCTCCGGCGACGGGTTCAGTTGTACTCTCGCCAGCGATAGCCGCAGTCGGTACACTTGAAGAACCGCGTCGGCGGCTCGTCGGCCGACGCGGTCTGCTTGAGGGTGTACCACGCTTCCTCGTTCCCGCACTCGTCGCAGACGACGTCGGTTGCCTTCGGCTTCCCTTCGAAGTTCGCGTTCTCGTCGGACTCGATCACGTCGTCGTCCGTCTGTGACTCCGTCGTGACGAACGCGTCTTCCTGCTCCCGGTCCCGTTCGCTCGAGGCCCCGCAGTCGTCGTTCGTACAGACCATGCGGTCGCCCCGCGCTTTCATCATCGAGCCGCAGTCGTCGCAGAATTGCATATCGACTGGGTACGAACTCGGCGGCCAAAAATACTCCACTCCGTCGGTCGACTCGGATCAATCGACCCTCTCAGTCCCCGTTCTCGAGCGCCTCGTCCTCGAGCACGAACGGACAGTCCGCGACTCGGAACGTCTCCGTCGTCGGGACGGTGAGGATCTCGGCGTCCTCGTGGGTGCACGCGACCTCGGGCGGGGCCGTAAAGTAGTCACAACGCTGGCAGTAGGCCCGCTTCTCGACCTCGCGGATCTCCCGATCGACCGGAACGGGCATCTCGGCGTGGTCGTCGCCCTCGAGTTGGGCCCAGAGACGCTCGCCGTCGATTTCGGCGGTGTCCCGCCGGTCGAACAGGTCGTCGAAGTCGGGTTCGCTCGACCGCGAGCGGTCGTCGGCCGCTCCCTCGACGGACGCGGCGAGGTCGGCGAGCGGGTCGGTTCGATCGCTCGCCTCGCGGTCCGTTTCGGTGCCGGCATCGGTCCCGGAATCCGGCCCCTCGTCGTGCGTGAACTCGGTCCCGTCTCGGTCGTCCGCTGGAGCGCCGTCGGTCATCGGCCGTCCCCGCTCGGCGCATCGTTCGAACCCGAAGGCTCGGTTTCGGGGGCGTCGGCTTCTCCCTCCGATTCGACGGCCGCGAAGACCGCCGGCGTCGACGCGGCCCCGTCCTCGACGCGCCCCTCGAGCGCTGGCGGGTCGCCGGTCACGAGTCGCGGGGAGCCAAAGAGCGACGATTTCTCCGCGACGTCGGCGAACCGGCGTCCGCAGTGGGGACACTCGGGAGCCGTCAGCAGCGCAACGTCGACGCTCGAGCCACAGTCCGTACAGCTCGCCGCGTCGATCCCGAGCCGGTTCGCCGCCAGTTTGAGGTCGTCGACGGCCGCTCGAGTGCGCTGTCGGTCGGCGAGTTCGGTCCGCCGGTCCCGGAGGTCGACCACGGCCTGCGCGACCAGCGTCGACCGCCGTTCGAGGTCGTCGGTCCGGGCGAGGAGGTCGTCGAGGACGGTTTCGAAGTTGTCGAATCCGGCTTCGACGGTCGTTTCGAGCGCATCGAGATCTCCACTGAGCGCCGCGAACTCCGCCTCCGTCGGGAGTTCGTCGTGGTCGTGATCCGCGGGGGCTTTCCCGTCGGTTTCACGTTTGACCTGGATCACCCGATCGCGGACGTCCTCGAGGTGGGCGGCGAACTCCTCGCGCTGGGCCTCGAGCTGCCCCTGCAGCTCGACGACGTCGGCGCGGTCCGCCGGCTCGAGGCCGTCGGCGGTCGCGACGGTGTGCGCGGCCGTCACCAGGCGTCGACAGACGTCGTCCCGGGTCTCGCCGCGCCGCGTCGCTTCCTCGGCTAGCCAGTCGTCGACTGCGGCGGGGAGTGCGAACGCGACGCCGCTCTCGTCGTGGTCCTGGCTCGACATCTATCGGACCTAGGGATGGCGAGCGTATAAGTGTGGGTTCGAACTCAGTCCGTGAGTTCGCCGTCCGGCACCGGACCCGTCCCTCAGCGGATCTTCCGGACGTTACTGATATCGAAGCCGCCGTCGTGAATCTCGGTCTCGAACCGGACGATGTCCTCGTCCTCGAGCCGAGAGAGCACGCCCCGGAACTGCTCGACGACGAGCGTCCGGGCCCGCTCCGAGCCGCCGCTCTCCCACTCGAACAGCAGGGTGCCGTCGGTGGCTTCCTTGAGCTGTCCAAGTTCCGTCGACCCGAGGAGATCGGAGTTGACCAGCAGGAGGATCACGCCGCCCCAGCGGTGTGACGCGCGCTTGAGGCCCTTCAGCAGGACGGTCAGGTCCGACCAGCCGAGCCGGTCGTCGGCCGCCGCGACCAGGTCCGTCACCGAGTCGATCACGACGAGACTGCCCGTCGCGTGTTCGGTCAGATACTCGCCCAGCGCCTCGAGGACGTCGGTCCGGTCGTTGTGCGTGCCGAGTTCGGTGATGTCGGCCATCCCGTCGGCGTACCAGTCGGTCGGGACCGGCGTCAGCTGGAAGTACTCCTCCGCGAACTCGACGAACGTGATGTCGGTCATCCCGGCCCGGACGAGGTCGTCGTCCATGACGAACTCCATCTCGCTGACGACGGCGCTCCGCTCGTCCGTGAACGAGACGTAGTGGACATCCGCTGGGATCGTCGTGTCCGGCTCGAGGTCGCCGTAGTAGAGGTCGAACAGGTCGGGATCGGCGTCGACGAGCCCGTTCATCGCGGTGCTCGTGTAGCAGAACTCCCGTGCACCGGCGCCGGACTCGCCGGCGAGCAGGACGACGCTCCCGGCGGGTGCACCGCCGCCGATCATCCGGTCGAGTCGCGAGATTCCGAGCGGCATCCGCTCCATATGCTTCCGTTCGGACGGACCCGCTTACCTGTTGTGGCAGCCGGGGTTCCGGCCGCAGTCGTCCCTCGGATCGGGGACTAATACGGTGTGGGACGTATCCACCACATGGCCATCATCGCCGAAATATCGATCGAGGCCGACGAGTTCCTCCTCGGACAGATCATCGCCGAGTACCCGGGACTCTCGGTGGAGATCGAACGCGTCGTACCAGCCGCAAAGCGGGTCATGCCGTACATCTGGGGGTACGGAACCGATCTGAAATCGTTCGAAGCTGCCATGGACGAGAGCCCGAACGTCAAATCGATCGCCGTCCTCGACGAGTACGAGGACCGGGCGCTCTACAAGATCGAGTGGGAGGACCCGGCCGAACAGCTGATCACCGGGATCGCTCGGACCGACGCGACGATCCTCGAGGCCCACAGCGACGACGAGTGGCTCTTTCGGATTCGGTTCGAAGAACACGCCGGGCTGGCGCAGTTCAACCAGTACTGTGCCGAGAACGACATCGCGTACCGGCTCAACCGCGTCTCCTCGCTCGCGGATCTCGGGGCGGACGGTGACGATTACGAACTGACCGACGCGCAGTACGAGGCGCTCTCGCTGGCCGTCGAGCGGGGCTATTTCAAGGTCCCCCGCGAGGTGGAGTACGAGGAACTGGCGGACGAACTCGGCGTGTCCGTCCAGGCGTTCTCCGAGCGGGTGCGCCGCGGGGCGGACAAAGTCCTCGAATCCGTTTTCCTCCGGCCCGGATCGCGAAACGCTTAACACCGATATTCAGGGAGAGCATTACTAGTGAGATAAAGACCATGAGTAGCCCGGAGGGGAGGCTTTGCTCGATCCGTTCCACTGGGTGACCATGGTAGAACGACTGCGAATCGACCAGGTTGGCACCTCCGAATTCCTCGACACGATACACGCGTTACTGGCTAACTCGGCCAGGCGGAACGCGCTCCGGTATCTGACGACGCACCGGGAACCGGTGAGCGTCGATCGGCTGGCGATCGAACTCGTAGCGGTCGAAGCGGGGGTGGACGCTGCGGCGGTCCGACCCGAGCAACGGCGAGACGTCGGTCTCCGCTTGCGACACGTCCACCTCCCGATGCTTCACGACGCGGGCGTCGTCGACTGGAACCGAGATTCGGATCTGATCGCGCTAACCCCGCTGCTGGAGCACCTGTCGGTTGCGATCCCGAATCCGGGCGACGTACTCGGTGTGTCGGTCACCGTTCGTCCGGAGCCGAACCACTGACGACTACCCGAATACCGTGTCCGACGATTCCCGAACGAAACCGCCGAGCGAACTCGTCGTCGAAGCGGTCGCGACGGAGCACGGGGTCGACCCGCTCGAACTCGAGTGCGTGCTGGCGGACGCGATCGACCCCACCGCTCTGGACGCGCTGTTCGAATCGACCGCGAGCCGGACGCGGATCTCGGGATTCGTCGAGTTCACCTACTGTAGTCACGAGGTCACGGTCCGCGCAGACGGGAGCGTCGACGTTCGGTAGGTACCGTCGGCGTTCTCCGGACTCGAAGCGGCGTCACCGCTCGTCGACGCGTACTCGAGCCCCGCTCGTCGCCGGCTCCGCGAGAATAACCCGTCCCTCGAGTCCGCGAGCCGCGAGCGCGTCGTCGGCTGCGGCCTCGGCCTCGTCGGCGTGAGCGGTATCGGTCACGCCGTAGACGACCGGCCCCCACGACGACTGGCCGACGCCGGAGAGGACTTGACAGCCCTCGAGGGCCTCGACGAGTTCGCCCGCGGGCGGCCTGAAGACGCCGCCCTGGGCGTCCGCGTACCAGGACCCGTTTTTGCGCCCGATCTCGGCGATGGCCTCGCCGAAGGGGTCGAGTCGGCCCGCGGCGGCGGCCGGAAGCAGTTTTCGGGTGACGACGCCGGCGATCTCGTCGGCGACGGCGGGATCGGCGCGCTCGACGACTGTGCGCATGCTCGCGTCCTCGTCGTCACCGCTGCGGCCGGGGTCGGCGTCGGGGACGACGACGAGGAACCGCCAGTCGGCGGGCAGGTCGTGACGGGAGACTACCGGCGGGACGGTCCAGTCGCCCTCGGCCGGCGGCTCGGTCGTAAACCGGGTCGTCGGATGGCCCGCATCGACGACGAACCCGCCGCCCTCGAACGTCGCGACGCCGACGCCGCTGCGACCTCCTCGTCCCATCGCCGGCGCGGATTCACGAACTCGCGGCTCGAGACCGTGTGCCCGAGCCGTCGCCGTCAACACGGCGAGTGCGAGCTGGGTTCCGCTGCCGAGTCCGACGTGTCGCGGCAAGGACTCTTCGAGTGCGACCGCGATGCCCGAGACGTTCAGGACGTCGACGGCGCGGCTCGCGTACGCTCGGACCAGCGGATCGTCGGACGCGACGCCGGCAGCGGGCTCGGCGGTGACGGTCACCCGCGGTTCCGCGAGCCCGACGCCGATCCCGCCGTAGAGTCGCTCGCGAGCGAGCGAGAGGTTCTGAAAGCCGACGTGGAGCCTCGCACCCGCGCTGACGGTCGCCATGTCGCGGCCTAAGGGCAGCGCCGTCAAGGGGATTTCGACGGTGGCAAAGAGACGCGGCGACGCCGCCGCGCGGCGTCGGTCGCCGGTCGTGCGATCAGTACGGTGCGTAGAACACCCATCCCTCCGGGGGAACCGAGAGCTCGACCCAGCCGTTGCCGTCGACCTGCACGTCGTCAGCGGTGCCGCTGTAATCCTTGAGCGTCTCGTTGCGCCACGTCGTGTACACCCACTTGCTGCGCCACTCGTCGGTGTTGTTATTCAGCCCGACGAGCAGGTTGTTCTTTCGCTCGTAGATCGCGAGGTCGGAATCGGTGTGTCGCCAGTGAGTTGCGCCGCCGGCGAGGTTCGTCTTGACCCACACCATGTTGGTGATCGCATCGTCCTCGAGAATTTCGTCCGGGTAGCGGTTGTACACCATCGGCGTCCCCTCGAGCGTGAGCGCGTGGGCGTGTGCGAGGTGGTACTGCGGCGGCGCGCCCTCGTCGTGGTTCTGGACGAACGGCCAGGCGTGCCACGGGTCCTGGCCCGTCACGCCAGCCCCCTCGAGGTGGCCCATGTCGCCGTAGTCGAAGACGTCGTCCAGCACGAAGTACAGCGGGTAGTCCAAGGCGTTCATGCCGGTATCGACGTAGTTTTGCACGTAGTCGACGTCGCCGTCGAACACCTCGCCGATGCGGTTCATGTCGAGTTCGTCGGCCCAGGGGTTGGCGTACTGGTCCCAGAACTCCGTTTCGACGTGCTTGACGGCGTCGTACCGGTAGCCGTCGGCGCCGACGTTCGCGATTTTCTTCATGTACTCGTACAGCTGTTCGCGGACGTACGGAGCCGTGTCCTGGTGGCCGTGTGACTCGAGTTGCGCGAGGTCTTTCAACCCGAGGAGGTCCCCGTGTTCGACCTGGTGTTCGTCGTCCCAGTCGTCGATCGATCCGACGTGGGTGTGAAAGTGTTTCTCCTCGAACTGCGGGAAGTCGTACCCGCGGTTCGCGGCCATGTGGTTCATCACGCAGTCGACGTACACCTCGAGGTCGTTGTCGTGGGCGGTGTCGACGAGCCGCTGCAGGTCCGCCTCGGTGCCGAACTCGCTGTCGAACGAGCGGAAGTCGACGGGCTGGTAGCCAAGCGGCGGGTCGTTCCGGCCGTCCTGATCGCTCCAGGCGAGTTCGCTCTCCTGCGGCGCCTGGATCCAGACGCCGTCGTAGCCGCGGTCGGCGACCCTCGAGAGGTCGTCCGTGATCGTCGGCCACGTCTCGTGAAAGTACTGGAAAAACACCTGTTCACCCGCGGCCGTCGCCGTCGAAGCGGCCCCCGCACCGGCGAGGGTGAGCCCGGCCATCGCAGCGCCGCGGACGAGTGTGCGTCTGCTGATTGATCCGTCGGTGCTCGTGTCGGACGTGTGGTTGGTATCGTCTTGCATGCAGCCATGATGTATTATTACCTCATACATATACCTATGGATTATATTGGTTGCAAATAGTGATCGGCCGTTCAACCACAAGATCCGCCGAGACGGTCGTACGTTGCCTCGGCCGTCCGGGCGACCGCTATCGGCGATCGCGAACGGTCGCGTCGAACTGAACCGACGAGACGGGGGTCGGGCTCGAGAGAGCGACGGGACACAGCGGTTATACCGCTCCCGCCGCCAGTCTCCGACGATGCCGGCACTCGACGCCTCGGTCGTCGTTCCCGCCCGCGACGAGGAACCCCGACTCGAGCGAACGCTCGATTCGCTCGCCGCGCAGGCGTACGACGGCCGTCTGGAGGTGATCATCGTCGCGACCGGAACGGAGACGGCGCGGGTCGCTCGAGCGCATCCGACCGTCGACCGGGCCCTGATCGACGACCGCGGGGCGGGCCCCGGTCCGGCGAGAAACCGGGGGGCAGCCGCGGCCGGCGGCGACGTCCTTCTCTTCACCGACGCCGACACGGTCGTCCCGCCATCGTGGGTCCGCCGACACTGCCGCCATTACGCGGCCGGCGACGTCGTCGGCGTCGGCGGGCCGCTCCGGCCGCTCGAGGACGGGGTTCGACACCGCGTCCTCTTTCGGCTGCTCTCGGACTGGTGGTATCGCGTCTCCTGGCCGGTCGGTTTCGTCCAGCAACCCGGGTGTAACTGCAGCGTGCGCCGGACGGCGTTCGACGCCGTCGGCGGCTTCGACGACTCGCTGGGGTTCCTCGAGGACACCGACCTCTCCTTACGGCTCCGCCGCGAGGGGGCTGTCGTCTACGACCGCGCCTGCCCCGTCGACACGTCGGCCCGCCGGCAAGAGCGCGTCGGCTACGGCTCGCTCTTCTGGACGTATCTCGTCGGCTACCTCGCGTACGCCGTCCCCGGCCGGTCGCCGTCTCGGGACTACTTTCGGTACTGATCGGACGGCGGCTCGAGCCGGACCGCCGCCGCGCGACCGAACCAGTTCGCCCGTCCGAGTGCCCGCGAACGGGTGACCCGGAAAGGGTAACTTATACGCTTTCGAAGCAATGGCAGAGCATGAGCAGCGACGACGAGTTCGATTACGGGAAAGACGAGCAGTTGCGGAGTCGCGAAGTGACGGCGGGCCCGGACAAGGCCCCCCACCGAGCGATGTTCCGTGCCATGGGGTTCGACGACGAGGACTTCGGGTCGCCGATGATCGGCGTCCCCAATCCGGCGGCCGACATCACGCCATGTAACGTCCACCTCGACGACGTCGCCGAATCGACGCTCGAGGGAGTCGACGAGTCCGGCGGCATGCCGATCGAGTTCGGGACGATCACCATCTCCGACGCGATCTCGATGGGAACCGAGGGGATGAAGGCGTCGCTGATCTCCCGGGAACTCATCGCCGACTCCGTCGAACTGGTCTCCTTCGGCGAGCGCATGGACGGACTGGTCACCATCGGCGGCTGTGACAAGAACATGCCCGGGATGATGATGGCCTCGATCCGGACGGACCTCCCCTCGGTCTTCCTGTACGGCGGTTCGATCATGCCCGGCGAGCACGAGGGGCGGGAGATCACCGTTCAGAACCTCTTCGAGGGCGTCGGTGCGGTCGCCGACGGCGAGATGGAAAGCGAGGAACTCGCCGAGATGGAGCGCCACGCCTGTCCCGGCGCGGGCTCCTGTGGCGGGATGTTCACCGCCAACACGATGGCCTCGATCTCGGAAGCGCTCGGCTTCGCGCCGCTTGGCAGCGCGAGCCCGCCCGCCGAGGCCGAATCGCGCTACGACGTCGCTCGCGAGGCCGGCGAACTCGCCGTCGAAGCCGTCGAGGAACAGCGCAAGCCGTCCGACTTCCTCAGCAAGGAGTCGTTCGAGAACGCCATCGCCCTGCAGGTCGCCATCGGCGGCTCGACCAACGCCGTCCTCCACCTGCTGGCGATGGCCGCCGAGGCCGGCGTCGACCTCTCCATCGAGGAGTTCGACGAGATCAGTCGGCGCACCCCGAAGATCGCCGACCTCCAGCCCGGCGGCACGCGCGTGATGCACGACCTCCACGAGGTCGGCGGCGTCCCGGTCGTTCTCAACGCCCTCTACGAGGCCGGTCTGCTCCACGGCGACGCGCTGACGATCACGGGGAACACGATGGGCGAGGAACTCGAGGCCCTCGATCCGCCGGCGATCGAAGCGCTCGACGTCGACTTCCTCTACACCGTCGACGAGCCGAAGAACGAGCAAGGTGCGATCCGGATTCTGACGGGCAACCTCGCCCCCGGGGGCTCGGTCCTCAAGGTCACCGGCGACGACGACCTCCATCACGAAGGCCCCGTCCGCGTCTTCGAAGCGGAGGAAAACGCCATGGAGTACGTTCAGGAGGGACACGTCGAGAGCGGCGACGTGCTCGTCATCCGCAACGAGGGGCCACAGGGCGGCCCGGGCATGCGCGAGATGCTGGGCGTCACGAGCGCGGTCGCCGGGCAGGGCCACGCCGAAGACGTCGCGCTCATCACCGACGGCCGCTTCTCCGGCGCGACGCGAGGGTTCTCGATCGGCCACGTCGCCCCCGAGGCGTTCGCCGGTGGCCCCATCGGTCTCATCGAGGACGGCGACGTGATCACCATCGACATCGAAGACCGCACCCTCGAGGTCGACGTCGACGAGGCCGAACTCGAGGCTCGACGCGAGGCGTGGGAACAGCCCGAACCTAACTACGAGAACGGCGTCCTGGCGAAGTTCGGTCGCGCCTTCGGCTCGGCGGCGAACGGCGCCGTGACCAACCCCGGCGTCAAAGACGAGTGACGGTCGTCCCGCCCTAAAGGGACGGGGCTTCTCCTTGCCACTCCGGAACCGACCGTCCGCGGACGGCCGACCCGATTTACCCGCTCACGGGTCACAGTTGCGCGATACCGGTCCCTTCGCTTTCCTGCACGAGTCTTTCCCGCCTATGCCACCGACTCACAGTAGACAGACGAATGTGTAAATACTGCCTCGAGTGTGACTGGCAGATCAGTACTGCCGACGGCTACACCGCAAAAGAAGTGTCGGAGAAGGCGATCGAACACTTCGTCGAGACGGGGCACACGGTCGATTCGCTCCGGTTGCCGCCGCCAGTCATCCTCGAAAACTGAGCCGAATCGGACCACCGATCGCGGTTTCTCGACGGGCCCGACGACGGTCCGCGGGCGGTCTTCGAGCCGACGCGATCCGCCCGGTCCTCACCCCCGCCGCTCGAGGATCCGATCGATGATCAGCCGCGTCGAGAGCAGTTGATCGTCGTCGGCCGGTTCTCGGCCACTCGCCCGGCGAACCTCGCAGTCGATCCCGCGAGACGCGAGTTCGGCTGCGATGGCGTCGTCGTCGTGGTGCTGATCGTGGCCGAGCGCGATCACGTCGGGGTCGATCTCCTCGATGGGCACGAAGATGTCGTCCTCGTGGCCGAGAATTGCCTCGTCGACGGCCGCGAGCGCGCCGACCACGTCGCGGCGCTGAGTGCCCGGGCAGATCGGCGCTTTCTTGTGATCGACGTTGCTCTTGCGAGCGACGATCACGTACAGTTCGTCGCCCATCGCGGCGGCCTCCTCGAGGTAGTGGACGTGACCGGGGTGGAGGATGTCGAAGGTCCCCTGTGCGATGACCGTCCGCGTCATGGCTGCCCCGCAGTCGATCCGGTGTGCGGTTTTCGCGGCGATCCAGCCGTCGGTCGTGCGATAGTCACTGGTGGCATCGTCTCGAGCATAGGAGGGCTCATCGGCGCAGTTCCTCGTCGATGTCCGCCTGCGTGAAATCGAAAAAGTCCTCGGTCTCGGGCAGGTCGACGTCGATCACGTTCAACTGGGTCGGCGTTCCCTGTGAATCGAACGCCTTCCAGTCCGTCCGACGGTAGGGCGCGCCGATGATGACGTGGACGCTCCCCCGGCCGAACGTGTCCAGATCCGCGTTGCTCGGCTTGATGACGCCGTTGGGATGGGAGTGGATGCTTCCCAGCGCCTTCACGTCGTTCGGAATCTGGTTCGTCTTGACGGTCGCGCTGACGCTGTTGGACTCGGTGCCGGGTACCACGAGGATATCCGTGATCACCAGCCCGTCCCGGTCCAGACCCAGCCGGTCGGCCTCGGTCCCCCGGAGGAACCCCATGTACTCGTTCGGGTGCGTCTCCTCGGAGGACTCGATGGCGAACTCGAGGGTCTCCTCGGCGATGCCGAGGATCTCGCTCGAGCGAAACAGCGCGTCGAACAGCCCCATATCCCCACCTGCGGCCTTGCGGTTGCTAAACGTTCCGATGCGCGGGTTCCCACGGAACGCCGCCACGCGCCCGGCGTCGACCGGGACCGCATCCGTCGAAACGATCCCGTCGAGCCTGGCTCGCATTACGTCTTCGTCGGCCTCGGTCGTACAGACCGCCGTACTCCGGACGTCATCGAATCGGTTCCAAAATAGCGCCTCGCCCGCCATCGCTTCTTGACAAGGGTTATACGCGACCACCCCAAACAGCGAAGCAAGATGACGCGTGACTCCGCCGGGGAACCCGGCGCAGACGACGGGGATTCCGTCGTTTACGATCTCGCTCCCGACTGTACCGCCGACGACGTCGAGCAGGGCCGCCCCTATCTGGCCGTGATCAACGGCATCGTCGACTACGGCGTCTTCGTCGATCTCTCCGACTCCGTCTCCGGACTCGTCCACGAATCCGTCCTCGAGGGTACCTATGCCGTCGGCGACGAACTCGTCGTCGAACTCGAAAGCGTACGCGAGAACGGCGACCTGGCCTTCGAGCCGGTCGACGTCGACGACTACACGCTCGAGGAGGTCGGCCACGACTACTCGCTGACCGGAACCGGCCGCCTCGAACGTACCATCGGCGAACAGATCCACCTCGAAGGGACGGTCACCCAGGTCAAACAGACCGGCGGCCCGACGATCTTCCACGTCGCCGACGAGCAGGGCGTCGTCCCCTGTGCGGCCTTCGAGGAGGCCGGCGTCCGCGCCTACCCCGCCGTCGAGGTCGGCGACATCGTTCGCGTCACCGGGACGCCGGAACACCGCGAAGGCTCGGTCCAGATCGAGGTCGACGGCCTCACGACGCTCGAGGGCGAGGACGCCGACGAGGCCCGCGAGCGACTCGAAGACGCGCTCGAGGCCCGCGCCGAACCAAACGACGTCGACCCGCTGATCGACTGGCCGGCGTTCGAAAAGCTCCGCCCCGATCTCGAGGAAGTCGCCCGTCTCCTCCGCCGGATGGTGCTCGAGGGGCGTCCGATCCGCGTGCGCCACCACGCCGACGGCGACGGGATGTGTGCCGCGGTCCCCGTCCAGATCGCCCTCCAGCGCTTTATCGCCGACGTCCACGAGGACGAGAACGCGCCGCGTCACCTGATCAAGCGGCTGCCGGCGAAAGCGCCCTTCTACGAGATGGAGGACGCGACTCGCGACTTGAACTTCGCGCTCGAGGACCGCGAGAAACACGGCCAGCAGCTCCCGTTCTTGCTCATGCTCGACAACGGTTCGACGGCCGAGGACGTTCCGGCCTACGAGACGCTGGCCCACTACGACATCCCGATCGCGGTCGTCGACCACCACCATCCCGACCCCGAAGCGGTGGAGGACTTGCTCGACGCCCACGTGAACCCCTACCTTCACGACGAGGACTACCGGATCACGACGGGGATGCTCTGCGTGGAGCTCGCACGGATGATCTACCCCGACATCACCGGCGAACTCCGCCACATTCCCGCGGTCGCCGGCCTCTCGGATCGCTCGAAGGCCGACGCGATGGACGACTATCTCGAGCTCGCCGCCGAGGAAGGGTACGACGAGAATCGCCTGCAGGACGTCAGCGAGGCGCTCGACTACGCCGCCTTCTGGCTGCGCTACAACTCCGGCGACCAGCTCATTCAGGACTTGCTCGAGGTCGATAGCGACGACGAACAGCGCCATCACGAGCTCGTCGAGTTCTTCGCGGAGCGCGGTCGCGAGGAGGTCGACGAGCAACTCGACGCCGCGATGCCCCACCTGGAGCACGAGACGCTCGAGAACGGGGCGCACCTCTACCGGATCGACGTCGAGAACTACGCCCACCGCTTTACCTACCCAGCGCCGGGGAAGACGACCGGCGAGATCCACGACCGCAAGATCGAGGAAACCGGTGATCCGGTCATCACGGTCGGGTACGGCCCGGACTTCGCCGTGCTCCGCAGTGACGGCGTCCGTCTGGACATCCCCAACATGGTCTCGGAACTCGAGGCCGAGATCGCGGGCGGCGGCGTCTCGGGCGGCGGCCACCTCGTCGTCGGCTCGATCAAGTTCGTCACCGGCAAGCGCGAGGAAGTGATCGAGGCCCTGGTCGAGAAGATGGCCGAGGCCGACATCGACGAAGCGCTCTCGAGTGCGGCACCGATCGACGACTGAGACGACGCTCCTGCTTCTCGCCGCGGTCGCGACGATCGCTCCGACTGTAACGGGCGGCCGAGTCGCGCTCGACTCGTGGCACTCGTTCTGAGACCGATTTCCGCCAGGCTCGTCACGGCGTCGGCAGACCGACCCGACTCTCGAGTGTTCGACGGACACGAGTCGAATGTATCAATCTTCCAATTTATATTCACTCACTCCTACCATGATTCGTAGTAAATTTTTAGTGTACGTATCGGGACGTATGGATGTAATGGTTGATGAAAGATCACACCACACATTCGAATCGTACGGGAGACGGGGAGTACTCGGCGGTATGGCGTCACTGCTCGCGGCGTCGGCTTACTCGCTGAACGTTTCGGCGCACGCGGCCTCGCCGGTCTGTGGGGGCGACGATTCGGCGACGCAGACGGTGTCCTCGCCCGACGGCAGCGTCGCCGTAACCGTCGACGTCGGCGACGGGACGCCGTCCTACAGCGTCTCGTTCGAGGGGACGACCGTCATCGAGCCCTCCTGTCTCGGGTTCGAGTTCCAGCGCCAGTCGCCGTTCGGCGTCGGCGGCGACGCGACCGATATCGCCGTCACTGGAAGCGAACGGACGACGGTCGACACGTGCTGGGAACCGGTCTGGGATCGGTACGACGAGATCCGCGAACACTACACCGAACTCCGACTCGGTCTCGAGGAGACCGCGGGACCGGGTCGGGCCGGCACCCTCGAGCTGCGGGTGTTCGACGACGGCCTCGGATTCCGGTTCCTCTTCGACGAGAGCTTCGGCGACCAGTTCGTCATCACGTCCGAGCGGACCCAGTACGCCTTCGCCGAGGATTACGAGTCGTGGTGGATTCCCAACGACTACAACAACTTCGAAGTGGAGTACGAGGAGACATCGCTGAGCGAGATCGGCTCGACGCTCGAAGACGAGCTGGGCGGCGAGTTCGACGGCGTCCACACGCCGATGACGATGCGGACGGCCGACGATCGCTACCTCAGCGTCCACGAGGCGAACCTCGACGACTACGCGTCGCTGGCGATCGCGCCGCAGGAGAGCGGCGACACCGAGTTCGAGTCGACCCTCGCGCCGCTTCCCGACGGAACGAAAGTGTCCGCGTCCGCCCCTCACGTGACGCCGTGGCGGACGATCCAGCTCGGCGACCGGCCGGGCGACCTCGTCGAATCGAACCTCATCGTCAACCTCAACGACGACTACAGCGACGACGTGTTCACGCAGGGGACCGACTGGATCGAACCCCAGAAGTTCATCGGCGTCTGGTGGCTGATGATCACCGGCCGAGCCGACTGGGAGTACCAGGGCCCGCAGACCGGCAACCACGGCGCACAGACCGGCCGGGCGAAGCAGTACATGGACTTCGCGAGCGAGCACGACATCCCGGGCGTGCTCGTCGAGGGCTGGAACCAGGGCTGGTCGAGCTACCCGGGTGACGGGAGCGAGCTCGATTTCACCGAACCGTATCCCGACTTCGACCTCGAGGGAGTGACCGACTACGGCGCGAGCCTCGAGCCGCCGACGCAGATGACGATGCACAACGAGACGGCGGGGGACTTTCGCAACTACGAGTCCCAGCTCGAGGCGGCGTTCGGGCTGTACGACGACCTCGGGATCCGAACGATCAAGAACGGCTACGTCGCCGACAGCGGCAATCTGGCCGGAGAGGGGTTCAACCACCACAATCAGGTGCTGGTCAACCACCACACGCTGGTCGCGGAGACCGCGGCGGCAAACCGGCAGCTGCTCGACATCCACGAGCCGATCCACCCGACCGGCCGCCGCCGGACCTACCCCAACCTGATGACGCGTGAGGGCGTGAAAGGCCAGGAGTACGACGCGTTCGGCAACGTCAGCCCCGCCCACCACGTCACCTTCCCGTTCACGCGGATGCTCGGCGGTCCCGTCGAGTACACGCCGGGGATCTTCGACATGGACTCCGGCTCCGGCGGCATCGAGACGACGCGGGCCAAACAGCTCGCGATGTACCCGACGTACTTCAGCGGCCTCCAGATGGTCGCGGACCTGCCGAGTTCCTATCTGGCCGATCAGCCCGCGACGCTCCGCGTCGGGGAGGTCGCGCAGGCCCAACACGCCGAGCTGGACGGGTTCGTCACGCAGTCCGAGTGGGCCCACGCGCAGGGCGAAGCGTACGTCCCCGTCGACGCCAACAGCGTCGACAACGGGTCGACGGCCACCTGGACGCTCGAGGACGTCGACGCCGGCGAGTACGACGTCCACCTCCGAGTGGCGAACTACGAGGCCGACAACGGCCTTGGGGACGGCGTCGACGCGACGGCTACCCTCCGAATCGACGGCGAGCCGGTCGAGCAGCTGTCGATCCCGGGAACCGACTACTGGGACGTCTGGACGGCGACGGCGACGACCGTCTCGCTCGAGGCCGGAGACACCGACCTCTCCATCGCGCTGACCGACGCGGACACCGGCGGCTTCAACCTCGATGCGATCGCCGTCACGGCGCCCGGCGAGTCGATGCCGGAACCCGAGGAGCCGCCGATCACCGGCCCGACGGTTCCCGCGTTCCAGTTCATCGAGGACGTCCCGGCTGCGGGCTGGGACGACACGCGCGTCCTGGACGCATCGATCGGTGAGTACATGATCACCGCCCGGCAGAAAGACGAGGAGTGGTACGTCGGCGCGATGACCGACGAGAACGGCCGTGCGCTCGAGATCCCGCTCGACTTCCTCGAGTCCGGTCACGGCTGGTGGGACGACGACTGCGGTTGGTGGGATGACGGAGACCACGACTGGGGAGACGATGACGACGACCACGGCTGGGGCCGAGGTCAGCGAGAAGGAAACGGCGACGGTCACCGGAAGGGACGCGGTCGCGGCCACGAAAAGGGGCGCGGCAAAGGCCACGCCAAAGGAAACGGCCGAGGCCACGAGAAAAAACGCGGACAGGGGCGAGACCGTGGACCGAGCCACACGGACGACAAGTACGTCGCGGAGATCTACTCCGACGGTATCGACGCCGACTACGACGAGAACCTCGAGGACGTCCGCATCGACGAGGCCATCGTCGACGCCGACACGACCCTGCTGGCGTCGACGGTCGGTTCCGGCGGCACCGCCGTTCGGCTCCGTCCGGCGACGCGGGAGGACAGAGCGGAGCTCCCCCGGTACGAGCGACCCGACCAGGAGATCGACGTGTCGATCGACGCGGAGACGTTCGTCCGAGAGCCGTTCATCGCGGCGACCGGGTCGAACGACGGCGACTACATCGGCGGGACGAACGTGGAACTCGTGGTCGACGGCGAGGTCACCGCCGTCGAAAACGTCCGGTTCGCGCCGGGGGCGACCGACGAGTCGTTCGCGTTCGGATCGACGATCGACGCCGCGGGCACCTACGACGTGACCGTCCGGACGCCCGAGGGGGAGTCCCTGGCCAGCCGGACGGTGCGGGTCACGCCGCCGAAGACCGTCGCGTCGTTCGACGACCCGAGCGGCGACGACGATGGCCCCGGCGAGTACACGTATCCGACCGCCGACGCGTTCGCGGACGGCGTCTTCGACCTCCACTCCTTCGAGGTGACGCGGACCTCGAGCACCGTCCGGTTCTCGTTCGACGTCGAAACCCTGAACAACCCGTGGGGAAGCGACCGCGGCTTCTCGCCGCAGATGTTCGTGCTGTGGCTCCGCGATCCGAACGCGGACGGCGGCACGACGTCCGAAGTCGGCGATATCGGCCTGGCCGCCGACTTCGGGTCGGCGTGGCACTACCGCCTCGAGGTGAGCGGGTTCACGAAGAGCGCGGTCGACGCGAGCGGGAACCCGCTGACCGACGACGACGGATCCGAGATTGCCGTTCGGGACGACGTGGACCACGACGCGAACGCCGTATCACTCTCGGTCGATCGGGCGGCGTTCGGCGAGACGCCGCTCTCGGACCTGGAAGTCGTCGCGATGGTCCAGTCCGAGGATCGGGGCACGCTCCGTCCCGTCGCCGAGGACGCGGCCGACTACGTGTTCGGCGGTGCCACCCCCGGTGCGGCCGAGAACGCGCCGCGCGTGATGGACCTGGTGACGCCCGCGGGCGTCAGCCGGACGGAGGCGCTGACCTACTCGGCCGACGAACGAGCGACGCTGCCGTTCGTCCCGCTGAGCGACGGCTGAGTGGAACGCAATCGCGCGAACGAAGCGGGGAACCGGGAAACCGAACGAACACGAACTGAGGGCGGCCGTCGACCTGCGGCGGGTGACGGCCACCGCTGTTCGATGCCGGCGGCGACGCCGGTATCACGACGACCGCGCGTCGAGAATCGGTCGGACTCGAGGAGTCGGAGCCGCCGGACTAATCGGCACCGTGACGCGGCGTGTAGCCGCAGTCGTCGCAGGCGAACGACTCGTGGCGGGCGGACAGCGGGCCCGCACATTTGGGACACAGGTATTCGGACTCGAGTGAATTTTGACTGAGTGTCATGTGTGATACGAGGGGCTGAGAGCGAATAAGATCACGTATTACGCGAGTAGAAGTACGGATTCTGGCTACAATCAGTTCGGCTGTCACGACCGGAGCGACGGCCGAGTACGGCGTTCGGATCGACACCCGACCCGTGAGCGGTCCGTCAGAACTGGTAGCGCCGCTCGTCGTCCATCGTCGGGTACTGGTCCGCGCCGGTCATCTCCTCGAAGGTCATGCCGGAGAGGTACTCGTCGTACGTGACGTCGTAGGCCGTTCGGAGCTGGAAGTCGAGTTTGCCGGTGTCGACGGTGGACTGGAAGAGCATGTGAATCGCCCGCCGGACGAGTTCGTCCGTCTCCTCGGGCTCGAGGGCGGTCTCGAGCAGGGCGAGCTCGTTTCTGGTCTCGCGGTCGAGCGAGAGCGCAAGCTCGTCACCGAAGTCGGCGTACGATTCCGTCACGTCCTCGTTGAGATCGTCGAGGCTCATACGAGAGGGGACTCGAGGGGATCGGATAGACCTTTCGTGGTGGTCTCGTCGGTGTCGACCGACCCGGACTCGGTCGTCGGTCGGGACCGCCACCAGTAAGGGGTCGTAGCCGCTACCGGGACCGATGAGTGATGCAGCGGAACCGGCCGACGAGTGGACCCCGCCGGACGATCGAGCGGCCGTTCGCGAGGCGCTGATCGCGTGGTACGAGGACGACCACCGCGAGTTCCCGTGGCGACGGACCGACGACCCCTACGCGATCCTCGTCAGCGAAGTGATGAGCCAACAGACCCAGCTCGACCGGGTCGTCGAGGCCTGGGAGGCGTTCCTCGAGCGGTGGCCGACGACCGCCGCGCTAGCCGACGCCGACCGCGCCGACGTCGTGGGGTTCTGGACGGACCACAGCCTGGGATACAACAACCGGGCAAAGTACCTCCACGAGGCTGCCGGTCAGATCGAAGACGACTACGACGGGGAGTTCCCCCACACTCCCGACGAACTGCAGGAACTCATGGGCGTCGGCCCGTACACGGCCAACGCGGTCGCCAGTTTCGCGTTCAACAACGGCGACGCAGTCGTCGACACGAACGTCAAGCGTGTGCTCTACCGCGCCTTCGACGTGCCGGACGACGACGCGGCCTTCGAAGCGGCCGCGCGCAAGCTCATGCCCGATGGTCGCTCTCGAGTCTGGAACAACGCGATCATGGAACTGGGCGGCGTCGCCTGCGAGCAGACCCCGAGTTGCGACGAGGCGGGCTGTCCGTGGCGCGAGTGGTGCGGCGCGTACGCCAGCGGCGACTTCACCGCACCCGACGTGCCGACCCAACCGAGCTTCGAGGGGAGCCGCCGGCAGTTCCGCGGTCGCGTGATCGGCACGCTCCGCGAGTACGACGAACTCGACCTCGACGCGCTCGGCCACCGCATCCGCGTCGACTACGCGCCCGACGGCGAGTACGGTCGCGAGTGGCTCGAGGGACTGCTGACCGACCTCGAGTCGGACGGGCTGGTCGAACTCGAACGCGGCGACGGCGACGAACCCGTTGCACGGCTCCAGCGGTGAACCGCCGTCCACGACTCACTCGCTTGCGTTCGCTCGTGGAGGGAGCGACGTTCTGCGTCCACGACGCGCGGTACGAATACGATCGCGGGCTCCGTAGGCAGCGCAGTCTCCACGGGCATGTCGTCGGAGGGAACCACGCCGAGTTCGGACGGGCCGCGAGAAAGAACGTTCCACGTCGCGTTCGCGTTTCTGCCGCTTCGAGTCCACAGGACGGCCACGCGCGTTCGCCTACAGTGGCGTGTCCGTTTCGACGCGACACGTGGCACGCGGTTCGGTCATCCCCCCGCGTTCCCTGTCACCGACGACTGCGAATCGATCGAACCGTCGACGACCACATCGACGAAAACGACGCGCGGTGACGAACACCGTACATTCCCTGTCGGCCAATTTTCAATTCGTGGCCTATCGAAACGGCGACGCGACCGCACTTGTACCTGCCCGGGAGTTGCACAGTTTGAGAACGGTCAGGTCGAGGTAGTTCCGTCGTCTCTCGGCCGAGACACAAACTACAACACACTGATAATTGTGGGTAAAGAAAGGTGGGGCGTAAAATGGAAGTGGCTAGAACGGCCGTGGAGAGCCCCTCACGAGGCGACACGTTAGCAGTACCGACCCTCTGGCAGAAGTGACAGTCATCGGAATTGGGTGGCGGGAAAGGCTACCGGAAACCAAACCCGTCTATACGTCTCTGTGGTGGGCTTCGATGATGACCACAGTCGTCGAACTCGCGATCCCGGCTGATCGACTCGGATTCGCTCGCACGTTCGATCGAGAGTCGACGTTCGAGTTTCAGGTCGGCGGAATGATCGGCGGATCGCCACCGCTCGTCTGGACGAGCGGTCCGGACCGCGACGGCGTCCGGCGAGCGCTCGAGTCGGATCCGTCGGTCGAAGTGCTCGCGAGCGTGGCCGACGACGGAGAGCGATCCTCGGCGGACGACGGGCCGAACCCTGGCCAACACGACCGCTGGCTGTTTCGACTCGAGTTCGGAGACGGCGTGAAGTTGTTCGAGGAGATCGTGACGGAGAACGACGGTGCGATCCTGACGGCGCGGGGCCGAGAGGGGCGCTGGATGCTGAAACTGCTCTTTCACGATCGGGCGTCCGTCTCGGCGTGTCACGAGTTGCTCGAGCAGTACGAGTTCGGAGCCGACGTCACCAGAATCAGCGGTGTAAACGACCTCGCGAGCGCGCAAACGCCGTTGACGGAGACGCAGTACGAGACGATCTGTAAGGCACACGAACTCGGCTATTTCGACGTTCCGAGAGGGGTGACGCTCAAGGAGCTGGCGGCGGAGTTAGATATCTCACACCAGGCGCTCTCGGAGCGACTCCGTCGGAGTCACGCGGCGCTCGTCAGCGCGGAGTTGACGGATCGAACCGCGCCGATGGCGATCGACCCCTGAGAAGCGAGCGGTCACGCTCGAATCGACCCGCGGACTCGATCCCGCCGGCTCTCAGTTCGTCACTATCGAGATCACAGAGTACGACAACGTTCACACAAAACCTCGTTACAGAGCCCACATATGACCCGTTCCCTCGAAAAAGCCATATTTGGTCCAAGGAATGGTTTTATTACTGAACAGGGAGACAATACAGTGTCGGTATCGCTCCGACTGGTTCACGCCTTCGACGTCGCTGTGAACGCCGGTGGATCATCCGTACTCGAGACCGGTCCGCGGTCTTTCGTGGCTGTGAGACCGTGGCACCGCTGATGGGGCCGTTCGCGGCCCTACTACCCGTTCTCTTCGCGCATATATCCGGAAAACACGACAGGTCCGTAGTTTTATCTATCGGACGAATATACTCTCTGGCGAGAGTGACGTGATCGGACGCAGTTGGACGGACACCGCGGACGAGTCGGCTGGAGCGTCCGATACGGACACGCCGCCGGACCTCTCGCTGGACGATATCTACCATCTCCTCCAGACGAAACGTCGCCGAGACGTGCTTCGGTACCTTCGCGACGCCGAGGGTCCGGTCCGCTTGCGCGAACTCGCCGAACAGATCGCTGCCTGGGAGCAAGGGACGACCGTCGAGCACCTGCGCTCGAGCGACCGCCAGCGCGTGTACATCTCCCTGTACCAGTCGCACCTTCCGAAGCTCGACAACCACGGAATCGTCGACTACGACAAGGATCGAGGCCGAGTCGAGCCGACGCCGCTGACGTCACAGCTCGACTCGTATCTCGGCCGACCGACCGAAACTCCTTCGCCCGGACGGTGGCCACGACGATACGCCGTGGCGACTGCGCTCTGGGCGATCGGTCTCGTCGCGATCGCGACCGGGGGCGCTTCGATTCCTGGACTCGCCGCTGCGGGAGGGATTCTCCTTACGTTCGCGATCCTCACGGGCGTCCACGCGTGGTCCACCGGTTCGTTCCGTCGATAGTGCTCGGCGGATTTTCGAACCGTGACGCGACAGCCGAACGACGACCGTCAGTCGGCGCGGGAGACGACTGCCGCGTCCGTCTCGACCGACCGCTCGAGGAGTCGGTGTGCGTGAAAGGCGACCGAAAAGTCCTGCGGACTGGGCAGTGCACAGGCGAGCCAGCCGATGGCCGCAGCGGCGACGACCGGCGTCTCGGTCGTCACGTAGCCGGCGGCGGCCAGTCCGAAGACGGGAAGCGCGAGGAGGGCGGGTGCGAGCGCCGCGACTCGGAGCGTCCAGGGCGGCTCCCGACCGGTCGGCCGGGGATAGACGGCAGCCCAGGGGCGCGTCGTGAGCAGCGCAACGAGTCCGTCGGACCGACCGGGGAAATAGGAGACCGAGTACTCGACACGCGCCAGTCGAAGGACCGCCGCGTGGGTCCACTCGTGGGCCACCAATCCGATCGCTACCGCGAGGGCGAGCGCACAGCCAGCAACCACCACGTTCGCTCCGATCATAGGGACGCGAGATGGACACCTGTCGAGTGTCCCGCCGTCTCCGACGGGTCATCTCACGCACGCTGACGGACGAACTACCGATAGAAGGCCCTCCGGCTGTACCAGTTGGCATCTTAAGTTACCGTGCCGGTTCGGGCCCGCCCCGCCGAGCCGTCGGTCGCACGGCTGCCGCGAACGGCCGACTGCACCCCCTCCTGGAACGGACCCGGACGCGGCGTCGCTACCGCCGTTCGAATCGACGTCGCTCGACAAGGATTAAGTATTGTTGGGTGGTATCATGTATCATGGAATCGACTGATGCGCTCGAGTTCGGTCACGCGGATCGCAAAGACATATACGAGTACGTCGAGCGACACGGCGCGGTCGACCCCGAAGAGACGCAGGAACGGCTCGACATCGATCCCGGCGGGTTCCGTCACCACGTCGCGATCCTCAAACGGGACGGTCGACTCGAGGAAGCGGACGGAAAACTCCGGGTAACCATCGATGCGGGTGCCGAAGAGGAGTACGTCTCCGACGCGCTCGAGTTCCACATTCGGCCGGCGAGACAGGAGGATCTGACGGGGATCGTCGGCGCGATCCGACAGGTCGCGGAAGAGAAAACGTACATCGAAGCCGAGAGCGTCGCCGACGAGATCGATCACGAGGACGCGCTACTCCGGCACAACGAACTCCAGTCGCGGATGTTCTTCGTCGCCACGGTCGAGAGCGACGTCGTCGGCTGGGTCCACCTCCACGCGCCGGAGTTGGAGAAGTTGAGCCACACCGCGGAGCTCACGGTCGGCGTTCTCGACGAGTACCGCGGGCACGGCGTCGGCTCCCACCTCCTCGCGCGCGGCCTCGAGTGGGCCGCGTCCAACGGTTACGAGAAGGTCTACCAGAGCGTCCCCTCGACCAACGAAGACGCGATCTCGTTCCTCGAGGAACACGACTGGGAGACGGAGGCGATCCGGGAAGATCACTACAAACTCAACGGCCACTACGTCGACGAGGTGATGATGGCCGTCGAGTTGTGACCGCGTCGACGAGAGTCGTCGAGTCGGAGCCGCGGTCGACGAACGTGTCGACTCGCGAGCAGTCCATTTTATACGACAGTCCCTGAAACGTGGAGGTATGCGTTTCGCTACCCCCGGACGATACGACTGGGAGGGGTGGGGGGAGTCGACCGCCGCGATCGTCGCGATGGGCCTCGCGCTCGCGGTCGCGGGGACCGTCCGAACGCTCGAGACGCCGGACCCGCAACCGGTCGTCGCGTTCGAACTGTTCGTCTCGTTGTTCGTCCCGACCGGACTGGCCACCGGCGGCGTCTGGCTGGCTCGCCACGACGTCTCGGCCGACGTCCGCCAGCGCGTCGCGACGCGGGTCTCGATCGGAGTCGTGGTCGCCTGCGCGCTCGGCGGCTGGCTGGTCGGCTACGTGGCCCTCGAGGGAGGGACGATCAGCGATCCGCTCTCGCTGGTGACGATCCTCGCGGCGGTCGGCGGTGCGACCGGCTTCGCGACCGGCGTTCGGAAGCCGCGACCGGTTCCGTCGGCACCGTCCGCCGCCCCGTCCGGTGTTCGCGAGAGCGACTGTGACTCGAGCGCCGATCCGTCGCGGGCGACCGCCGACGATTCGGAGTCGACCGCTGACCGGTCGACGGAGACCGCCGAAACGAAGGCCGCGACCGACGAGACGGCCGCCGGGACGGCGATCGGTGACGACGCAACGCCGGACGCGTCGGTGACCGCGGAGCCGGCCTCGCGGGCCGCCACGTCGGTGGACGCCGACACCGCGATCCGACCCGCGGAGCCAGTCCGCCCGACGGGGCCGGCCGAGCGCGACGACTCGGATACCGCCGTCGAGATGGATCCGACGTCGGCGACGGATCCCGGCGTCGACGCCGTCGTCTCCGTCCCGTCGACGGCGGAGACGGTCCTCGAGGTGCTCCGGAAGGAACGCGCTCGACTCGCGCTCGCCGTGCTCTACCACGAGTGGAACGGCGAGACGCGGTCCGTCGACGCGCTCGCCCGCGCCGTCTCGTATCACACGGACGACTCCGTCGACGCCGTCGCGGTCGGTCTTCGACACGCGACGCTGCCCGAACTGCGCGCGATCCGAGCCGTCGACTGGAACCCACACGCGGACCGCGTCTCGGCGTCGGATCACGCCGTCTTCGAAGAGGGGGTCCGCGAGGCGTCGGTCGTCCTCGAGTCGTTCGAACCGGGTACCAGATAACGGTCGTCGAAATTCCGATCCGGGAGTCGACTCCCCGTCGGAACCCGGGGTGCGGAATCGAAAGGTAGTTTTCCCGGACCCTGCTACCCTGAGCCATGCTTTCGATCGCGCTTGCCGGGAAACCCAACGCCGGCAAGTCCACGTTCTACACGGCGGCGACGATGGCGGAGGTAGACGTCGCCAACTATCCCTTCACGACGATCGATGCCAACCGCGGGGTGAGCTACGTCCGGACGGCGTGTCCCTGCCTCGAGCGCGACGAGCGCTGTAACGCCGACAACTGCGAGGACGGCAAGCGCTACGTCCCGATCGAACTGCTGGACGTGGCGGGACTCGTCCCGGGGGCCCACGAGGGGAAGGGACTGGGCAATCAGTTCCTCGACGAGCTCACGAACGCGGACGTGATCGTCAACGTGGTCGACGCCTCCGGCGGGACCAACGAGAAGGGCGAACCCGTCGATATCGGCGATCACGACCCGCTCGAGGACATCGACTTTATCGAGGAGGAGATGGACCTCTGGCTGGCGGGCATCGTCGAACGCAACTGGGAGTCGGTCGAACGCAAGTCCCGCTCGCCCGACTTCGACATCGACGACGCGCTGGCGGACATGCTCTCGGGCTTCGGCGCGTCGCCGAAACAGATCGCGATCGTCCTCCGCAATCTCGACTATCCGGACGACCCGATCCAGTGGGAGGACGACCACCGGGAAGCCCTCGCTCGGGACGTTCGCCAGCGAACCAAGCCGATCGTCGTCGCGGCGAACAAGATCGACGTCGCCCCCACGGAGAACGTCGATCGCCTGCTCGAGCTGGACAAACCGGTGATTCCCACGACGGCGGAGGGCGAACTCGCCCTCCGGCGGGCCGCCGACAACGGCCTGATCGAGTACGACCCCGGCGACGAGACGATCGAGATCGGCGACGGCGTCACCGACGCCCAGCGCGAGGCCCTCGAGGGGCTCGCGAACACCATGGCCGAGTGGGACGGCACCGGCGTGCAGGCGGCGCTCGACCACGCGGTCTACGACCTGCTCGACCACCTCACCGCCTACCCGGTCGAGGACGCCTCGAAGTGGTCCGACGGGAGCGGCAACGTCTTGCCCGACGCCTTCCTGCTGCCCGACGGATCGACCCCGGTCGATCTCGCCTACGCCGTGCACTCGGACATCGGCGACGGCTATCTGCACGCGGTCGACGCCAGATCGAAGCGCGAAGTCGGCGAGGACTACGAACTCGAGGAGGGCGACGTGATCAAGATCGTGAGTACGAATTGAGAGCGTTCGCACGAACCGCGACGTCTCTCTGCGTCGTGGAAGGCGCGCGTTGACTCGCTTGTTTCGGTAGTACTGGTAGTACTATTCGGTGCCCAACAATTACGCAGGGCGGATCTATCGGGTGACCAAGACGACCCCAATAACTGCGAACGCTATCCCGGCAAGCCTCGTTATCGTAACGTCGTCTCCGAGGACGACCATACCGATGACGGCCGCGATGACGAAGTACATCGCACCGAGCGTGGAGACGATCGTCGTTGACCCTCCGGAGAGGCCGACGTACATCGAAATGAGGCCGATTCCGGTGAACAATCCGGCCGTACCAGCGAGCAGTCCTCCTCTCGCAGTAATGGCGAGCGATGCGTCTGACACGAGGATGAATCCGAGTGCAAGGGGTCCCGCAACAAGATAGGAGATCGCGGCGGCCGTCCTCGGATCGATGGACTCCGACGCAGCGTTGCCCAGGACTACCCAGATTCCCCACGTTACCATCGTAATCAACCCAAAGAAAACAGCCGAATCTATGTCGGGAAGCCCCATCAGTGTACGATTTGTGTCACCACTGGAAAATCCCTCCCCCTTCATCAGATGCGGTTCTTAAATGGCCGCTATTCGAGAATCGAGCGAACTGGTGTGCTGTGTATGCAGCACGTCTCAATAATTAACGGCCATCTGTCATAATTTCTCCCTCGAGTTTTCGCCAGTGTTTCGAGCGGGCAGAGAGACCGACTCACGTCGACTTACTCCAGGGGCTGTGCGTAGTCGACTTGCTTCGGCTGGAACTCCGCGTTGCGATAGAACCGGCGTGCGTCCTCGTTCTGCCACTCGCAGGAAACTTTGAGGTGATCACAGCCTCGCTCGCGAGCGACTTCTTTTACGCGCTCGACGACCGCCGTACCGTGACCGTGACTCCGGTCGTCTTCGTCGATAGCGATGTTTACGATGCGGAGATATTTCGAGTACCGCCGGGAGGGGTGACGGCCCTCGCGGAGCGTGACGAAGCCGATCGTCTCGCCTTCGTGAACGATGAGGTGGTCCGTGATGTCTTCGTCGTCGAGGTGAGCGCGGAAGCCGTCGTCGGGGACCTCGTGAACGTCCGCGTAGGCGAGTTCGTTCAATTCGGCGTACTCCTCCATCTCAGTCGCGAGGTCGTACCAGCGGTCGACGAGCGTATCGAGGTCGTCCGCGGTGGCTTCGACGAGTTCCATACGGGGGGTCCTCAACGCTCGCTCTTCAGGCTTCGCCCGGTGTGGTGGGCACTGACGCGCCATGCAGCTGCGCTACGAGAGATTCCGAGACGCCATCGGACAGAAATCCGAAACTAAAGTCGTGGGCGTTCTCCTCGAATCTCTGTAATAGGGCTGTTCGGCTACTCCCGCTCGAACGGCAGCGCACGGTCGGCCGGCGCACTCTCAGTGAGCTCGAGACGCCGCCCCGTCGCGGTCACTGGTCGCCGACGGTGATCACGAGCCGGCCATCGCTCGCGATCGTGATGTGATGGTGATCGATATCGAACGCGACCTCGACGACGCCGGTCCGATCGGACCCGACGAGCGAATCGAGCGCGTCCGGATCGATGTGCTCGTATACCGTCGTTCCGGCCTCTCGTGCGAGCGCTACCGGCGTCGTTTCTTCGACGGTCGCGACCGCCTCGACGATGGCCTGACTCGGTGTCGTCGCCTCCCAATCGTAGTGTGCTCGGACCGTCTCTCTCCCGGGGTGTGTGTTATCGCGTCTGGATGTCCCCATACACCCGGTTCGACGAACGGGACGAAAAGTCTGTTGTAGAATTTCATCACCAATAATCACTCATTCTGGACGGAACTGACCCGAATCGTACCGACTCCTCCGCAGGACGTCGAAATCCCGCGTCGTCGACCGATCGTCGTCCGCTCGACCGCGCGGTCCGCGATCCACTCGTGTACAGTATCGCGGCACGCTGCTGTCGATAGTACTGAGACGAACGATACGGACGGAAGCCGCGTATTCGGACGGATTTGTGGATTCTCACGGGAACCGTCGAATGGAGATGCGTTTTTGCTCACCGGCGACGTACACGGTTCATGACTCCCCGCCCCGCGCGCATCCCAAACCCCCGGCACGACCGAACGCTGTCCGCGGAGTTAGCTTCCTTCAGAAGCCGTCTCGAGGCCGCGGAGCGTCGCCAGACCCAGCTGCGTAACACGGTCGCCGCGATCGGTCGAGAGGCCGGCGTCTCGGTCGGCTGCCCGTGTGGCCACTGTGACGAGAGCTACACGCTCATCAAGGACGGGACCATGTACTGCCCCCGATGCGGACACCGGCAATCGCTCTGAGACCCCGAGGTCGCGTGATCGCCCGTCACTCGGGACGCGTCGTCGCCGCCACGGTTCGCTCACACCAGTCGGCCGATCGGATCGAACCGGACGGCGGCCACGAGCACCGCGAGGAAGACGTACGACCCGCGGATGAGCAGCATGGTCGCGAGTTCGGGGTCGGCTCGCCGCGCGACGCCGGCGACCGCGGCGAACGCGAGTGCTGCGAGGAGCGCCGTGAGGGGAAAGACCCGAGCGACGGCGAAGGCAACGACGGCCGTTAGTGCAACGGTCATCAGCCCGTAGGCGACGTCGTACGCGCGGTCGGGGCCGAGAACGACCGCGACGGTGCGCTTCTCGATCGAGCGGTCGTAGGCGTAGTCCTGTGCATCGTCGATCACCTTGATCCCCGAGAGGAGCGTGAGGAAGACGACGGCGAAGCCGAGGGGAACGGCGGTGATCGTCGCGGCCTGGACGTAGAAGCCACCGAGCACCGACAGGGCGATACCGAGCGGGTACCCGGTCGTCGCCGTCACCGGGTTCGTGTCGAGCTGTGGCGCGTGGTGATAGGCGATTAGCCACGCGGGGACGGTCAGTGCGACCGCGACCGGGCCGACGAGAACGCCGAGCACGAGACAACACAGCGCGAACGCCGTCGACGACAGCGCGAGCGCGAGTCGACACCCCCGTTCGGTCAGCGGATGGTCGTCGTCCTCGCCGCGAACGTGGAAGTCGACGTACCCGTCCTTGACGTGGGCGGTGTAGACAGCCGCGAACATCGCGGCGACGTGGACCGCCGCGAGCAGCGGGTCGACGCCCCCGGCGAGAATCGCGCCGAACAGCGACGCGGCCAGCGGCGGCGTCATGAAGACGGGATGGACCTGCGACCAGAGGGCTCGAGCCGTCGGACCGACGCCGGTCTCGTCTCTCGCGAGGGCCATATCCCGAGGGACAACGAACTGACGTATAATACCCCGGTCGAGGCCACACACGCTGGAATCGGCTTCCGAAACACACAATTTGATGTGGTGTGCCGTATCACGAAAGAGCATGACAGATGGCTATACTGGTGCGGATCTCTTCACTGACGCTCTCGAGTCCTACGGGGTCGACTACGTCTTCGGTAATCCGGGAACGACCGAACTGCCGATCATGGACGCGATCGGTGAGAGCGACCTCGAGTACAGGCTCGGGCTCCACGAGGATATCGCGGTCGGGATGGCCGGCGGCTACGCCCAGCGGCGGCGATACCACGCCCACCACGACGACTCGATCACCCCGGTCGGCGTGGCGAATCTCCACATCGCTCCCGGGCTGGCCCACGGGCTGGGGAACCTCTACGCGGCCAAGATCGTCGGCGCGCCGCTGGTCGTGACGGCGGGCAACCACAGCACGGACTTCCGTCACGAGGAACCGATCCTCTCGGGCGATCTGGTCGACATGGCCGACCAGTTCTGCAAGTGGTCCGACGAGGTTCTCGACGTCTCGGCCCTGCCGACGATGCTCCGTCGGGCGTTCCGGGTCGCGATGACGCCGCCTACGGGACCCGTCTTCCTCGGGCTCCCGCTGGACGTGATGCTGGCCGAAACCGACGCCGAACCCGAGCGGCTGGGTCCGATTCCCAACGCGGGCAGCGGTGATCCCGCACAACTCGATCGCGCCGCCGACCTGCTGGCCGAGGCCGACGATCCGGTGATGGTCGTCGGCGATCACATCGCCCGCTCGGGCGCGGACGCCGTCGCTGCGGCGGTCGAACTCGCGGAGGCGACGGGGGCCCGCGTCCACGGCGAGATCCTCTCCTGCGAGGTCGACTTCCCGACCGATCACGACCAGTGGGTTTCCTATCTGCCGACCAGCGAGGAGCTCGCCGCGATGCTGATGGACACGGACACGATCCTCTTCGCCGGCGTCTCGACGAATACGACCCTTACCCGCC
The DNA here is from genome assembly GCF_900110865.1 of Natrinema salaciae. NCBI lineage: Archaea > Methanobacteriati > Methanobacteriota > Halobacteria > Halobacteriales > Natrialbaceae > Natrinema > Natrinema salaciae. The sequence goes on from NZ_FOFD01000001.1 coordinate 697,608, forward strand.
ACGAGGAGGTGCTGGTCGACGACGACACCACCTGCATCCACGTCGGCGACGACGCCTGGCAGGTCGGCAAGAACCAGCCCGCCGACGCGGCCGTGATCGGCGATCCGGGGCTCGTCCTGCAGGGGATCACCGAGCGCGTTCGGGGAGGCCTCTCGGACGACGTCGTCGCCGACCGACTCGAGGACGTCGCGGGGGTCAAAGAGATGGTCGAGGCCAAGATGAGCGGCTACGGTGAAGGCGACGCGGCGGACGATCCGCGGTCGTCGAAGGCCGAACTGGTCGACGCCATGGAGCGGGTCGCGGGCGACGCCGCGATCGTCGACGAGGGCGTTACCTCGAAGTACGCCATGCTGACCCGCTGGGACCTCGCACCCGAGCAGTACATCTCGAACAAAGGCGGCGGGCTCGGCTACGGACTTCCGGCCGCGGTCGGTGCTGCGGTCGCCGAAGGCCAGCGGGACGACCCCCGCGACGTCGTCGGCTTCATCGGCGACGGCTCCTACCAGTACTACCCCCACTCGATCTACAGCGCCGCCCGCTACGATCTCGATCTGACGGTCGTCATCTCGGACAACCGCAACTACCGCATCCTGAAGGACAACACGCTCAACATCATGGGCGGCGAGGAAGCGGACTACGAGTTCGTCGGCATGGACTTCGAGCCGGCGGTCGACCTCGTGCAAAACGCCGAGAGCCACGGGGCACGCGCCGAGCGCGTCGAAACGCCCGACGGGATCGAGGGTGCACTCGAGGAGGCGCTCGGTCGCGACGGGCCCGACGTGCTCGACGTGCTGGTCCACGACTGAGTGTCGCACGGGGGCCGTTCCCATCGCGTCCCGCCACACCCGAACCGGCCGGTAGACACTTGGGCGTCGTCGATGCACAGGTAGCTATCAGGGATGGGCTTGCCGATCGATCCGTACAGCGTCGTCCTGTTGCTCTCGTTCGTCGTCGCCGTCGGCACCGTCGCGGCCGCGTGGCGGACGCGCCCAGCCCCCGGTTCGGCTTCCCTCTCCGCGCTCATGGCGACGGTCGCCGTCTGGCTGGGCGCACACGTCCTCGAGATCGAATCGACGGCGCTGGCCTGGAAGCTACACTGGGCGAACCTCCAGTGGCTGTGCGCCGCCGCGATCCCGACGCTGTTTCTCGTGTTCGCGCTGCAGTACACGGGCAAGGATCGGTGGCTCACCCGCCGCAAACAGGGGCTGCTGGCGATCGAGCCGCTGGTCATGGCCGGGCTGTTGGCGATCAACGACTGGACCCACGTGCTCTGGGGGCCGGCAGGCACGGAGACCGTCGCACTCGCCGGCTGGTGGGAATCGACCGCGACGGTCGCGACCTCGGAGCCGAACGTCGGACTGTTCGTTCACCTCGGATACGCGACGCTCTGTCTCGCGGCCACGTCCGTGCTCGTTCTCGACCTGATCGTGCGAAGCGAACGGCTCTACCGCTGGCAGGGGGTCGTCGTCTTCGTCGCCATCACGGTCCCCTGGGCGACGGCCGTGGTCTCGACCTCGTCGCTCGAGACGATCGGGGTGACACCGATCGGGTTCACCGTCACCGGGCTCGCGATCACCTTCGGCCTCTACCGGTATCGCCTCCTCGAGATCGCACCGATCGCGCGCAGCGAAGTGGTCACGAACCTCGAGAGCGGCGTGCTCGTCGTCGACGCCGACCGCCGGATCGTCGACAGCAATCCGGTCGCACAGGAGATTTTCGGACGCTCCCGCGACGATCTCGTCGGCGAGCCGATCGCGGACGTTGTTCCGGCCGTCGATATCGACCCGTCGATCGACGGGACGCTCGAGACGGACGGCAGTGACAGCGCGACGGGACGCGGGAACGACGATCGGACCGCCGAGGGCGCGACGACCGGCGCGGACGCGGCCAACGACGCCGAGAACCGGCCCGTTCAGTTCTCGCTCGGGGACGAGAGCGATCGCCGCTACTACACCCACTCGACGTCGCCGATCGACGACGGCCGCGGCCGGCCGATCGGCTGGACCATCGTCGTCCACGACGTGACGGAGCGCGTCCGCCGGGAGCGCGAACTCGAGCGAACTAACCGGAAACTCGACGAGTTCGCGGCCGTCGTCAGTCACGACCTGCGGAACCCGCTGACGGTCTCGAAGGGGTATCTCGACCTGCTCGAGGAGGAGTACGATCCGGAGTACGTCCGAACCGTCGCCGAGTCCCACGACCGAATGGAGGCGCTGATCGACGACGTCCTGGCGCTGGCACGACAGGGACAGGCCGCGGTCGAACACGAGCCGATCGCGCTCGAGGCCGTCGCTCGCGCCGCCTGGTCGACGGTCGACACGGACGGCGCGACGCTGTCGATCGTCGACGGGGGGACGGTCGAGGCCGATCGAACGCGGCTCCGGCAGTTACTCGAGAACCTGTTTCGAAACGCCGTGGAGCACGGCTCCGCAGGCGGTCAGGACGGGTACCGTCCTGACGACGTCCTCGAACACGGCCCCGCAAAATCCCGCTTGGGGCGCGAGACGGCGACCGAGCGCGACGAGGCGGCGCTCACCGTCACCGTCGGCACGCTCGAGAACGGGTTCTTCGTCGCCGACTCGGGGTCGGGGTTCGAGGACGGTCCGGCGGCGGTCTTCGAGTCGGGCTATACGACGAGCGAGAACGGGACGGGACTGGGGCTCTCGATCGTCGCGGACGTCTGCGACGAACACGGCTGGGAGGTGACCGCGACCGAGAGCACGGACGGCGGTGCGCGGTTCGAGATCGTCGGCGTCGACGTTCGCGACCCGGCAGCGGACGGCGGGTCGGCGGGGTCGCCTTCGGCAGTCGGTGAGATCGGGTAGCCGTTCCCTCGGCGCCGACCTACGACCGCCAGTACGCCGGCGTCAGGATGACCAGCACGGACAGGATCTCCAGCCGACCGATCCACATGAGAAAGACCATGTACAGCTTCGCAGCCCGGGAGAAGGGCTCGTAGCTGTTCATCGGGCCGACGACGCCGACGCCCGGCCCGACGTTCCCGAGGGTCGCGATCGTGGCACTGGTCGCCTCGAGCGCCGAGAGCTCGAGGCCGGCCGTTCGATGCGCGTCGAGGAACAGCAGGACGGTGGAGACGACGAACAGCGTCAGGAAGAGCGCGATGAAGACGAAGATGCTGTGGATCGCCTGCTCGTCGATGACGTCGCCGGTTCCGCCCATTCGAACCGGTCGTACCGCGTTCGGGTGGACGACCGTGAAGAGTTCGCGACGGATGGACTGCTGGACGACGTACCAGCGGATGATCTTGATCGAACCGGCCGCGGAGCCGGCCGAGCCGCCGAGGAACATCGCGAACAGCAGGATCGCCTGCGTCGACTCGCTCCACGTGTTGAAGTCCATGCTCGCGTAGCCGGTCGTCGTGACGATCGCGATCGCCTGGAAGAGCCCGTGACGCAGCGAGCGCTCGAGGCTGCCCGGAACCGCGGCGACGTATTCGGGGGTGATCGCGAGGCCGACGCCGAGGAACAGCAGCACGGAGAGGAGGCCGCCGACGACGCCCATCGACAGGAGGTACGATCGGAACTCGGTGTTGCTCGTCAACCGTTCGGGGTGGCCGCGCCAGGCGTACCAGTAAAGCGCGAAGTTCGTTCCGGCGATGATCATGAAGAGCATGACCGCCCACTGGACGATCGGTTCGAAGGCCTCGACGCTGCGCCCTTCCGGCGAGAAGCCGCCGGTCGGGAGGGTCGTGAGGGCGTGGGCGACGGCGTTGTAGAACGTCATATTCTCGGCGAGTCCGACGAGCTGGAGTCCGTAGTAGACGACCACGGCGGCGAGCGTAAAGCAGGCGTAGATCAGCCAGAGCGCTCGCGCGGTCTGTCTGATCCGTGGCGTCAGTTTCTCGACCTGAATGCCCGGTGCTTCCTCCCGGATGAGCTGCGTGCCACCGACGGAGAGCTCCGAGAGGATCGCGACCATGAGGACGAGAATCCCCATACCGCCGAGCCACTGGGTGAGCTGTCGCCACATCATGATCGACCGCGAGTGGGTTTCGACGGAGATATCACCCATGACCGTCGCGCCGGTCGTCGTGAACCCGCTCATGCTCTCGAACAGCGCGTTGACGGGGTGTGCGATCGTTCCCGTTCCGGCGACGAGGTACGGAACCGTCCCGACCATCGGAACGACGAGCCACGTCAACGCGACCAGCAGGAACGCTTCGCGGTGCTCGAGCGAGGGATCGGGCTCGAGCCGCTCGAGTCCCGTGCCGACGGCGACGGTGACGACGAGCGCGACGAGAAACGGCAGCGGGTTCTCCCGATAGAACAGCGCGACTACTGTCGGAAACAGCAGCGTCAGCGAGAGATACTTGAGAACGGTGCCGAGGAGACGACAACTTGACCGGACATCAACGTGAATCCTGCGTATCATGTGTATCGAGCCGCACCTGAACCGTGACCTCGTCGGTTCCCCGACCGAACGCGAGTGATCGATCGAACCCGTGGCAGATCAATAAAAACTACGTTAGCATCGCCTCGGGGGCCGCTGTGACGAGCGCCCCGTCGCCTCAGCGGTCCGCGTCGCGGACGCGCTCGCCGTCGGCCGTCTCGGGGAAGATCTTCCCCGGGTTGAGGGTGTCGGTCGGATCGAGCGCCCGCTTGATCGTTCGCATGGTCTCGACCGCGCCCGCACCGTGTTCCGGCTCGAGGAACGTCCGTTTGCCCTGGCCGATGCCGTGCTCCCCCGTCACGGTACCGCCCAGCTCGAGCGCGAGTTCGACGATCTCCCGGTAGAGGCCCTCGGCGCGCTCGAGCTGGTCGGGGTCGTCGGGATCGGCGAGCACGCTGTAGTGGAGGTTGCCGTCGCCCGCGTGCCCGAAGCAGGGAACGAGGAGATCGTGCTCGTCGCCGAGGCGTTTCGCCTCGCGGACGACCTCGGGATAGGCGCTGATCGGCACCGTCACGTCACCCGGGTGGAGCGGCTCGAGGTCCGGATCGTACGCCGAGACGGCGTAGGCCAGTTCCCGGCGGGCCCGCCAGAGCGACGCCATCTCCGCGTCGTCGTCGCTCATCTCGAAGCGGGCGACGCCGTGGTCCTCGAAGATCGTCCGACAGAGGTCGATCTCCGCCTCGACGCCGTGGTTGGCGTGGAACTCGAGGAAGACCATCGGCGCGTCGGGCAGGTCGCTGCCGAGGTAGTCGTTGGCCATCGTCGCGCTCAGTCCGTCGACGAGTTCGATCCGGGCGACGCCGACGTCCGTCCGGACCGCGTCGAAGACGGCTTCGGTCGCGTCCGCGAGCGTCTCGAAGATCGCCCGCCCCCCGCGGATCTGTTCCGGACGGCCGGCGAGTTCGAGCGTGGCCTCGGTGACGACGGCGAGCGTTCCCTCGCTACCGACGATGAGATCGGTCAGGTTGTAGCCGCTCGAAGTCTTGATCGCCCGCGAGCCGGTTCGGACGACGGTGCCGTCGGCGAGCACCGCCTCGAGGGCGAGCACCCAGTCGGCGATCTCGCCGTACCGGACCGTCTGCATCCCGCTGGCGTCGGTCGCGATCATGCCGCCGATCGTCGAAATGTCGCCCGAGGAGGGCAGCGGCGGGAAGAACAGGCCGTCGCCGGCGACGTGATCGTCGACGTCCGAGCCGATGATCCCCGGCCCGACGTCGATCTGGAAGTCGTCCGGTCGGTAGTCGACGACGTCGTCCATCCGCGTGAGATCGAGGCTGATCCCGCCGTGGGCCGGGACGGCGTTGCCCTCGAGGCCCGTCCCCGCGGCGTAGGGCGTCACGGGGACGCCGCGGTCGGTCGCGGCGGCGAGTACCGCCGAAACGTCGGCCGTTCGCTCGGGCCAGACGACGGCGTCCGGGAGCACGCCGTCGTCGTCGAGCCGCTCGGTCCCGTAATCCGTTGCGTGCGATTCCCGTCGCCCGTCCGCGACGGAAACCTGATCGTCCGCGAGGTCGAGGTCCTCGAGGAACGAACAATCGTGTGTCATACGGTCACGTTAGTTACAACCGGTATCAACGTTTCCCACCGGCTCGCTCCTCGAGACAGTTTCGAGCGGGCCACGGGCCGACCGGCGAAACGCGGTTCCCGGCAGCAGTTCGGTAACCCGCTTTCCGTTCCCTCTCCATATGTACTCAGTAATATTCAAAAATATACGAATTATAATGATTCATTAGTCTCTGTTGAGACGGTCATTGTATGTCCGATCGTAACAGCGGACGGCAACGGGCGAACCGACGTGATTTCATCGGGAGCATTGGCACGGCTTCGATTGCTGGCGGACTGGCGGCGCTTCTCGCGGAGCGGAACGTCGCCCGACCGGTGGCGGCGACGGCGACGACCGATCGAGACATCTTCGCGACCGACGAGACGGCCGATCCGGACGCGACCTTCCCGCAGTCGGTCGCCAGCGGTGGCCCGACCGAGAGCGGCGTCATCCTCTGGACGCGACTCGCCCCGGACGCGGTTATCGACAGCGAACCGCTCGGCGTACAGGTCGCGACCGACGACGGCTTCGAGACCGTCGTCTACGAGGGGACGGTTCCTGCCGACCGACTCTCGAGCGCGCACGACTACACCGTGAAAATCGATCTCGATGGACAACTCGAGGCGGACCGGTTCTACCACTACCGGTTCGTCTACGACGGCGTCGCGACCCGGACCGGCCGCTGCCGAACGCTCCCGGCTGCCGACGCCAGTCCCGACTCGCTGTCGTTCGCAGTGCTGACCTGTCAGGACTATCAGAACGGCTACTACGGGGCGTACCGTCACCTCGCGACCGAAGCCGTCGACTTCCTGGTTCACCTCGGGGACTTCATCTACGAGTCTGCCGACGGGTCCTACACCTCGCCGACGACGGACATCAAGGACGGCCGGGACTTCGACCTCCCCAGCGGTGCCGACCTGGCCGAATCGCTGGCCGACTTCCGGACGCTCTACCGGATCTACAGGGGCAACGAGCACCTCCAGCGGGCCCTCGAACGGCACACGGTGATCCACGGCTGGGACGACCACGAGATCGGCAACAACCGTTACTGGGACGACGATGCCGGTGCGCCGGTGCTCCCCGATAAGGACGGCGGTGAGCAACCGGAGACGGCGATGGAGATCACCGCCGACGGGATTCAGGCGTGGATCGAGTACGTGCCGGCCCGCGTCGAGTTCGATCCGACGGAACCGGCGCTACAGGACCAGCTCCGCCTGTGGCGGGACCTCCAGTTCGGCGACCTCGTGGACATGACCGTCACCGACGAGCGTCTCTTCCGCGACGGCCCGCCCTGTGAGGACGGCCGCCGACTCACTTGCACGAGCGAGGAGGCGGCGGACCGGACGATGCTCGGGGGCGAGCAGAAGCAGTACTTCAAAGACTGGGTCGCCGACTCCGACGCCGTCTGGACGGTCTGGGCCAACGAGGTGCTGACGATGCCCCTGACCGTCGGCGACGGCTGGAATCAGGTCGAACTGTTCCACGACTCGTGGGACGGCTTCCAGCACGAGCGCTGGGAACTCATGCAACACATCGCGGACGTCGACCCGCGGAACGTCGTCGTGCTGACGGGGGACCTCCACGCGGCGCTGGCGGGGTACGTCAAGGGCGGCTACGGCGAGATCGAGCCGTTCGAGACGTACGATCGGATCGGCGTCGAACTGATGACGCCCGCCATCTCGAGCGTCAACGCGGCCGACGTCGTCGACTTCCCCGGAGACTGGGACGACGACGCGCTCGCCGCGCTCGCCACGGCGGCGAACGACCACCTCGAGTACGTCGACTGGCATCACCACGGTTACGCCGTCGTCGAGTTCACGCGCGATCACTGCACGTACACCGTCTACGGCGTCGACAAAGACGCAGACCCGCGGGACGCCGACCGGACGACGCTCGCGCGGTATCGCACGCCCGACGGCGAGCCCGAACTCGAGGAACTGTAACTGGCGCTAGAACCGCGTTCGACCGCCCGCTCGAGCGTCGCGTCGGCGTCTCGGCGATGCTGTGAACGACTCGCGACAGCCCCGACCGGTCGCGCGCGTGACTGGACGAAAACGCTACAATTTTATGTGAACGGGTGACGCGGTACGTGGTGATGGCACCACGACGAGCGATCCGACGCCAGACGCGGAGGGGAGCACTGTGAACGCCGAGCTAGACCTGCTGGTTCGTCTCGGCGACTACGATCGGCCGCAGGGGGTCGCCGAGCGCGCTGTGCAGGCGGAGGAGCTGGGCTTCGATCGGATTACGGTCGGCGAGACGACCGGTTGGAACATCGTCCCGCCGCTGACGCTGGCGGCCGATCGCACCGAGGAACTGGGCATCTCGAACGACGTCATCTCGCCGTACGGCCGGACGCCGTCGATGCTGGCGCAAACCGCACTCACGATGCAGGCCGCCGCAGACGGTCGGTTCCGGTTCGGGATCGGTCCGAGTTCGCCCGCGATCACCGAGCGCTGGCACGGCCAGGAGTTCGACCGGCCGCTCCGGCGTACCCGCGAGGTGATCGAGATCATGCGGGCGGTCTACGAGGAGGGCAACCCCGCCTACGACGGCGAAATATTCGACATCCCCGGCCTGGGATACGAGCGCGGACCCAGCGAGAACCCGCCGCCGATCGACGTCGGCACCCTCGGTCCCAAAGCGACCGAGATGGCCGGCCGCTTCGGCGACGGCTGGGCACCCCAGTTGTTCACGAAAGACGGGCTGCGGGATCGGCTCGAGGACCTGGAACGCGGTGCCGAACTCGGCGGGAAGGAGCTTTCGGACCTTCGAGTCGCCCCGATCGTGCGGGGAATCGCCTCGCCGGACCGCGAGGCGGCGCGCGAGAAGGCGCGCGGGACGGTCGCGTTCCTGCTCGGGGCGTACGGTCCGTACTACGGGAATTCGGTCGCCGAGCAGGGGTATCCCGACGTGGTCGAGGAGATCCGAGCCGCGTGGGAAGAGCGGGACACCGACGCGATGGCCGCCGCCCTTCCCGAGGACGTGCTGGACGAACTGGCCCCCGCGGGCACGCCCGACGAGGTCCGCGAGTGGGTCACTGAGTACAGCGAGATCGAGGGCGTCGACGCCGTTCGCCTGGGCTTCGTCAACGGAATGACCGAGGACGACAAGCGAACGACGATGGAAGCGGTCGTCGACGCGACGTAGCTGCCGCCGCCGCCCTCGGTGCCGACTGCGAGCGCCAACGGTGGACTCGCATCGACACAACAGGGGACGTGTTTCGATCGGACTCACACGTGGCATATATACGGTCCGGGCCCTACCGGGAGTATGATTCCACTCCTGAGTTCACCCGAGAGTCTCACCGCATTCGGCGAGACGCGTGCCGACGCCGTGGATACCGCGATGGATCTGCTTGCGGATCGGCGACGGCGCGCGGTGCTGGACTATCTCGAGGAGACCGACGGCACCGCCACCCTCACGGAGCTCGCAGTGGAGATCGCGGCCCGGGAGGCGCGCGTGGAGCCGAACGCGATTTCGGATCACGGCGACGTCTCCGCACGGGATCGCCGGGCCGTCCGCATCTCGTTGCACCACTCCCACGTCCCGAAGTTGGCGAACGCGGACGTGATCGACTACGAAACCGAAACGGAGACGGTGACCCTTACCGATCGCGGACGGTCGCTGCTCTCCCGGCGAGACGCCGTGCAGGGACCCCCGCGGTAGCTCGAGCCGAACCCGGCATGGAAAGGCCGCCAGCGTCCCCGTCGCTACGTTCTCGGACCGATATCGTATGCCGATCGAAGACCAGGCGGTGCGGCTCCTCGAGGAACGGTCTCGTTCTCGAGGGCGCGACCGACGAAGTCTACTTCCTCATCACGGACGACGGCTCGCTCGACGCGAAACTCTGCGAGCGGCTCACTGCGGTCGCCGAATCCATCGTCTCCGTCCTGATCGAGGCCCCGTCCGACGTTACGGCTCGACGACGAGTTTGCCGAGGAAGCTATCGGTCATGACGGCGCGCTGTGCATCGGCCGCCTCCTCGAGGTCGTAGCTCCGCGCCACGTCGATCGAGAGCGCACCGACATCCATGAGGTGGGCGACGCCCCGCAGCGGGACGCGGAGATCCGGCGTGTTGAACATGCTCATGAACTGGTAGGAGACGTCCTTCGACCGGGCCGCGCCGTCGTTCGTGAAGGCCGGGTCCGGGCTGTTCTCGCCGATGCCGACGACGCGGGCACCCGTCGCGGCGACGTCCGCGTCGAACTGCAGGTAGTCGTCGAGCCGGTGGTCGAGGACGGCGTCGACGCCGCCGTCGGAGGCCTCGAGGACGGCATCGGCCAGGTCGTCCCGGCCGTAGGAAAGCACCGTTTCTGCCCCGTAATCGCCGAGCGCGTCGTGGTACTCCTCGGATGCGGTCGTAATCACCCGGGCGCTCACGGCGGCCGCGATCTGGACGGCCGCGTGGCCGACGCCGCCCGAGCCGCCGTGGACCAGGCAGTACTCGGCCGGCTCGAGGTCGGCGTGGTCGATCAGCGCGCGCCAGGCGGTGACGGCGGCGACGCCCGCTGCGCCGGCCTCGGTCAGGTCCGCACCGTCGGGGAGGTGGACGACGCGATCAGTCGGTACCGTCGCGTACTCGGCGTAGGACCCCTGGAACCCACCGTTTCCGATACCGGTTCCGTAGACGCGGTCGCCCGCCTCGACGTCCTCGACCGCCGACCCCGTCTCCGCGACGACGCCCGCAACGTCGACGCCAGGGGTGAACGGCACGTCGACCGGCGCGTACGAGCCGTCCCGAAAGTAGGTGTCGACGGGGTTGACGCCCGCGGCGGCAACCTCGACCAGCACCTCGTCGTCGGCGGGTTCGGGTCGGTCGATCTCGTCGACCTGCAGTACGTCCGCATCGCCGTGCTCGTGAAGGCGTACAGCTCGCATATCGTTCGGGACCACGTGACGGGACGGTAAAACGGTACACGTGACGGCAGGGGAGACGCCGTCTCGAGCGGCCCACAGCGGTCACGGCCGGTCGGCCAGTTTTGCACCAGCAAGTGCGACCCTTGTCCGCGCGACCGCCCTCGCCTTCCGTATGAGCGAATCCGACGGGCGGCGACTCGCGGACACGACGGTCGGCGTCTTCCTCGCGTCGGCGGGCACCGAAGCGATCGAGTTCACCGAACCGAAAGCGGCCGTCGCCGAGGCCGGCGCGACCGTCGACGTGCTCGGTAGCGAGACGGGCGAGGCCCGGACGGTGAACGACGACCTCGAGGAGAGCGCCGCCTACGAGGTCGAGAAACGGTTCGACGAGGTCTCCGCGGACGACTACGACGCGCTGATCGTCCCGGGGGAACCGCGGGCGCGGACACGCTCCGGACGGACGAGGACGGCGTGGAACTGCTGCGCCAACACGTCGCGGACGGGAACCCGGCGGGCGTGATCTGTCACGGTCCGTGGACGTTGATCGAGGCCGACGTCGACGACAGGACGCTGACCGCCTACCACAGCCTCCGGACGGACGTCCGCAACGCCGGCGGCGAGTGGGTCGACGAGGCGGTCGTCGTCGACGATGGGCTGGTGACCAGTCGGCATCCGGGGGATCTCGAGGCCTTTTGCGAGACGATCGTCGACGAGTTCTCGGCCCGAAACGGGTAAGTCGACTCGAACGGACCGGCCGGGTTTCCCAGGTCGTCGCTAGCGGTGACCGATTCCGTCCGCTGCAAGAGACCGCTCCGAACACGGCGTTCGCGTAGCATCTAGTCCGCCGGTTCCTCGATCAATCGAGCGACGGTGACGAACGTATCGAACGCCGGTGGCGAACCCTGGACCTGAACGACCCCCTGTTCCGAATCGTACTGGACGAACTCGACTTCGGCGGATTTCGGGAGGTGCGTGTGTTTCAAATCGATCGCGATCCGTTCGGATCGGGGACGCGAATCGTCCGTCGGCGGGTCGTCCTCCCACTCGTCGACCGTTTCGACCAGTTCGTCGACCGCGACCGGCCCGTCCCGTTCGTAGAGATAGTATAACGCGTACCGTCGACGTTCCTCCTCGAGGAGTTCGAATACTTTGTCTAAGGGTACCATGGGTGCCGTTCACCTACCGAGGACTTATCGCTTTGGACCCCCTCGCCCGCAATCACCGAAATCACCCAGTAAGGCGTCCGCTCGGCAATTTACTGGCCTACGGAGCGACCGCCACGGGGAGTGCTTTGGCGACGATTCACCGCAGCCGCGACGCCAATCCCGACCCAGGGAGCGTCGATCGAACGCTACCGAACGGCTCGAGTCGCCTCGGCCATGATCTCGAGAGCCTCCTTCAACTCCTCAGTTCCGGTCGCGTACGAGAGTCTCGCGTATCCCGCGCCGTTCGCGCCGAAGGCGTCGCCGGGGACGACGACGACGCCGCGCTCGAGTACCTCCTCGCACCAGCCGTCGGGGACCTTCGGCATCGCGTAGAAGGCCCCTTCGGGGGTCGGAACCTCGAGACCGGCGTCGGTGAGGCCGTCCAGCACGAGGTCGCGGCGCTCCTCGAAGGTGTCGACCATCTCCCGAACGGGCTCCTGGGGTCCCGTCAGCGCGGCCTCGGCGGCGAACTGCGCGGGCGCGGAGGCACAGGCCTGGCCGTACTGGTGGACGCGCAGCATGCGTTCGATGCGGCGGTTCGAGCCGACGACCCAGCCGAGTCGCCAGCCGGTCATCGAGTAGGTCTTCGAGCAGGCGCTGACGACGATTACGTTGTCCGTCTCCGCGAATTTCAGCGGCGAGTGGTGTTCGCCCTCGAAGACGATGTGTTCGTAGACCTCGTCGGAGATACAGAGCACGTCGTGCTCGTCGGCGATGCGGGCGAACTCGCGCATGTCGGCCTCGCTCTGGACGGCCCCGGTCGGGTTCGCCGGGCTGTTGACGATGAACGCCGCCGTCTCGTCGGTGATCGCGTCCTCGACCGTCGCGGGATCGAGCGTCAGATCGTCCCGTAACCCGACGGGCTTGGGCGTCCCGTCGGCGATGTGGGTCAGGGCGTCGTAGGAGACGAAGCCGGGATCGGGGAAGATGACCTCCTCGCCGGGATTCACGTGAGCCTCGAGCGCGAGGTGCAGCGCCTCGCTGCCGCCCGAGGTCGCGATCACGTCCGCAGGATCGATCTCGAGGCCGTAGTCGCGGTCGTACTTCGCCGAGATGGCCTCCCGGAGTTGCGGCGTCCCCTTGTTCGACGTGTAGGCGTCGGCACGCCCGGATTCGATCGCTTCGATCGCCCCGCGGCGAGCGTGGGCGGGCGTCGGGAAGTCCGGCTGTCCGAGGCCGAGGTTGATCGCGTCCTCGCCGGCCGCCTCGAAGACTTTGCGGATGCCGCTGATCGACACGTGCTCGACCCGATCTGCGAATGCTGTCATGGCTAAACGGGGTATGCCGACCCCGATAACTCTTGATGTGTGCGAGCCGAACGAACTCATTCGTCGACCGCTGAAACTCTTGTCTGCGAGACTGAAGGAGCCACAAGTAATATAGCGCTCGTACCGAATCCTCGCACAATGACTTCCACTCGACGATCGCTGCTCGCCGCGGGCGCGACCGGCACGATCGCACTGACCGCTGGCTGTCTCGACTTCGTCCTCGGTAACGGGCCGCTCGAGTTCACCGCCGAACGCGTCGCACCGACCGACCAGGCCCTCGCAGACACCGAGTACGCCGAGCAAACGGTCGAGGAGAAGGCGATGAAGCGATCCGAGGAGGTCGCCGGTATCGAACGCGACTTCAAGGCCTCGATCTGGACCTCGGTCTACACCAAGGAAGTCGAGTACCACGGACAGAAACTCGAGGGAAGCGCCTTCGCCGCCGTCTCGGTTCCGGGAATGGAGGTCGCGGGCCAGTCGGTCAACCCGCTCGACGACATGTCCAACGAACAGCTCCTCGAGGAGTTCCTGGGCCGGGTCGACACCGAGCACGGGCAGATCAGGGACATCCGACACGAGGAGTCGTTCTCCCTCGATATCCTCGGCGACGGCCGCGACGTCGACACGTTCGTCGGCAAGACCGAGCTCGAGGGCGAGACGGTCGATATCGAGATCACGGTCGCGTCGTTCGATCACGAGGACGATCTGCTCGTCCTGCTCGGCGTCCTCCCGAAGATGCTCACGGAGGAATCGGCGAACGTCGAGGTCCTGATGGAGTCCGTCGAACATCCCGTCGAGAACTGACCGCCGCCGTCGGTTTCGGCGAGTGCAGCGCTGTTTGCGCTTTCGAACGGTGTGAACGGATTCGCAGACTCGCGGACTCGCGCACTCGAGAGTAGCGCTTCTTCGGTCGCATCAAAAGACGGAACGGCGACGGCCGGTCGGCGGCGTCAGTAGAACTCGCGAACGAGGTCCATCGCGTCCTCGGGCGCTCCGTCCGGAATCTCGGACATGTCCTCGGTGACGCCGTGCTGTTCGTGGTACGGCACGGAGTTCTCGTCCTGATACAGGACGCCCTGGTACTCCTTGTCGCTGTCGAGGATGACTTCCTTGGCGGCCTCGTAGTCGTTCGGATCGTGATCCTCTTCCGCGAGATCGACGAGACTGTCGCGGAAGTAGTCGTAGGTGTCGACATCGTTGAACGTGACACAGGGGCTGAAGACGTTGACGAAGCCGAAGCCGTCGTGCTCGATGGCTTCCTGGACGATCTCGGCGTGGCGCATCGCGTCCGAACTGAACGACTGGGCGATGAAGCTCGCGCCGGAGGCCAGCGCGAGGGCCAGCGGGTTGACCGGCGGCTGCTTGGGCCCTTCGGGGGTCGTCGAGGTCTCGAAGTCCGACCGCGAGGTCGGCGAGGCCTGACCCTTGGTCAGGCCGTAGATGCGGTTGTCCATGACGACGTAGGACATGTCGACGTTCCGGCGGACGGCGTGGACGAAGTGACCGGCACCGATCGAGTAGCCGTCACCGTCGCCGCCGGCGACCATGACCTCGATGTCGGGGCGGGCCATCTTGACGCCGGTCCCGACCGGGAGCGCACGGCCGTGGACGCCGTGCAGGGCGTAGCTGTGCATGTAGGTCCCGATCTTGCCGGAACAGCCGATTCCGGCCACGACGAACGTGTTGTCGGGGTCGTTGCCGGTGTTCGCGAGCGCTTTCATCATGCCGTTCATCGTCCCGAAGTCGCCGCATCCGGGACACCACGTCGGCTGCTTGTCGGATTTGAAGTCGGTGAATCGTACGTCGGAGCTCATTATGCTGGTACCTCCTCGGAGAGTTTGTCGGTGATTTCGTCTGCGAGTTCGTCCGCCTTGAAGCGAACGCCTGTATACTTGTTGATGCGTTTCACACGGGTAAGCACGTCGTGTTCGATCAGGTCGGCGAACTGCCCGGTCGCGTTACACTCGACGACGATCGCCTCGTCGGCGGCCTCGATCTCCTCGGTCAGGTCCGGGCGCGGGTAGATGTAGGGGACCGAGATGACGTGTACGTCGATGCCGTCCTCCTCGAGGTAATCGAGCGCTTCGGCGAGTGCGCCCTCGTTCGAGCCCCACGAGATGATGAGGTTGTCGGCGTCCGGGTCGCCGAACTCCCGGTAATCCCAGTCTTCTTGCTCCCGGGCGGTCTCGACCTTGCGATATCGCTTGTCGACCTGATGGACGCGCTCGTCTTCCTCCTCCGTCCGGCGGCCGAGTTCGTCGTGCTCGAGGCCGGTGGACATGTGGGCGGCGTCGGTCGTGCCGGGGATGGCTCGCGGGCTGACACCGTCCTCGGTGACGGCGTGGGCCCGGAAGTGGCCCTGCGCATCGAGCCACTCGTCGACCTCGTCCTCGTCGACGAGCTTGCCGCGGTCGATCTCGACCGCGTCCATGTCGAAGGCCTCCGGTGGGAACGTCTGTTCGGTGACCGACATCGCCAGGTCGGAGACCAGGAAGACCGGCGTCTGGTACTTCTCCGCGAGGTTGAACGCCTCGATGGTCTTCCAGAAACACTCGGTAATCGAGGTGGGAGCGACGACGAACCGCGGGACCTCGCCGTGGCCGCCGTACACCGCCATGTTGAGGTCGCCCTGTTCCTGTTTCGTCGGCATCCCGGTCGAGGGGCCGGAGCGCTGGACGTCGGTGATGACCAGCGGCGTCTCGCTGGTCGCGACCAGCCCGAACGTCTCGGTCATGAGGTCGATCCCCGCACCCGACGTCGCGGTCATCGCTCGAGCACCGGCGCGCGCGGCACCGAGTGACATGTTGATCGCCGAGAGTTCGTCTTCGGCCTGAACGACGTGACCGCCGTAGTCTTCGATACGTCCCGTCAGATACTCCATAATCGACGTCGCGGGGGTGATCGGATACCCCGCGTAGAAGCGACAGCCGGCCGCGAGTGCGCCCATCCCGATCGCCTCGTTGCCGTTGAGCAACACGTAGTCGTTGTCCGTCGTGTCGATGTTGTAGCCGAGGTGGTCCAGATCGTAGTTCTCCTGGACGTACTCCTGTCCGGCTCGGGCGGCAGCCTTGTTGTTGTCGACGATCTTCGAACCCTTGCCGCCGAAGCGCTTCTCGAGGGCTTCGTCGAGGTACTCGACGTCGAAGCCGGTGATCTCACACGCGGCACCGAGCGCGACGATATTGCGCATGATCGCCCCGCCGGCCTCCTCGGCCAGCGACTTCAGGGGCACGTCGACCGCCGTCATCTCGTCGGGAATCTCGGCCTCCCAGGAGCGCTCGCCGTCGTAGATGATGGCACTTCCCTCGTGAAGCTCGTCGAGGTTCTCGTCGATCGTCCGCTGCGTAAGCGCGACCAGAATATCGAGTCGATCGACGACGCTCTGGACCTGCTCGACCGACGTACGGATCTTGTAAGACGTGTAGCCGCCCCGGATCCGTGACGCGAAGTCTTTGGAGGTGAATACGTGCCGTCCGGCTCGGGAAAGTGCCTGAGCGAAGATTTTACCCGTGGAGTCGATACCGTCCCCGGCTTCGCCTCCGACCGCCCAGTTGAGATCCTCAGCCATGTTGTCCTGAGCCTTGCCCCCCATAAATGAAAAGGCTTCTGAAACCCCAACCGGACCACCGCAACAGTCGCTGATATGTTCGATAGGCGAGGTCAGTTTCCGGTAATCGTGCTGCGATTCTCACGGAATATTTACGCCGCGAAAGACCGTCTCGGTTACGTTCACGTAATTTGCAATTGGTCGTTCGCGCACGCTCGCGGCCGCCCGCGAATGTCCGATCGCTGATCTTCTATCAACGATGATCGTCGTGTCCGTCACGAGACGCGCTCGTGACTGCCGTCGCGGACGGAACGGAACTCCTTTTCAACCCGCCGGCGAACGGGTTCGACATGGAAGGGACGCCAGTCACCGTCGAATCGGTCCGCGAAGTCGGCCCCGACACCGTGGCGCTCGATCTCGAGACGCCCGAGGGGTTCGACGCCCTGCCGGGACAGTTCGTCTTGCTCCGAGCGAAGCCAGCTGACGACGTGATTTCGCGCCACTACACGCTCTCGTCGCCGTCGGTCGGGGAGACGTTCGAGCTCACCGTCGGCGTCGATCCCGACGGCGACCTCTCGCCGTGGCTCGCCGACCTCGAGGGCGGCGAGACCGTCCACGTCGAGGGTCCGTTCGGCCGGGTCACCTACGAAGGGGAGACGGACGTCGTCGCGGTGGCCGGCGGCCCGGGAATCGGGCCCTCGGTCGCCATCGCCGAAGCGGCCCACGAGGCGGGTCACGACGCCGTCGTGATCTATCGGGCCGACGAGCCGGCCCACACCGACCGCCTCGAGGCACTCGAGGACGCGGGTGCGACCGTCCGCTTCGTCGACGGGGACGCGGACGCCGAGCTGGCGGACGCCATCGCGACCCACCGCGGGGCCGGCCAGCTGTACGCGTTCGGCTTCGACGGGTTCGTCACGTTCGTCGCCGAGACGATCGAGAACACCGGCGGCGACCCGGACGAGGCGCTGATCGAAAACTTCGGCTGAGCGGCACTTCGGCTACGAGACGGCCCGAACGACGACCGAGCCGAGGCGGAGCGGACTCGAGTTGCCAATTTAGCGCACTCTCTCGGGAGCCCTGCGACGGGTATCAGCCCGCCCGTGACAGTTACTTACTCGTCTCCGGATCACCGATAGTCTCCGAAGAAGACAGGTTAGAACGCCTGATAAAGGCGTTTATTACGTACCGTGGTTGGACCACGTATGCGACGACGCCAACTCCTCGCCGTCACGACCGGCGCGGTCTGTGGACTTGCCGGCTGTACGGGGTCGCCGGTCGAACGGCTCCAAACCGACCGGTCCGGTTCCGACGGCGACGGGGCCGATCGAGACGGCAGCGAATCCGCGTCCGACGAGATTACCGTCGGAAATCCCGACGAGGTCCCGTTCCCAGACGCCCACCCGCCACACGAACTCGAACTTCGCAACGACGGGGAGACGGATCGAACGGTCTCCGTTGCGATCACGATCAGCGGGACGGACGGCGACGGAGCCGACGGAAGCGGTGACGACACGACCGGCGACGACGGCACGGTGCTCGAGCGCGAGTTCGACCTCTCGGCGGACGAGACGCTCACGTTCGTCCTCGTCGAGCCCCGGTCGTACGCGGTCGCCGTCACGACGAGCGGCGACGGCGGCGAGTCGACCGTCACTGACGCCATCGACCGTCACCCGTTCGACTGCACGCGCTCTCGAACGAGGGTCACGTTCCGCGAGTCCGGCGTCGGAACGGAGTCGACGTCCACCGCGATCTCCTGTCCGGTGCCGGAGATCGCGGATGCCACGCTCGAGATCGGCGAGCAGGGGTGTGCCGACCGGACGGACGGCGACGACGCGACCGTCGAGTTCGCGGACGAAACCGTCGTCGTCGACGGCGACATCACGACGCCGACGCCCTGTCACGTCCCGTCCATCGCCGGGACCGACTACGACGAGCGTCGCGACCTCCTCACGGTCACCGTCGGCGTCGGTGAAGGGACCGACGAGAGCTGTATCGACTGTCTCGGAACCGCCGCATACGAGGCACGGATCGATCTCGAGGGACGGTATCCCGGCCGCGTCGAGGTCCGCCACGAGAGTCGGGGCGACGACCGGCGGATCACGACGACCGAGTGTTCGGCCGACTGGTAGCGGACGCCGCCGTCAGTGTTCGACCAGTTCGACCAGGATCCCGCCGGTGTCCTTCGGATGGAGGAACGCCACCGAGTGGCCCCACGCGCCCGGTCGCGGCTCCTCGTCGATCAACGTCACTTCGTGGTCGCGGACCGTCTCCAGCGCCGCCTCGATGTCGTCGGTCGCGAGCGCGAGGTGATGGATTCCCGGGCCGTTGTCCGCGAGGTACCGCGCAATCGTCCCCTCGTCGATTGGCTCGAGCAGTTCGAAGTAGCCGTCACCACACTCGACGAAAGTGACGCGCATCCCGTCGAACACCTCCTCGTGGGCGACCTCGAGGCCGAAAAGGTCCCCGTACAGTTCCGCCAGCGCCTGTGCATCGTCGGTCGCGATTCCGGCGTGATCGAAGTGCATCGAGTCGTACTCCATCGAGCGGCGGCGTTATTGTTGTGATTTTTCGTGGAGTTCGTGCGAGGCGGCCGTCAGTGCTGTCACGGGGTCTCCGTCGCGAGTTGGTCCAGCCCTGCACGAGTCGGTCTCGACACGCGACGAGTGCGCTGATAGGATCGTGGTCGTCGGGTCCGAAACACGTCGTCGATCGCGTGCGCCTCGTCGCTCGAGGTTACCCGTCGGCCGCCGCGTTCGACGCGTTTCCGGACTCGTTTTCGGACTCGTTTCCGAATCCTTCGTCTTCGATTTCGGTCTGGTTCGCCGTCTCGTTCGCGCCGCCGTCGGTCTCGTTGCCCTCACCGTCGCCCCCGCCGACGTCGCCCTCCTCGGGCGGTGAGAGGGAATCGCCCTCGCCCGGCGGGACGATCTGCATGACTGCGCCCGTGTCGCCCTCGGGAACGCCCACCTGGTTCGCGAGGACGTAGACGTTGCCGTCGGCGTCCTGCCCGAACTGGCGGACGAAGTAGGGGAAGGAGCCGTCCTCGGTTCCCGCCACCTGGAGCTCCTCCATGTCCCAGAGTTCGTCTCGCGGGACGACCTCCCCGTCCGCCTGGCCGCCGGAACCGGCGTCGGCCGCGGTCGCGTTCCCGTCGGTTGCGTTCCCGTCGGTCGCGTTCATTTCGTCGGTTGCGTTCCCGTCGGTCGCGTTCTCGTCGGTTGCGTTCCCGTCGGTCGCGTTCATCGCGTCGGTTACGTTCCCGTCGGCGTCACCGGCCACCCTGTCGCCGCCGTCGTCGGGCTCCGACGCGGCGATAAGCGTTCCGTCGGGACTCTGGCGAGCGGGATCGGCCGTCCAGTCGCCGAATACGTATTTGCCCTCGAGGTCCCCGACGTCGCCGGCTTCGTACACGTGACCGCCGATGACGGTGATCCCGACCGTCTGTTCCCCGTAGACGTGGGGATACTCGACGATCGGATCCTGCAGCTCCTGCCCGTCGTACGGCGGTTCGTCGGGAGCCGCGTCGGGGCAGTCCTCCGGGGGCTCGCTCGGGCTGTCCGTGCTGAAGCAGTGCGTTCCCTCCTTGACGTTCCAGCCGTAGTTGCCGCCGGCCTCCACGAGGTTCACCTCCTCGAAGAGATTCTGTCCGGCGTCGGAACTGAACAGTCGCCCGTCGCTGTCGAACGTGATGCCGAACGGATTGCGCATCCCCCACGCGTAGTACTCGTCGAGGCCGTCCTCCTCGCCGACCAGCGGGTTGTCGTCGGGGATTCCGTACGGCCGGTCCTCGCCCTCCGAATCGACGTCGATCCGGTGGATCCCGCCGAGCAGGTTCTCGCTGACGTCCTGGCCGTTGCCACCCGCGTTGCCGTCGTACCAGTCGTCGACGTGACCGAGCATATCGTCGTTGGCACCGCCGCCGTCGCCCATCGGGACGTAGAGGTAGCCGTCCGGTCCGAACGCCATCGGACCGGCGTCGTGGTTGTACTGCGGTTTCTGGAACTCCATGAGGACCCGCTCCGACTCGGGATCGGCCCGGCTCGTGTCTTCAGCCTGGAACTCCGAGACGACCTCGACGTGACTCCAGCCGTTCGGCGTCTCGCCGTTCGGCGGCGCGCTGTAGTGGACGAAAAAGCGCCCGTTCTCCGCGAACTCGGGGTGGAACTCGACGCCGAGCAGCCCCCGTTCGTCGTACTCCGATTCCGGGTCGGCGTATTCGCCCTGGAACGTCCCGAGTTCGACCATTCGATCGCTGACGTCCAGGAACGGCTCGTCCTGGAGCCCCTCGTCGGTGACGACCCAGAGTTCACCCGTCTGGTCCGCGACGTAGTACCGGTCCTGCTCCTCGCCGGCGACCGCCATGTCCGTCGGGGCGGTCATCCCCTCCGCGACCGTCTGTAAGCCGATCTCCGGACCCTCGTCGAAGAAGGACTGTCGCTCGCCGTCCGACCCCGCCTGGGTCGCACCGCCACCGCCGCCGACCGAGATGTCCCCGCGCATCGTCGCGGAGTGGGGCACGCAGTAGTACGTCGCCATCTCGCTCGTCGCCTCGAACTCGAGGGTCTGCGTCTCCCCCTCCACGCTCAGGAGCTCGGTCCGTTCCAGCTCCTCGCCGTCCTCGCTCTCGATGACGAAGTTGTGCGGGAGCCCGTCGAGGTTCTCCCACGTGACCTCGTAGGTGGTCCCCTCCTCGAGCTCCAGCGTCGGGTTCGTTTCCCCCTCGATATCGTCGGGGGCGACGCCTTGCCAGCCGCTCGTCTCGCCCCCAAGTTCGATCGTCTCCGTCTCCTGAGCGAGGCCGACGCCGCCGAGCGCGGCGACGCCGCCCGCGGCCGCGGCCGCCTGTAGCACGCGGCGGCGGGACGGATAGCTGTCGGACGACGGTGGTACCGGGATCGATCGCTCGTCGGGTTGCTCGCTCATCGTGCGCTCACGACAGTGTCGTCACCCGATATGAGAATAAACAGACCCGACCGTTCCCCCCTCAATTAAGGATTATCTCCGAACCGCCGGGCGAGAGTGGGTGTAAAACGGTGTTACCCGAGACCCATCGACGGTATTACTCGACCCCGTTCGCCGTTCGAGCGGTCACATCGCGCCGCCGGGCTGGTATTCGCCGAACTCGTCGCGCATGACGTTACAGATCTCGCCGACCGTCGCGTAGGTCTTGACCGCGTCGATGATATACGGCATCAGGTTCCGGTCGCCCCGCGCCGCGTCCCGAAGCGCCTCGAGGGCCGCGTCGACCGCTTCCTCGTCGCGCTCCTCGCGGGTGTTCTCGAGGCTGTCGATCTGGCGCTGCTGGTCTTCCTCGGTGATCTCTTCGACGTCCATCTGGGGATCTTCGTCGACTTCGAACTCGTTGACGCCGACGATGATCCGCTCTTTCTCCTCGATCTCCTTCTGGCGGTCGAAGGCGGTGTCCTGGATCTGTCGCTGGACCCACTGCTGCTCGACGGCCTCGAGCATGCCGCCGCGGTCTTCGACTTCGTCCAGGATCTCGTAGGCCTCGTCCTCGACCTCGTCGGTCAGTGACTCGACGTAGTAGCTGCCCGCAAGCGGGTCGATGGTGTCGGCCGCGCCGGACTCGTGAGCGAGGATCTGCTGGGTGCGAAGGGCCGTGCGGACGGACTCCTCGGTCGGCAGAGCGAGCGCCTCGTCCTTGCCGTTGGTGTGCAGGCTCTGGGTGCCGCCGAGGACGGCCGCGAGCGCCTGGTAGGCGACGCGGACGACGTTGTTCTCGATCTGCTGGGCGGTCAGCATCGACCCCGCGGTCTGGGTGTGGAACTTGAGCTGTTTGGACTTGGGATCGTCCGGATCGAAGCGTTCCTCGATGATGTCGTGCCACATCCGGCGGGCGGCGCGGAACTTGGCGACTTCCTCGAAGATGTTGTTGTGGCCGTTGAAGAAAAACGACAGCTGCGGCGCGAACTCGTCGACGTCGAGGCCGGCTTCGATCGCCGTCTCGACGTACTCGATCCCGTTGCCCAGCGTGAAGGCGAGCTCCTGAGCGGCCGTCGAGCCGGCCTCGCGGATGTGATACCCCGAGATCGAGATCGTGTTGAACTTCGGCGTCTCCGCGGCGCAGAACTCGAAGATGTCCGTGATGATCCGCATCGACGGCTCGGGCGGGTAGATGTACGTGTTTCGCGCGATGTACTCCTTGAGGAGGTCGTTCTGAATCGTCCCCCGCAGCTCCTCGCGGTCGACGCCCTGCTGGTCGCCGACGGCGATGTACATCGCGAGCAGCACCGACGCTGGCGCGTTGATCGTCATCGACGTCGAGACCTCGTCGAGCGGAATCCCGTCGAAGACGGTCTCCATGTCGTCTAACGAGTCGATGGCGACGCCGGCCTTCCCCACCTCGCCCGCGGCCATATCGGCGTCCGAGTCGTACCCCATCTGCGTCGGCAGGTCGAACGCCATCGAGAGCCCTGTCTGGCCCTGGTCGAGCAGGTAGTGGTAGCGCTCGTTGGTGTCCGCCGGCGTCGAGAACCCGGCGTACTGGCGCATCGTCCACAGCCGACCGCGGTAGCCGGTCGAATACACCCCGCGCGTGTACGGCGGCTCGCCCGGATTCCCAAGATCGTCCTCGTAGTCGAGGTCGCCGATGTCGCCGGGCGTGTAGAGTCGATCGACCTCCTGCCCCCCCGTATCGGTCGTGAACGTTTCCTCGCGCTCACCGAAGCGCTCTAGGACCGGTTGGACTTCCTCGTCGTGCCACTCCTCCTTGCTGGCACGGATCTCCTCGAGTTCATCGGGATCGAACATTATGATTATCGTGGGCGGGGCGGGGCTTGAACTTTGATGTACGCGTCAACCTTTCGTGGCCGCGCCGTCCGCGGCGTTTCGATCCGTCTCACACGCTGTCGTCCAAGTCGTGCCGACGAGCCATCCGTGCGGCCTCGTCGGCGTAGCGCTCCCGCGTCGCGGCGTCGTCGACGGTCCCGAGCGCGTCGGGCGGGACGAGCAATCCGGCTTTCGTCTCCCGCGCGGGGCCGGTAAAGCTCGTCAGCGCCCGTTCGCGGCGGTGGTAGCGACGCCCGTCTTCGGTCGCGTAGACGAGGATGATCAGGTTGAGTTCGTCGTCCCCGTACGTCCGCTCGACGAGCCAGACGGGTACGTCGTCGCGGTCGCTCTCGTCGGAGGCAGTACGCTCGGTCTCGGCCGTCGGCTCGGATCGGTCGGTGGTCATGATTGTCGGTCGGATCGGCACAACCGCTTATGTCTCGAGGCGTCGACGCTCCGCTCATGGCAGGGGAGCCGACGGCGTCGACGGACGAAGCGGGGAGTCGTCGTCGGGCCGCCCGCTACGTCGCGCCGTTTCTCGCGCTCGGATTGTTCAACCTCGGGCTCTTGCTCCGGTGGGGACTGGACCCGCTGTGGGCGTTCGCCATCCTCCCGCCGATACTGTTTCTCTCCGGTATCGGCTGGGTCGCGTTCCGGTACGGCTTCCACGAGCGGCCCACCGGCCCGGGCCCGAACCGGTGAGACGCGACGACGGCCCGCTATCGGTGGCATCGTCTATCGACCCGTATCGTACTTGTACGTGGCCGTTTCGGGATCGATACCGAAGTCCTCCGGCGACTCGTCGTCGTCCGCCTCGTCGCGCCCCTCGGGGGCTCGCTTGAACGCCTCCCGGAGCCGCTCCGGCATTCGGAACGCCGTGACGTCGATCGCCATCGGGACCGCGTCCGGATCGACGCCGTCGCGTTTGCCCGCGAGTCGCTCCCGGAGGTCGGCCGGCAGTTCGGACTCCTCGATCCGCTGGAAGCCGAACTGGGCCAGATAGGCCCCCTCTCCGGTCAGGACGTAGACGGTTTCGAACCCCTCGTCTCCGGCGTACTCCACGAGCCGTTCGACGATGTGTGCTCCGACGCCCTGCCCGCGCCAGCCCTCGAGGACGCCGATGCTGGTCAACTCGCAGACGTCGTCACCGTCGTCGTTCCTGTGGACGCGGATGCGGCCGAAGCCGGCTTTCTCGCCGGACTGCTCGTCGATCGCGACGACGTAGTCGCGCGAGCGGAACGCCGTCTCGTCGAGTTCCATCGACTCGAGGTGATCCAGCAGCCAGACCTCTTCCCTGTTTTTCGCGTCCCGAACGTACATGCGGTGACATAGGCGACGTGCGGGCAAAAGCGTTTGCCGGTTGCCAGTATCGCGGTTCGCCGACGCGGCCGCCGCTTTGTGGCCGCCTTCGTGCCGATAGTCGATTCCCGACGGAGGGGGCGACGGGACCGCGTCTACCGCCGGCACTCCCCGACCAGCGTAGCCTCGAACCCTAATTGGCCTTTCAACGCCGTCTGTTCGGGGTTCGCGCCCGCTCGAGCAACCGTTCGATCCGGTCATCCGTCGACGGGTGCGTCGAGAGGAGTCGCGTCCACTTGTCCTCCTCGGTGTGGACGTACAGCGTCGAGAGGAGCCCGCTCGAGGGGGCGGCGGCGCGCTGGATCGTCAGGAGCGCGCGGGCGAGCGCCGCGGGTCGCCCGGTGACCGCCGCGGCCCGGTCGTCGGCGGCGTACTCCCGTCGCCGCGAGTGAGCGCGGACGGCGAGCGTCACGAGGAGAAAGCAGATCACCACGGTGCCCTCGACGAGCCCCAGCAGGCGACCGAACGCCGTCCGCGACCACGAGGCTGGGTCCCCGCGGGCCCACGCGACCGCTCGGGCGATCCCCCCGATCGGTAACAGGAGCGGTGCCAGCAGCAGGAAGACGAGTCCGGCGACGGTCCGGAAGACGCTGTACGCCAGCGTCTGGACGAACGCGTCGTAGCCCTCGAGGTGGGCGAGTTCGTGGGCTACCAGCGCCTCGAGTTCGTCGACCGAGAGCAGGCGAAACAGCGATCGGTCGAGGACGACGACGCCGTTGCGCTTGCTGCCCAGCGCGAAGGCGTTCGGCGTCGGCAGCCGTGCGATCAGCACGGTCGGGGACTCGACACCCATCCGGGACTCGAGTCCGTCGAGTCGGCGATAGAATCCGGGCGCGTGCGACCGCGGGAGTTCGACGGCCTCGAGGCTCGAGAGGAGCTGTCTCGTTCCGAGCCGATAGCTCAGGTAGCCGCCGAAGAGGGCGACGGTGAGGATCAGGAACGCGGTTTCCGCGGGGCCGGGCGCGGAGAGCCAGAGCACCGACAGCGCCCAGTAGCTGACCGCCCCCAGGCCGAGGTACCAGAGCAGCAGTAGTAGCCCGACCGTTGTCATCAGGAGCCGGGTTCCGGTGCGACGGGCACACATCGTTGGACGACCCTACGGGTGACCGGTTGAAACGAATATCGAACGAGCGACTCGGGGATGCCGCCGGCTTCGAGTTACGTGTCCCCGTCAGCGGCCGGTAGCTGGGCGACGGACAGCCAGAACTCCTCGAACGCGCGAATGGTCTCGTTGTACGCGTCCGGATCGCCCGATTTCGTGATGCACGCGTTCGCGTGATTCGAATACGCCGCGACGACGTCGGTCTCGGCCTGGGACCCGGTCAGCACGACCACCGGGATGTGGTTGACCGCCGGATCGTCGCCCAGTTCCTCGAGAACCTTCTCGCCGCTCGTTCCCGGGAGGTTCCAGTCGAGGAGAATCAGATCGGGCCGCGGCGCGTCCGCGTACTCCCCGCGCCGGGCGACGAACGCGAGCGCCTCGTCGCCGGTGGAGACGACGTGGAGCGAGTCGGCGATTCGACCGTCGCTCAACGCCTCCTCCACGAGTCGAGCATCCCCTGGGTTGTCCTCGACTAACAGGAGGGTGAGGGTCTCCCCCGAATCAGGGGGTGCGTCGTTCATGACAATCGTATCGAGTCGCAGTCACATAAAAGCGAGATTTGCTCGCACGTGCAGCGGACCGATACCGTCGATCGGCGAGCGACCCCAGCGAGTCCGGGACCGTGAACGAGACGGTCGTTCCCTCGCCCGGGGTGAGTCGACTCGGCGTACCCCGTCGTGCCGTTCGACGGTCAAATCGACAGTCCGCTGACCGACGGCGTTATATCCGTCCCTCGCCCCTGTGACGTGAGGAGTCCGCGGCGATACGCGTGACCGTGACCATGACCGTGACTCCGCCCGCAACCATGGTAATGCCCCCATCAGATCCCATCCCGGAACCAAACCAGCCGTCCTCCTTCGAAGAGGCCCTTACGGAAGTCATCGTGAGTTGGTACGCCAACAGCGAACCAGTCGAAGGCAGATGGGAGATCGCGACACCGTTGGCGGACGCTCCCAACTGGGTCGTCGACGTCGAAAAAACGTACTCCGACGACGAACCGGAGTACGACCCCGAACTCATCGACTGAGAGCGCGACGACGGTTCGTCGCCACGCAGTCGTCGCGGCGGAGACTCCGGTTCTCCGGACAGTCAGAATGTAAATAGGTTGAAAGAATAGGCATCTATATATTCCCGGTCGACCGTGCTTCCCTTACTACTCCGCTGAAGCCGCCAGACGACGAGTTGCCTGTGAGAGTGCTGGATTAGCTGAGTACCGGAGTGATCATGAAATCTGATGCATTCGACTCCGACGGTGCGAGTACAACCAACGGTGAAATCGAGTCGACGACGATGTTCGCCGCGCTCGCACACGAGCGGAGACAGTACGCGCTTCACTATCTCGCTCAAAAGCCGGGGGCGGTCCCCCTCGGTGACATCGCGGAATACATCGCCGTTCGCGAGGGGGATCCGTCACGCGATCGGTACGAACGCGTGCTCACGGGACTGTATCACCTCCACCTCCCGCACCTTCTCGACGCGAACCTCGTCGCGTACGATACCGAGCAGAAGACGGTGACGCTCCTCGCCGGACGAGAGTTCTTGAGCCCCTATCTCGAACTCATCGCAGCGGATGCTTGACCGGTCCGGATCGTCCGCGACGGCTCACGTGCCCCACATCCCGCCGTATTTCTACCGATAACCACCGACCGGGTCCGGCGGACGGCACGCACCTCGTGTCCGGCAGTGTCCCACCTCGAGTGTCGCGGCGGCGCACCTCGCGGTCGGCGGCAGCGACTGTCGGGTCACGTTCGGACGCGAACTCCCGGTCGCCCGGTCGCCGGCCCGGTTGGAGCGACCCGGGTACCTCAACCCTTTTATTACCGCTGTTCGTTGACTGGCACATGAGCGAAGACGAGGGCACGAACGCGTCCGCCCAGGGTGTCCCGTCCGAGGAGGAATCCGACGACGGCGAACCGGTCGACGCGGATCCCGAGGCGTCGATCGACGGGGAATCGAGACCCGTTTCCGACTCGGACGACGCCGACTCGGAATCCGCGAGCGCAGCGGATTCGAGCGCGGACGAGATCCACGAGGGGGACGAGGAACCGACGGCGACCGAAGCGGCCGCGGACGACGCGGCCGACGGACCCGAAACGAGCGAGGACGTCCAGCGGGTCCTCGACCGGGTGACGGAGTACGACGACCAACTCGCGCGCAAGGTCAACGCGATCGTCGAGGAGGCCCGTGACCTCAACGGGACCGTCAAACACCAGCGCGAGGAACTCGGCGATCTCGAGGAGCGCATCGAGTCCCAGGCGGACACTATCGGCGAGCTCCAGGACGAACTCGAGGAGTACGAACAGGCGCTGAGCGACCGCGACGAGCGACTCGAGGAGTACGAGGCGGAAGTCGAGGACCTCAAAAGCCGACTCAAGCGCAAGCAGGCCGACTTCCAGAACTACAAGAAACGCGCCAAGAAGCGCCAACGGCAGATCAAAGACCGCGCGACCGAGGATCTCGTCGAGCGGCTCATCGGCGTCCGCGACAACCTCAAGCGCGCGCTCGAGGAGGACAGCGACGACGCCGACAGCCTGCGAGAGGGCGTCGAGATGACGCTCCGCGAGTTCGATCGCATTCTCGAGGACGAGAACGTCTCCGAGATCGATCCCGAACCCGGTACCGAGACCGATCCACAGCGCCACGAGGTCATGATGCAGGTCGACAGCACCCAGCCCGAGGGGACCATCGCCGACGTCTACACGCCCGGCTACGAGATGGGCGAGAAAGTCATCCAGAACGCACAGGTGACCGTCTCGAACGGCGACCTCGAGTCGGACGACGCAGACGCGGACGAGAGCGACGAACCCGCCGAAACCGAAGCCGGCGACGATGACGCCGGGACCGTCGCCGACGAGCCCGGGGCCGCAGACGGCGACCAGTCGTCGGAGGCCGACGCGGAGACAGCCGAAGACGGCGAGGGTAGGGATGATAGCGAGGGCGGTGAGGCGATCGAACTCGGCGGCGAAGTCGCCGGCGACGACCTCGAGGGCGACGTGGCAGACGAGACGGACGGCGAGTCGTAGCACCGACGACGGCCATCGCGGTGACCACCCGACGCCGGTCGGTCACGGGCGCTCACCCGCCCGCGAATTCTCCCGCCGATTTTACTGCGCCCAAACTGCTGGAATAGCGGGTCTCAACGCCCGTAGACGCGTTTTATTCGGATCGGAATCGTTCCTAGTAACCTTTAAAACAAAGTGCGCACAATACCCCTCCACGATGGCGAGCAACAAGATTCTCGGAATCGACCTCGGAACGACGAACAGCGCGTTCGCGGTGATGGAAGGTGGCGATCCGGAGATCATCGTCAACGCCGAAGGCGAACGGACGACACCCTCCGTCGTCGCATTCACCGACGACGACGAGCGACTCGTCGGGAAACCAGCGAAGAACCAGGCGATCCAGAACCCCGAAAAGACGATCTCCTCGATCAAGCGACACATCGGCGAGGACGACTACACCGTCGAGATCGAAGGCGAGGAGTATACGCCCGAGGAGATCTCGGCGATGATCCTCCAGAAGATCAAACGCGACGCCGAGGACTACCTCGGCGACGAGGTCGAGAAGGCCGTCATCACGGTCCCGGCGTACTTCTCCGACCGACAGCGTCAGGCGACTAAAGACGCCGGCGAGATCGCCGGCTTCGAGGTCGAGCGCATCATCAACGAGCCGACCGCCGCGTCGATGGCCTACGGCCTCGACGACGATTCCGACCAGACCGTGCTCGTCTACGACCTCGGCGGTGGCACTTTCGACGTCTCTATTCTCGATCTCGGCGGCGGCGTCTACGAGGTCGTCGCCACCAACGGCGACAACGACCTCGGTGGCGACGACTGGGACGAGGCGATCATCGACTGGCTCGCCGACGAGTTCGAGAATGAACACGGGATCGACCTGCGCGAGGACCGACAGGCGCTCCAGCGACTCAAGGACGCCGCCGAGGAGGCCAAGATCGAACTCTCCTCGCGCAAGGAGACCGAGATCAACCTGCCGTTCATCACGGCGACCGACGACGGTCCCATCCACCTCGAGGAGTCGATGACTCGCGCGAAGTTCGAGTCGCTGACGCAGGACCTCATCGATCGGACCGTCGAGCCGACCGAGCAGGCCCTCGAGGACGCGGGCTACGACGAGGGCGACATCGACGAGGTGCTGCTCGTCGGCGGCTCGACCCGGATGCCGCAGGTCGCGGAGAAGGTCGAGGAGCTGACCGGCAAGGAACCCCAGAAGAACGTCAACCCCGACGAGGCCGTCGCGCTGGGCGCGGCGATTCAGGGCGGCGTCCTCGGCGGCGAGGTCGACGACATCGTGCTGCTCGACGTCACGCCGCTCTCGCTCGGGATCGAGGTCAAGGGCGGCCTCTTCGAGCGGCTCATCGAGAAGAACACGACGATTCCCACCGAGGAGTCGAAGATCTTCACCACCGCGGCGGACAACCAGACGACCGTGCAGGTCCGGGTCTTCCAGGGTGAGCGCGAACTGGCCGAGGAGAACGAACTGCTCGGCGAGTTCCACCTGACCGGCATCCCGCCGGCCCCCGCGGGGACGCCGCAGATCGAGGTCACCTTCTCCATCGACGAGAACGGTATCGTCAACGTGAGCGCGGAGGACAAGGGCAGCGGGACCACCGAGGAGATCACCATCGAGGGCGGTGCCGGCCTCTCGGACTCCGAGATCGAGAAGATGCAGCGCGAGGCCGAGAAACACGCCGAGGAGGACCAGCAGAAGCGCCAGCGCATCGAGGCCCGGAACACCGCCGAGGCCACGATCCAGCGCGCCGAGACGCTGCTCGAGGAGAACGACGAGCAGGTCGACGACGACCTCCGCGCCGACATCGAGGGCGCGATCGAGGACCTGGAGGCGACGATCGACGACGGCGATGCCGACGCGGACGACATCGAGAGCGCGACCGAGGCCCTGAGCGAGGAGCTACAGGAGATCGGCAAACAGGTCTACCAGCAGGAGGCCGGTGCCGCGGGCGCTGGCGCTGCCGGCGGTGCGGCGGGCGCAGGCCCAGGCGGTGCGGCCGGTGCGGGGCCCGGCGGCATGGGTGGCGGTCCGAACCCCGGTCCCGATGCCGGTGCGGGCGCTGCCGGCGGCGAGGACGAGGAGTTCGTCGACGCCGACTTCGAGGACGTCGACTTCGACGAGGACGAAGACGACGAGTAACGAGTCTTCGGCAGCCACCCGGACGTTGCGGAAACAGTGACGACGGAGACGGTGCGGCTGCGGGTGGAGTGGAAGCACAGCACCCGCGAGCGAACGACGTGAGCGAGCGACCTTTTTCATCGAAGTTTTTGCGCCGAGCGAACCCGAGGCGGAAAAAGTTCGGAACGTTCGTTTCAAGTGGCTCAACCGAGTATCGGTGGAACAACGAATGAGCGAGGACTTCTACGACGTTCTCGGCGTGAGCCCCGACGCGTCCCCCGAGGAGATCAAACAGGCGTATCGGAAGAAGGCCACCGAGTACCATCCGGACGTCAGCGACGACCCCGACGCGGAGGAGAAGTTCAAGAAAATTCAGAAGGCGAAACAGGTTCTGACCGACGAGGAGAAGCGCGAGGCCTACGACCGGATGGGCCACGACCGCTACGAGCAGGCCGAAAAACACGGCTTCGACGCCGGCGACGCGGGCGGTGCCGGCGGCATGGGCGGCGGCCCGTTCGGCGGCATGGGTGGCGGTGGCATGGGTGGCGGCGGTCTCGGCGACCTCTTCGAGCAGGTCTTCGGCGGCGGCGGTGGCGGCGGTCGCGGCCGCCGTCGTCCACGGAAGGGACGGGATCTGCGGACCGAACTCGAGATCGATCTCACGGAGGCCTACGAGGGCGCGGAAAAGCAGTTCACGGTGGAGCGGCCCGAGGAGTGCGACGTCTGTGCGGGCGAGGGCCATCCGCCGGAGGCCGACGCCGAAACCTGTCCGCAGTGTCAGGGTCGCGGACAGGTGACGCAGGTCCAGCAGACGCCGCTGGGCCGGGTCCAGCAGACGACGGCCTGTCCCCGCTGTGAGGGCGAGGGGACGCTGTACTCCGAAACCTGCGGCGAGTGTCGCGGCGAGGGCTACGTCCGCAACGAGGCGACGCTGACGGTCGAAGTCCCGGCGGGCATTCAGGAGGGACAGACCCTCCGCATGGAAGGCGAGGGCGCACCCAGCCCGGAGGGCGGTCCCCACGGCGACCTGCTGATCGACGTCTCGATCCGCGAGCACGAATCGTTCGAACGCGACGGCGACGACCTCCAGTACCGCCTGCCGATCTCGTTCCCGCAGGCGACCTTCGGCGACACCGTCGAGGTCCCCACGCTCGAGGGTGCCGTCGAGTTCGAGATTCCGGACGGAACGCAAAGCGGCGAGACCTTCCGTCTGGAGGGGAAGGGGATGCCGCGGCTGCGCGGTCGCGGACAGGGCGACCTCTACGTGCAGGTGCAGGTCGTCACCCCCGAGAGTCTGAACGAGGACCAGCGCGAGGCGCTCGAGGCCTTCGCGGAGGCCGGCGGCGACGAAATCGACGTGAAGGAAGGCTTTTTCGAGAAGATCAAACGTGCATTTTAGCGGGCGGGAGGGTTTGACACACCGGGCACGACCGTTACCTCGCCGATAAATATAGCGGCCCTCGCCCTCGTTGTCGGCGATGGACCTCGCTCGAGCCTCCCAGTCTGTGAACCAGGTGCGCAAGTTACTCCGGGCCGAACGGCAGAGCGGATTCGCGTTCGACATTCCGCCCCGTCGCCGACTCGAACTCTATCGGCGCGGATTCTTGAGCGCGTCCGGCGTGCTCTACGATTTCGAGTCGAACGATCCCGCCGACTATCTCACCGACTACCAGCGGTTCGTCGCGACCAAGCGGATCAACGGCCACTGGAACGCGTCGATCGATAATAAACTCGCCTTCCACTGGATGCTCGGGGAGTTTCCCGCACACCGGCCGGTCGTGTACGGGCTGCTCACGAACGGCCGGTTTCACGCGTTCGATCCGGCCGCTGGGCGGGCGGCGCTGACTGACGGCGGTCTCGGACTCGAGCGACCCTCCGAGGCGGCGACCGGGAAGCCGACCGAGCGACCGATCGACTGGGTCGACGACACCCTCTCGGAGGGTGACCGGCTCGTGTTGAAGTGGTTCAGGGGCGGCGGCGGCAACACCGTTCACTTCCTCGAGCGGGCCGACGGCGAGTACCTGTTCGACGGCGTGCCGACGGTCGAGTCGGTTCTCGGCGAGATGCTCGCGGACCTCGAGGACTACCTCGTCTGTAAGTTCGTCGAACAGGCCGACTACGCGGACGAGCTGTTAGCCGACACGGCGAACACGATTCGGGTGCTGACGATGTACGACCACCTGGCGGGCGAGGCGTTCATTCCCATGGCGATCCACCGGATCGGGACGCGGGACTCCGCGCCCGTGGACAATTTCTCGAGCGGCGGGTTGAGCGCCCCGATCGACCGCGAAACGGGCCGTCTCGGGACGGCCGCCGAGTACCCTCGCCACGGTACCGTCGGCTGGCACGAAACCCATCCCGAAACCGGCGCTCGCATCGAGGGGACGTCGATACCGGGCTGGGAGGAGATTCGCGATCGACTGCTCGAGATCGCGGAGACGTTCTCGTTTGCCCCGTACATCGGTTGGGACCTGGTAGTCACCGGCGAGGGCGAGTTTCGGATCATCGGGGCCAACAGCTACCCGGACGTCGCCTCGCTACAGGTCCACCGACCGCTCCTGACCGACGCCCGGACGCGGCGATTCTACCGGGATCACGGCGTCGTGTGAGCGGACGGCGAGGACCGAACTCGTCCCCGACCACGAGTGTCACGGTATCGTACAACATAGATTATGCTCGGCGGGACCGTACAGTCACGTGGGAATACCCATGTCAGCACACAAGATCCTGCTCCTCGCCGGAGATTTCGTCGAGGACTACGAGGTAATGGTCCCGTTTCAGGCGCTCCAGATGGTCGGCCACGAGGTCCACGCCGTCTGTCCGGAGAAGGAGAGCGGCGACACCTGTCCGACGGCCGTTCACGACTTCGAGGGCGACCAGACTTACACCGAAAAGCCGGGACACCGGTTCGAACTGAATCACGACTTCGACGCGGTCGATCCCGCCGACTACGACGCGCTGGTCGTCCCGGGCGGTCGCGCGCCCGAGTACCTCCGGACGTACGACGAGGTTCTCGAGATAACGCGACACTTCTTCGAGGCGGACAAGCCGGTCGCCGCGCTGTGTCACGGCGTCCAGATCCTCGCGGCCGCGGACGTGCTCGAGGGTCGCACCTGTACCGGCTATCCGGCGCTCGAGGCGGACGTTCGCATCTCCGGCGGCGAGTGGGAAGACGGCGTGACCCGCGACGGCAACCTCGTGACGGGACAGGCGTGGCCGGACCACCCCGAGTGGCTCGCCGAGTTCCTCGAGTGTCTGGGGACCGACGTCGACCACGCCGAACCGGCCGCCGCGGACGATTGACGGCGGGCCTCGAGCCGCCGGAAGCTGCGGTGCGCTCGGCTCACTCGAGAGATGTCGTCGCTTCGCACGCGGGACAGACGAAGTCGGCGTCGGCGGCCTGAGCGATGCGCATGTGATCGGTATCGCACTCTGGACAGGAGATGTCCCTGTCCAGCGTCTCGATCCGCGAAATACGAACGTCGTCGCTCTCTCGAGGCGCACCGATCGCGAGGGCGACGACCGGTTCTTCGCCGTCGTTTTTCCCTGATTGGAACTCCCCGGGTCCGAACCGGACCGCTTCGTTCTCCTGGACGGTTATCCGATCCTCCGGTCGCTCGAAGGTCGCTTCGCCCGCGAGGACGACGAACACCGCCTCTTGATCCATGTGGGTGTGGACGGAACCGCTGAATCGTTCCCCGGGTTCCAGAACGTAGCGTGTGACCGCCACGTCGTCGGTGGCCAGCGGATCCGTGAGCGCGCGCACATCTGCGTGATAGTCGTCGACCGGCGTCGGTTCGACGTCGTCGATCGCGACGTGTTCCATACTAACCGACTCGACTGGCCCCTTCGAAAACGTTCCGTCGAGCAACGATTCCCGTCGTATGGCGGCTTACGAAAGCGACGCCGTCGACGGGAGTCGGCGCGCTTTTTCCGCCTCGCCGCCCACACTCACGTATGAACGCTGCCACGGTCGACGACCTGCTCACCCGAGAGCTTCGCGACGATCGGATCGGTCTCGTCGACGCGACGGGGCGGGAGTACGACTACCACTGGCTCTGTACGACCTCGTGGAAGGCAGGGAACTTCCTGCGTCACGCGGGCGTTCGCGAGGGCGTCACCGTCGGCGTCGTCGGCGACGGTCCCCTCGCCCTGCTCGCCTGGTTCGGCACGGCGCTGCTCGAGGGGACCACCCGCTTCGAGCCGCCGACCGACCTCGCGAACGAGGAGGACTTCCGGGCGCTCGTCGCACCCGTCGCGGCCCTCGCGGAGTACGACGTCCCGCGCGGCGCGCAGCGAGTCGGCTACGGCGGCGCGCCGGACGCGCCGGACGTGCACCACTTCGACGCGGGGCTCTGGAGCGAGAACCCGTCGTTCCCGCCGCTCTCGATCGATCCGGAGACCGCGATCCTGACCGACGGCGAGCGGACCGTCACGCACGCACAGGTGCTCGAGGCTGCACGCGGGGTTCTCGAGGACACCGGTCTCGAGGCGGACGATCGAGTGGTCGTTCGCGCTCCGCTGTCGGACCCTCGGACGACAGCGGCGGGTGTGATCGCACCGCTGCTGTCCAGGGGGACGATCGTCCTTCCCGGAGACGACGAGGCATCGGTCGAGCGAGGGTCGTACGCCGTCTCGAGCGGGGCCGCCGACTCGGTTCCCGAGCCGAACCGCATTGATCTCGACGCGGTGGCGCTCTCGTGACGCCGTCCGATTCCCTCGCGGTCGGTCACAGTTCCCGATACAGCAGCCCCTCGACGGCGGGCCCCGAGAGCACGTCGCCGTCGTAGGTGAACCGCGAGCCGTGGCAGGGACAGTCCCAGGTCCGCTCGGCGTCGTTCCACCGGACGAGACAGCCCATGTGCGGACAGGTCGCGGACACGGCGTGGGTCGTCCCGGAGTCGTCGCGGTAGAGTCCAACCGGCTGGCTCGCGCGCCGAACGACCCGGGCGTCGCCGGGCGGCAGCCCGTCCGCGCCATCGGCTCCGATCGATGCCAGCAGCGACTTGATCCGGTCGCCGACGAAGCTGCCGCCGACTGTGGCGTTCTCCTCGAGAAACCGCTTTGCGGACGCGCCGGGCGTGAACCGCTGGGGATCGAAGACGTCGGCCCAGGGGTTCGATCCCTCGGTGATCAGATCGGCGAGGATCATCCCCGCGGCGGTGCCGTTCGTCATTCCCCACCCTTCGAACCCGGTGCCGACGTAGACGTGGTCCGTTAGCGGATCGATCGGGCCAACGAAGGGAACCCCGTCGACCGGCGAGTAGTCCATCGTCGACCAGCGGTACTCGATCGATCGAACGTCGAAGTGTTCGCGGGCGAACGCCTCGCAGCGCCGGTACCGTTCGGAGGTCGGCACCCCGTCGACGCTCGGCTTGTGGCTCTGGCCGCCGACGATCAGTAGCTCGCCGTCCCCGCCGTCCGCGTGTTCCCCGTCGGTTACCGGATACCGCCGCATCGTCGCCGACGGCGAGGCCGTGTTGTAGTACATTCCCTCGGGCGACGTCCCGTCGATGCGGACGGCGAGCAGGTAGGCGCGGTGGGGGTGCATCCGCGCGAAGTAGCCGGCGCGGTCGAAGAACGGGAACTGCGTCGCGACGACCACGTCGTCGGCGACGACGCCACCGCGCTCCGTTTCGACCCGGCAGGGCGATCCGGGATCGACGTCGAGCGCTTTCGTCTCCTCGAAGACCCGACTCCCGTCGCCGTGAACCCGTTCCGCGATGGCGAGCAGGTACTCCCGCGGGTGAAACGCCGCCTGCTCGTCGAAGCGGACCGCTCCGTCGACGTCGAACGGAAGCGGCGTCTCCTCGACGTACGACGCGGGGAGCCCCAGCCGCCGGGCCGCGTCGACCTCGTCGCGAACCTGCTCGACGTCCTCGGGCGAGGCGGCGTAGGTGTAGGCGTCCGTGCGGCGGAAATCGCAGTCGATACCCTCGTCCGCGACTCGGCGTTCGACCGCCTCGATCGCCGCCTCGTTGGCGTTCGCGTACTGTCTCGCCTTCTTCTCGCCGAACTGGGAGACGAGCGTGTCGTAGCGCAGCCCGTGCTGCGAGGTGAGTTTGGCCGTCGTGTGACCGGTGGTGCTCTCGACGATCCGGCCCGACTCGAGGACCGCGACGGTCCGACCGGCCTCCTTCAGGTTGATCGCGGCGGTGAGCCCGGTGATACCGCCGCCGACGACTGCGACGTCGACGCCGAGTCCGTCCTCGACGGGCTCGTAATCGGTCGTCGGCGTCGTGGCCAGCCAGAGCGAGTCCTCGCGCGGGGACTCCGGTGGGGTTGCGTCCGACATCGGAATCAGTGG
Source organism: Natrinema salaciae (assembly GCF_900110865.1). Taxonomy (NCBI): domain Archaea; kingdom Methanobacteriati; phylum Methanobacteriota; class Halobacteria; order Halobacteriales; family Natrialbaceae; genus Natrinema; species Natrinema salaciae. The sequence goes on from NZ_FOFD01000001.1 coordinate 735,149, forward strand.
GGTTGGCTGACCACCCCCGGACAAAAGGTACCGGGGGCTGGCTTGCGCAGGGCTCCGTCTCCGTTCGGGAGACGACCCTCACCCGAACTCGAGCGCGCGCCGAATGCCGTCCGCGATCCGGTCCGCGTCGGGCAGGTAGTCGTCCTCGCGGGCGAACATCGGAACGGGCACGTCGTAGCCGGTCACTCGCTCGACCGGGGCCTCGAGGTAGAGGAACGCCTCCTCGTTGATGCGGGCGGTGATCTCGCCGGCCATTCCGGCGGTCCGTGGCGCTTCGTGGACGACGACGCAGCGGCCCGTCCCCTTCACGGAATCGGCGATCGTCGCCGTGTCCAGCGGGTAGAGCGTTCGGGGGTCGATCACCTCGACGCTCGCGTCCACCGCCTCGACGGCGTCGAGCGTCTCGCGGAGCATCGACCCCCACGCGACGACCGTGACGTCGTCGCCGGGCCGGACCACGCGTGCCTCGCCGAGCGGGATCTCGTGCTCGTCGGGGACCTCCTCGCGGAACGAGCGGTAGAGCCGCGTCGGTTCCATGAAGACGACCGGATCGGGGTCGCGGATGGCGGCCGTGAGCAGCCCCTTCGTCTCCGCCGGCGAGGCGGGAAAGACGACCTGGAGCCCGGGGACGTGGGCGAACCCGGCCTCGAAGCTCTCCGAGTGGAGCTCCAGGGCGTGGATGCCGCCGCCGTACGGCGTCCGGACCGTCATGGGACAGGTGATCGTCCCCCGGGTCCGGCTCCGGATGCGGGCGGCGTGTTGGGCCAGCTGATGGAACCCCTGGTAGAGAAAGCTCTGGAACTGGATTTCCGGGACGGGAGTCATCCCGGTGGCCGCGAGCCCGACGCCCGTGCCGACGATGCCCGCTTCCGCGACCGGCGAATCGAACACCCGGTCCGGGTAGTCGTCCATCAGCCCTTCGGTCGCCCGGAACACCCCGCCGGCCCGCCCGACGTCTTCGCCGTAGACCACGACGCTGTCGTCGCGTTCCAGCTCCGCGCGCAGCGTCTCGCGGACGGCCTCGATCATCCGAAGCCGTTCAGCCATCCACACCACCCCCGAACTCCGCGAGCTGTCGTTCGATTTCGGGCGGCGCGTCGGCGTACACGTGCCGAAACATGTCCGCCGGATCGAGTGCCTCGCGCGCCGCTCTCGCCCGGTCGATCGCCTCGGCGAGTTCGGACTCGATCCGATCGTCGATCTCCGCCTCCGTTTCCGCGTCGAGAATCCCCCGCTTCTCGAGGTACACCTGAACCCGAAGGATGGGGTCGCGGGCCTGCCACTCCGTTTCCTCCTCGGTCTCGCGGTAGACGGTGGGATCGTCGGAGGTCGTGTGCATCGACCGCCGATAGGTGAGCGCCTCGACGAGGACCGGGGTCCCGTTCCGGGCCTTCTCGATGGCATCCGTCGCGACGCGGTAGACGCCCAGAACGTCGTTGCCGTCGACCCGGATCCCCTCGATACCCGCCGCGATGGCTTTCTGGGCGAGGGTCTCGGCTCGAGTCTGGTTTTCTATCCCCGTCGAGATGGCGTACCGATTGTTCTGACAGACGAAGACGGTCTGGGCGTCGTAGACGCCGGCGAGGTTGAACGCCTCGTAGACGTCCCCCTCGCTGGTCGCGCCGTCGCCGAAGTAGGTGACCGCGACGGTGTCCCGGTCCTGCAGCGCCTCACCCCACCCGACGCCGACGGCGTGCAGCGGCTGGGTGCCGACGGGGATGGCCGGCGGGAGCGCGCCCTCGCCGCCCGGAATCTCGGCCCCTTCCTCCATCCCCAGCGCGTACTGGAGAATCCTGTCGGGTTCGACGTCGCGAGCCAGGAGCGCGGCCTGCTCGCGGAACGACGGGACGATCCAGTCGTCCTCGGCCATGGCGAACGCGCTCCCGACCTGTGCCGCCTCCTGGCCGATCGCGGGCGCGTACGTCCCGAGTTCGCCGCGGCGCTGCAGCGCGATGGCGCGTTCGTCGAGCCGCCGCGATCGCTTCATCGCCTCGTACAACTCGAGCAACTCCTCGTCGCTCAGTTCGGGGAGCAACCCCTCGTCGACGGTCTCCTCCTCGGAGAGCACCTGAACGGTCTCGATGGTGAACTCGGCGGTGTCCTCTCGGGGCATGGTACCGTACTAGTCGCTCGAGGCAGTTAGCACACGGCCCGGCATATGGCTCGAGTGGCTCCGCTGTCGGCACCTGTTGTCCGTCCGTCGCCGATTCACAGTCAGCTTCGAGACGGGGCTGCGAGTCCGGCTGCCCGCCGAACGAGATCCCTCGAGTCTGTGAGGGGCCGGTGTAGCCGGCAGGAGTCCGTGACGGTCACGTGAACTGGAAAAATGCTTTATTCGGGCGTCCATCGTCGGTTCGGCCATGCCAGACGTCGCAATCGTCGGCGGCGGTGCCGCCGGTCTGAGCGCAGCGCTCTTCACCGCGAAGAACGGCCTCGAGACCGTCGTCTTCGACACCGACGAGACGTGGATGCACAGGGCCCACCTGTTCAACTACCCCGGCATTCGGAGCATCAGCGGCAGCGAGTTCGTGGCGCTCACGCGCGGCCAGGTCCGCGACCGCGGGGCGGACGTGCGCGTCGGCGAGGAAGTCACCGACGTCGAGCCCGGCGACGACGGCTTCCGGGTCGAAACCGAAGACGGCGAGTACGACGCGGACTACGTCGTGCTCGCGACCGGGGCGGATCGCTCGATGGCCGAGGATCTCGCGGTCGAGTTCGCCGACGACGGCACCGTCGACGTCGACCTCGATACGGAGACGAGCATCGACGATCTGTACGCGACGGGCGCGATGGTCCGGGACGAGGAGTGGCAGGCCGTCATCGCCGCGGGTGACGGTGCGTCGGCGGCGCTGGACATCCTCAGCAAAGAGAAGGGCGAGCACTTCCACGATTTCGACGTCCCGGACGACGTGCCGTAGTCGTCCGACGCGGGCACAGAATCGATCCGGAGTTGACGACGATCGGCGTAAAACCGCCTGACGGCGCTGCGCCTGCGTGTTCGTGGTTTACGACTAAGCGACTGGTCAGTGGACGTGTATCCGTATGGCACTGACCGATCTCCACGAGCTGTTCGTCCACAAGCTCGCCCAACAGTACTACGTCGAACAGGAGCTCGTCGAGACGCTCGACGAGATGGCGCGCAACACCACCAACGACCGAATGAGCCAGGGGTTCGCGGACCACCGCGACGAAACTCGGACGCAGGTACAGCGACTCGAGGACGTCTTCGCCGCGCTCGACCGACCCGCGGAAGCGCGAGACTGCGCCATCCTCGACGGCCTCGAGGAGGATCGGCGCGAACTCGAGGCCGAGATCGAGGACGACGAGATGTTGAACATGGTCTACCTGAACGCAGGGATGATGACCGAGCGCGTCGAGATGACGGCCTACGAGGGGCTGACGACGATCGCCGAAACGCTCGAGCTCGGAAACGACGTGCAGCGACCGCTCGAGTCGAACTACGACGAGGAGAAATCCGCCTTCCGCGAACTCGAGACGCTGGCGACGGCGAAGGACATGAAGTCGCTGTGGGACCGCTTGACGCCGTCGTGATCGCGTCCGTTTCGCGCCCTCTCGACGAGCCGATCAGCGGTCGCCGGGCGTCCCGCCCGCGAATCCCGGTCGGCCCTCGGCTACAAGGGTGATCGCATCGAACGCCTCGGCATGCAACTCGAGTGCGTCTTCTTCGGTCCCTTCCGCGACGCCGTCGGCGAGACGACCGTGTTCTACGACACGGACGCCGGAACCGTCGGCGAACTGCTGGTCGAACTCGAGGCGGCGTACCCGGATCTCGAGGGTGAACTCGTGGCCGACGATGGGGACGGGCTGGCGGGGGAGACGGTCGTTACCAGAGACAAGAAGAACGTCGTCCACATCGACGGGCTCGAAACGTCGCTGGACGAGGAGGCAGTAATTCGGCTGGTTCCGTCCGTATACGGCGGATAAACGGGAGCGCCGAGCAGAGAGTGCGTTCGCTCAGTCCGCCGACGGGGCGATCGACTCGAGCGCCGCGTCCGGAACGATCCCGTCGTCCGTCAGGCCGCGTGCCGCGTAGTACTCCGCGATCGCGGCCTCGAGGTCGGGGATCTCGTACGGGAGTCCGTCGTCGCCCCGGTCGAACCCGCGCTGGTTGTTGAAGTGGCGCTCGCGGCGGACGGTTCGGGCCCCGATTTCCATGAGTTCGTCGTGGTCGGCGTCGAACAGGGTCTCCAGCCTGTCCGGGGTGACGTAATCGCTACCGAACGCACAGACGATTCCCGTGTCGCGAAACGCCGCCGCGTTCTCCTCGTGGACCAGCCGTTCGGCCTTGCCGAGCGTACCCTCCGGATCGAGTTCGCCGCTGTACTCGAGGGTCAACATTCCGGCGTACATGTGGTCCGCGCCCCGATTCGCGAGAGCGTAGGAGAGCCCCTGCCCGTGGAGAACGCGTCCGTCGTGGGCGGCGAACTCCATTCCCTTGACGGTGTAGTCGTCGACGCCGAGCTCGTCGTGACAGCGGTGGACGCCTTCGGCCAGCAGGTCGCCGATTCCTTCGCGGGTGGCGATCTTCTCGGTGACTTCCCGTGCGAGCGCCGCGTTCCCGAACTCGCCCTCGCTCGCAAGGTAGGCCGCGACGGTGACGCCGGCCGAGATCGTGTCCATCCCGAGGGAGTCACACAGCTCGTTCGCTCGCATCACGTCGACGATGTCGCTCACGCCCTGGCTCGAGCCGAACGCGTAGACGGTCTCGAACTCCGGTCCTTCGGTTTCGACGCCCGCGTCCTCGTCCCGGGTCGGGAGTTTGCACGCGTAGGCGCAGGCCGAACAGGCGCCTTTCTTGTACTTCTTCTCCTCGACGGCGTTGCCGCCGATGCGATCGGCGTGCTCGAACTCGTACTCGCTGAAGTACCGGGTCGGAAGCGCGAAGTTGTCGTTGATGAACTCGGTGCCGCCCGTCGTCCCCTGCCGTCGCATCCGGTCGTCGGACTGCGCCGCTTCCCGGTGGACGTCCGCTTCCGGCGGGTTGGGGATCTCGACGGCCGGTGCGCTGTCCCCGTCGAACGTGACGCACTTGACGTTCTTCGATCCCAGGACGGCACCCAGTCCGCCGCGACCGAACGCCCGCGAGTCGAAGGTCATCACCGAGGCGAACCGGACGCGGTTCTCGCCGGCCGGGCCGATCGCGATGCAGTTGTCCGCGCCGAGATCGTGACGGGCAGCCACGTACTCGGACGTCTCCGGAACCGTCGCGCCCTCGAGTTCCGGGACGTCCTCGAACTCGACGCCCCGATCCGTGACGTGGACGGCCAGGAGCTCGTCGCTCCGGCCGGCGAGCTCGAGGACGCTGATTCCCGTCCCGACGAAGTGACGCGAGAGGTAGCCGCCCGCGTTGGTCGAGACCAGCCCGTCGGTCAGCGGCGAGAGGCCTGTCATGTTCATTCGGCCCGTAAAGGACATGCGGGACTGCTGGAGCGGTCCCGTGGCGAGATACGCGCGGTTCTCGGGGCCGAACGGATCCGCGTCGAACGGGATCCGCTCGTGAGCGAGCGCCGTCGCGACGGCCCGCCCCCCGACGGCCGTCTCGAGCGTTTCGTCGATGGTCGTCTCGGTCGCAGTCCGCTCACCGACGTCGACGGTGAGCAGTGGGCCTTCCGCGTGGAGCATGGGACGCGATACCAGGCGGAGACCCTTAGCTGATTCGAGGGCGCTACGCCACCGTCTTCGAGGAACGAGCGCAAGTGAGTGGGCGGGGATAGAGCGCCCGCACGAGTGGGTACTCGCGGATGTACTGTGTCAACTCGACTCATACATATCAGATAAGACTATAATTCCGGGGGAAATACGCCTCCCCAACGATGTATTACGACGCGGTCCTGTTCGACTTCGACGGGGTCGTGGTCGAGACCCCCTCGTCCCAGCGGTTGTACGACGCTCTCGGCCGGACCTACGAGAAGCTCGGCCGATCGGGACCGGCCGCCGAGACGTTTCAGGAACTCATGCGCGGCGATTTCGAATCGATCGCCGACCGCTGTCACAGCCTCGGCATCGACGCGGACGCGTTCTGTGCCCAGGCCGCCCGCGAGATGGTCCGCACCCAGTGCGAGGAGGTCGAACGTGGACTGCGCTCGATCTACGACGACGTCGCCGTCGTCCGGTCGCTCGAGGCACCGCTCGGGATCGTCAGCGACAACCACCCGACCGTCGTCTCGACGCTGCTCGACCGGTTCGGCCTCCGGCCGCTGTTCGAGACGGTCTACGGCTGCCCGCTGACGCCCGGCGGACTGGCCCGCCGCAAACCCGATCCGACGAACATCGAGGCCGCCATGGACGCCCTCGGGGCCGACGCCGCGCTGTACGTCGGCGACCGCGCCGTCGACGTGCGTGCGGCCGACAACGCGGGCATCGACTCGGTGTTGCTCTCGCGGGACGGCGACCGCGACCGGTCCGAGACGGCCGTGGAGGCGACCTATCACCTCCCGTCGCTCTCGCGGCTGCCGTCGGTTCTCGCGTAGTCGTCGCGGACGGTCCGGCGGGGTGTGCGGGAGGCCGGTGGCAGATTCGTGGCCGCGCTTTTTCCGCGCGCTCGTCGTCGGTTCAGTATGGAACCCGACGACACCTGGGCGAGTCTCCGGACGCAGTGCGAGGATCTCGAGCCGGGTGCGGAGCTGACGACACCGGTCTCCGAGCGGCCGTTCGAGGTCGTGCGGACCGACGACGACCGGATCGTCGTTCGGTTCGGCGACAGCGGCGAGACGCGGCCGCTCTGGCGCGAGCAGTTCGTCGTCTTCCTCGAGGAACTCGACGACGGGGCGGTTTCCATCGAGCAACTTCAGCCGGGCGTCGAGCCGTACGCCAGCGTCGTGACCCTGGCCGACGAGTACACCGCGGACGAGCGGACGGTCACGTACGATACCGGTGCCGCCGGCGGGGAGAGTCCGTTTCTCGTTCCGGCGGCGGACGCGCGGAACCCGCCCGAACGCGTTCACGACGATGCTCTCCTGCTCGCAGCACTGCTCGAGGGACTCGACGCCGACGATCCCGCGGCGCTCGATACCGACGCGCTGACCGATCTCTACGTGCTCGCGTCGGACGTGCAACACGGTGCCGATCGAGTGCGTCGCTCGGCGAGGGAGCCGCTCCTCGAGCGACTCGGGCCGGAGCAACAGCTCCACGGCCGATACGGGACCGTCCGGCGGACGACCCGGGAACGGCGACAGCCGAAGGACGTCGAAACGATCTTCACCGCCCTCGACGACCGCGGCATTCCCCGCGAGTGGGTCACCGGCGTCGACCGGGACAAACTGGACGTCGTGCTCGCCGTCACCGACCTCGAGGAAGACGAGGTCTACGACGTCGACGAAGACGTCTACGTCCAGAAGACCGGCGTCGACGAGGACGAGAAGTACTCGCGGCTACAGGGGATCGCCGACCGGATCGAGGAGCTCGAGGGCGCGGAGGGCGAGGAGCTCCGGGACGAACTGGACGCTATCGAGGACCGACTCGAGGAGGCGCTGTCCGCGGGGTGACTGCTCGGCTGGGGGTGCCCTCGTGGGCCACTTGGACCGTTCTCACTCTCGATCGGCGGCGTCGTACTGCGCTTTCGTCACGGTGTAGCGATGGAGGTCGGCGACCGCGTCATCCATCGGCACCCAGTTTCGCAGGACCCCGTCGTACTGCCCGCCGTTGGCCTCGATGTACGTCTCGATCGCTCGCTTCGACTTCTCGTTGCCCTCGTTGTGGCCGGCGGTGACGAGTTCGAGGTCGAGGCGATCGAAGGCGAGTTCCAGCAGCGCCGCCGCCCGTTCGCCCGAGTACTCGCGGCCCCAGAACGGTTTCCGCAGGATGAGTCCGAGCTGCCCGGTTCGACGCTCCCACTGACAGGTGAGCCCCGTGAATCCGGCCAGTTCTCCCGCTCGGTCCTCGCCGTCCCTGGGACGGATCACGTACTCGGCACCGTCGCGGTCGGCCCAGCGCGTTTCCGCGTCCTCGATCTGCTCGTGTGCGTCCATCACCGTCCGGTACGGCGTCTGCGGGACGTGTTCGAAGACCTCGTCGAGGTCCTCACCGTACCCCCGAGCAAAGCACTCGTACAGCTCTCGAGCGTCGACGGTCTCGTGACAGAGCCGCTCGAGCCGCAATCGGTCCGTTTCGAGTTCGTCCGGGAACATGCCCCGGAGTTGTTGGACGGTTCGCATATAGTTGCCCCCGGTTTGTGAAAGAGTGTCGGGCCCGCGGTGGGCGTGCCCTTCGTTTCGACGAGAGGACCCGCCGGACGGCGGCACGCGAATCGGACCCGACCGTATATGTGCGTCCTCCCCTGAATGTGTCCCGTGACGCGGTCCCCAGCCGACGAGCCGGACGCGGTCGAACTCCGGTACGAGGACGGAACGATCCGGATCGACGGGCTCGAGGAGGCGTCGATCTCGCCGTCGTCGATTCGAACGGCGGTACCCGATCTGGCGGCCGATTCGAGAACGGACGGGTGGCGGATTCCCGCCGGTAGATACGCGGAGCTTCGGGCGGCTCTGGCGGAGACGACCGCCGCGGTCGACGACCGGGTTCTCCATCTCGCCCCCCTCCCGGATCTCCGTTCGGCGTACGAACTCCGCGAGTATCAGGACACGGCGCTCGAGGCCTGGCTCGCGACCGACCGCTGGGCCGACGCGCCCCTCGAGACGGTCCCGCGAGCGCCGGCGGGGGTCCTCGAACTCCCGACCGGCAGCGGCAAGACCGTCATCGCGCTGAAAGCGATCGAACGCCTCGCCGTCCCGACGCTCGTCGTCGTCCCGACCATCGACCTGCTCGAGCAGTGGGAGCGGGAACTCGAGCGCGAGTTCGACGCGCCGATCGGCCGCTTCGGCGGCGGCGAGCAGCGACTCGAGCCGATCACGGTCTCGACGTACGACTCGGCGTACCTGAAGGCCGACTCGGTGGGTGACCGGTTCGGTCTCGTCGTCTTCGACGAGGCCCACCACCTCGGCGGCGAGGGGTATCGCGAGATCGCACGGTTGCTCGCCGCTCCCGCGCGACTGGGACTGACCGCCACCTTCGAGCGACCCGACGGCGCACACGAGGTCATCGCGGACGTCGTCGGGCCGCTGGTCCACCGGCTCGACGTGGACGACCTCGCCGGCGACCACCTCGCCGACTACGATCTCAAGCGACTCGAGGTCTCGCTCACCCCCGCGGAACGCGAGGAGTACGAGCGGGTACAGGGGATCTTCACGGACTACCTCGCGACATCGAACATCGACATGCGCAGCGGTTCGGACTATCAGCAACTCGTCAAGCGATCCGGCAACGACCCCGAGGCCCGCGAAGCGCTGCTCGCACGCCAGCGCGCACGGGAACTCATGCTCGGCAGCGAGAACAAGATCGAAGCGCTGGCGGACGTTCTCGACGATCACCGCGGCGATCGGATCATCGTCTTCACGGCCCACAACGACCTCGCGTACGACGTCAGCGAACGGTTTCTGATCCCGACGATCACGCACCAGACCGGAACCCCAGAGCGACGGGAGATCCTGGAGCGGTTCCGTGAGGGGACCTACACCCGGATCGCGACCTCCAACGTGCTCGACGAGGGGGTCGACGTTCCCGATGCGAACGTCGCGGTCGTGCTCTCCGGCAGCGGCAGCGAACGGGAGTTCACGCAGCGCCTCGGGCGGATTCTCCGCCCGAAAGCGGACGGCACTCGAGCGGTTCTCTACGAGGTCGTCGCCGGAGATACCGGCGAGCGACGCATCGCGAACCGCCGTCGCGAGTGACGCTCGCTTCGAGCCGCCGTCCGAGCGACTTTTGGCGATTCCACACCGACACGACGTAGATGCTGACGAAGGACCTGCTTCGCGTGTCGCGCGCCGGGGGCGGCTACCGCCCCCGGTTCGCCGGCCGCGAACACCGCCCGCTCGCGGCCCGCGTCATCGGGACGTATCAGGGCCACGTCGGCGAACCGCAGAGCGCGCTCGAGACGGCGCTCACGGACCTCGAGCGCGACGCGGACGATTTCAAACTCGTCCGCGGGCTCTCGGCGCTGCTCGAGCGCGAGGCGACCATGGAGACGGACGCGGCGATCGACCCCGAGCGGGCCCGCCGAGCCGCGTTCGAGGCCGCCGAAGCGGTCGGCGTCGTCACCGACGACGAGCGCGTCACGGCACTCGTCCGCGCGGGCGACTCGCTCGGGCTGTCGGCGGACGACCTCGAGACCGCGCTCTATGCCGATCTCGAGGAGCGGCAGGTCCTGACCGCGGTCGAGCCGCGGTGGGATCCGGACGGGCTGGTCGCCCAGTACAACCTGTCGCTGGCGCAGACGGCGCTGTTCGACGCGATCGAGGTACGCGTTCGTTCGAGCGACCCGAAAGCGCTGATCTCGGCGATCAAGCGACTGCGGCTGATGTACGAGATCAGGCGGCTCGAGGACGATTCGGCGGACGGTGTGGCGGGCGTCTCGGAGCGCGAGGTCGTCGTGACGGGGCCGACGCATCTCTTTCGTGCGACTCGACGGTACGGCACGCGCTTCGCGCGGCTCCTGCGGACGGTGGCGGCGGCCGACCGGTGGCACCTCGAGGCGACGATCGACGACCGCGGCACCGAGCGTACGCTCGAACTCTCCCACGACGATCCGGTTCGGGTGCCGGACGCCGAGCCGGTCGCGACGGTCTCGTTCGACAGCGGCGTCGAGGCCGACTTCGCCGGGCGGTTCTCGGCTCTCGGCCTCGAGTGGGAGCTCGTCCGCGAACCCGAACCGCTCGCGACGGGGACGCGCGTGATGATTCCCGATTTCGCCTTCGAGTACGAGCACGGCGACTTCCGCGTCTTCTTCGAGATCATGGGGTTCTGGACGCCGGAGTACGTCGACAAGAAGCTCTCCCAGCTCGCGGCGCTCGAGGACGTGGACATGCTGGTCGCGGTCGACGAATCGCTGGGCGTCGGCGAGGAGATCGCGACCCGCGACCACCGGGCGATACCCTACTCGGGCACGGTCCGGGTGAAAGACGTCGCCGACGTCCTCAGGGAGTACGAACGGCAACTGGTGGCCGAGAGCGCGGCCCGGCTGCCCGACGAGCTCCGGCCGGACGAGGACGCGATCGAACTGGCGGCAGTGGCCGAGCGCCACGGCGTCAGTGCCGACGCGCTCGACGACGCGTCGTTCCCCGAGCACGAACGGGTCGGCCGGACGCTGATCCGGCCCGCCGTCCTCGACGCACTCGGCGAGGAGATCGACGCCGGAATAGCCCTGTCGGACGCCGAAGCGGCGTTCGAGGAGTACGGCATCGCCGACTCGAGTGCGATCCTCTCGCGGCTGGGCTATCGCGTCGAGTGGGAGGGGCTGGCGGGCGGGACGGTCGTGGACCGAACGTGATAGATAATCGGATCGGCGAACCGAGCGTCGGCGATTCGTCCGGCGGCGGGTCCGATCCAACGTGCTTCGTGACTAGCCTTAACCGTCTGACGCACCTGATACAGTACAGTGTCCCCTTCAGCATCTAGCGATCCCGTCTCTCTCTTGCTCGTCGAGGACAATCCCGGCGACGTTCGGCTCATCGAGGAAGCCTTCAAATCGGCGGGCTTTGCCACGACGTTTCACACGGTCGCCGACGGTGATGCCGCGCTCGAGTTCCTGCAGACCGAAGCGACGGCCGACTCCGGCCCCGATCTGGACCTCATGCTGCTCGACCTGAACCTGCCCAGAACGGGCGGCTTCGAAGTTCTCGAGACGATCAAGAACGATCCGGAACTGGCGTCGCTGCCGGTGCTCGTCCTGACGAGTTCGGAGGCGACGGAAGATGTCGTCAAGAGTTACGAACTGTGTGCGAACGCGTATCTCACCAAGCCGACCGATCCCGACGCGTTCGCCGACATCGGCCGCGCGGTGGAAGCGTTCTGGATCGACGAGGCGACGCTCCCGTCCGTCCCGTCGTGACGCGTTCGCCGGCGTCCGCGAGGAGGTCGTCGAGACGCGCCGCAAGGTGGTGCGGGCCGCCCGACGCCCGCTCTTTTCGTTCGGATCCGTCCCGCTACGCCTCGAGGTCCCGCTGTCGCCCCTTCGGGACCATCGAGCGCAGTTCGCCGTGGACGTAGAGACCGACGCCGATGGGTTCGCGCTCGCCGGCGATCTCGTGGGCGGCGACGAGATACCCCCAGTCGCCGTCCCACTCGAGTTCCTGGTCCTCGCCGGCCGCGAACCGCCGGGCGGCCTCGCGATCGAGTTCGATGACGCACTCGGTCGCCGCCCGTCCGAAGCGCTGGACGAAGTCCGTCGTGGGCTTCCAGTGTTCCTGGCGGGTGCGGAGGCAGGTCATGCCGATCGCCTCGATCTCGATCGGCGTCGGCGCGTCGCCGCCGTAGATCCAGATCTTGCCCGCCCCCTTCTCCCAGAACGTGTAGCCGTCGAACGTCGCCGGCGGGACGCCGAACCGGTCCGCGAAGTAGTCGACGACTTCCGCGCGCGTGGCTCGCCCATCGACGGTGCGCTCCGCCGCGGTGGCGGGCAGCCGGTCGAACCGCTGGCCGTCGTTCGTCGGCGCTGCGTCGGCGTTGCGTCCGTCGCCCATTACGCGGTCACCTCCAGTTTCGCGACGAAGAAGCCGCCGGTGTCGTTCTGGTGGGGGTAGATCCGAGCCGCGTTCTCGAGGCTCGAGTCGAAGGTCGCGCCGTCCCACTCGGTCACACCCGTGGCGTGCTCGAGGTCGAGATCGAAGTCGACGACGCGACAGGATTCGGTCTCGAGCGCGTGCTGTACGACGGCCTCGTTCTCCTCGGGGGCGAAGGTACAGGTCGAGTAGACGACCGTCCCGCCCTCGCGGGTGGCCTGGATCGCGCGGCGGAGGATTCCCTTCTGGATGCCCGCGACGGAGGAGATGTGCCCCTCGGACCAGTTGTCCAGGGCGTCGGGGTTCTTCCGGATCGTCCCCTCGCAGGAACAGGGGGCGTCGACGAGAGTCCGATCGAACGCGTCGAAGTCGAACCGCTCGAGGGAGTAGTTCCGCGCGTCGTCGTTCGTCACCGCGAGGCTGGTCGCGCCGAGTCGCTCGGCGTTGAACCGGAGCGCCGAGATGCGCCCGAGGTTGTTGTCGTTCGCGACGACCGTCCCGCGATCGTCCATCAGCGCCGCGAGCTGCGTCGCCTTCCCGCCGGGCGCGGCACAGCAGTCCCAGACCCGCTCGCCGGGCTCGGGCTCGAGGACGACCGGCGGCACCGCCGACACCTCCTCCTGGCCGTGCGTGAACCCGTGAAACGACGTCCACGTGGACCCCGGGGAATCGGTCTCGAGGTCCAGGACGCGTGGGTTCCAGTCGGCCTGCTCGTAGCCGACACCCTCCCGCTCTAGGGCCTCGAGCGTGCGCGCCACCGAGGCCTTGATCGTGTTCACGCGGACGGCGTTGCCGAGCGGCCGCTCGCAGGCGGCGAGAAAGGCGTCGAAATCGTCGATAATCGATCGGTACCGCTCGAGTGGCTCCATCGGCTGCGGGTTCGAGCGCCCGTCGCTTGTGGGTTTCGAAGCGGACGGAATCGCCGCACCGGCGGCTGCGATCGAATCGAACCGATCGCAATGGTGGTGGACAGAACTATACAATATCGTTTCTAATTGTTCGCTAATGGGTGTACTTGGTCATGGATGAGCCGACGTTCGAGGTCACCGACTGCGCCGTTATCGGACGCACGTTCGAGGAGTACGCGGCCATGTTCGACCTCGAGCCGGCCGAACTGGCTGCCGGTCGGGTACTCGACTGTCCGTCCGGCGTGGCGTCGTTCGTCGCGACCGCGTCCGAACGGGGTATCGACGCGGTCGGGGCCGACGTCGTCTACGACCGGCCGCTCGAGGAACTCGCCCGGCGGTGTCGCGACGATCGGGAGTCGGTCGGCGAACAGCTTCCCGAGAAGCGGACGCTGTTCGAGTGGTCGTTCTACGGCTCGCCGGCCGAGCGACGCCGGTATCTCAGGCGCGCGTCCGAACGGTTCCTCGCGGACTACGCGACCGGCGGGGCGGGGAATCGGTACGTCCCCGCGGCGCTCCCGTCCCTGCCCTTTCGCAGCGATTCGTTTTCGCTCGTCCTCTCGTCGCACTTCCTGTTTCTGTACGGGGATCGGTTCGACGCCGAGTTCCACCGCGAGTCGCTGCGGGAACTCGCCCGCGTCGCGACCGACGAGGTGCGGGTCTATCCGCTCCAGGGACTCGACGCGGAGCCGTCCGCACACCTCGAGCCCGTTCGCTCGACGCTCGAGGACGAAGGGTACGAGCCGCGGCTCGAGCGGGTTCCCTTCGAGTTCCAGTCGGGATCGACGGAGATGCTCGTCCTCTCGCCGTGACCCGAGCGCAGCCCGAGTTCGGGTCCCGTCCCGGAACCACCCGCCCTCGATTTTATGCCGCCGACGGTCGATGTCGAACTATGGCAGGCATTCGTGTACAGGGCTCGGACGCCGAACTCGAGGAGCCGACGCTCGTCGAGGGGTTTCCGGGCGTCGGCCTCGTCGGAAAGATCGCGACCGACCACCTCGTCGAGCAACTCGACATGCGCTACTACGCGAGCGTTCATTGCGAAGGGCTCCCCCGGATCGGCGTCTACCGGGGCGGTGATCGGACCGCGCAACCGCCGGTGCGGCTCTACGTCAGCGAGGAGCACGATCTGATCGCCCTCCAGAGCGACGCACCGATCTCCTCGCAGGCCGTCGCGAACGTCGCCGATTGCCTGACCGGGTGGATCGTCGATCGGGGTGCCACGCCACTCTACCTCAGCGGCCTCCCCGCCGAGCGCGACGACGAGGATCGACCCGACATCTACGGGATCGCCACCGGCGACGGTGCCGAACGGCTTGAGGCGACCGACATCGCGGTCCCGCCGGAGGACGGCGTCATCACCGGGCCGACGGGGGCGCTGATCAACCGGGCTGCACAGGAGGACTACGGGAGCCTCGGCCTCGTCGTCCAGTGCAACCCGCGGTTTCCGGACCCCGAGGCCGCGAGCGTCCTGCTCGAGGACGGCATCGGCCCGCTCGCCGACCTCGAGGTCGACGTGCAGGACCTCGTCGACCGCGCCGAGGAGATCCGGGCGAAACGGGAGCAACTGGCCCAGCAGATGCAGGCGATCGGCCAGGACGAGAGTTCGCAGGCGCAGCCGCTGCGGATGTACCAGTAGCCCGTTCGGCCGGTCGGGAGCTTCCGTAGCCGTCGAGCCTCGAGCCCTCGGCTCTCGGCTCTCTGGACGCCACGACCGATGACGGCGGCCGGATTCACGCCCGAACCCGTCGAACCGCGAGGTAACATATATCACGGCTCGTGTGGGTGTTGTGGTATGTCACGCGAACACGACCTCACTCGCCTCTCCGCGACGACTCTCGCGTCCCGAATCCGGGACGGCGACGTCACGGCGACCGAGGCCGTCGAGGCCCACCTCGAGCGAATCGACGACCGCGACGACGAGATCAACGCCTTCGTCACGGTCTGCGACGACGAGGCGCTCGCGGCCGCCGCCGAAGCCGACCGCGTGCTCGAGGGGAGCGAGGTGCAACGCGCCACGGATAGTCGCGCGGGGAGCGAAGCGACCCGCGAGACGGGCGAGTCCGTGGGTCCGCTCCACGGCGTCCCGCTCGCGCTGAAGGATCTCGGGTCGGAGAAGGCGGGGGTTCGACACACCTACGGGTCGGCGCTCTTCGCGGACCACGTCTCGGAGCGGACCTCGGCGATCGTCGAGCGCCTCGAGGCGGCCGGCGCGATCGTGATCGGGAAGACGAACACGCCGGAACTGGGTCACAAGGGGACGACCGACAACGAACTCGTCGGCGCGACGGCGTCGCCGATCGACACCGACCTGAACGCGGGCGGCTCCTCCGGCGGGTCGGCCGCGGCGCTCGCGGCGGGACTGACGCCGATCGCGACGGGCAGCGACGCGGGCGGCTCGCTGCGGATTCCGGCCGCAGCCTGCGGCGTCTACGGGTTCAAGCCGACCTTCGGACTGGTACCGGACGACGGTCGTCCGAGCGCCTTCGGCCGGGAGCTCCAGCACACGACGAAGGGACCGATGACCCGCACCGTCGAGGACGCCGCACTGTTGCTCTCGCTGCTGGACGGCCCGCACCCCGACGATCCGAACAGCGTCCCCGTCGACGTCGACTACCGCGGCGCCCTCGAGCGGCCAATCGACGACTACCGGATCGGGTACAGTCCCGACCTCGACGTCTTCCCGGTCGCGGACGACGTCGGTGCGGTCGTCGACGACGCAGTCGCCGCGCTCGCGGACGCGGGTGCGACGGTCGACGAGATCACCGTCGACCACGGCTACTCGATGGCCGAGCTGAGCGAGGCCGCGATGCCGACGTATACGACCTCCGTCCTCGAGAGCGCGACCGTTATCGAGGAGGCCCACGGCGTCGACTTCCAGGAGCGGGCCGACGAGGTCTCCGACAGCCTGCTCGCGATGCTCCACGTCGGCGAGGAGCACGGTGCCGACGACGTCGCCCGATCCGGGATCGTTCGGACGGGTGTGTACGACGCCGTGCAGGACGTGCTCGCGGACTACGACCTGCTCGTGACGCCGACGCTCTCGCGGGCGGATCTCGGCCTGCACGCCGATCTCGGTGCCGAGGCCTGGGAGTGGCCGCTGACCTGGCCGTTCAACTGGACCGGCCACCCCGTCGCGTCCGCTCCTGCCGGGCTGACCGAACGCGGCCACCCCGTCGGTCTCCAGCTCGTCGGTCGGCGGTTCGCGGACGACGACGTGCTCGCCGCAAGCGCCGCGCTCGAGCGGGAACGGCCCTGGGAGCACCTGTACGAGTGACCGGCGTCCCGTTCTCGCGGCCCGTCGGTCCCGGGCGCTCGGAATCCCTTGTCGCAACGCGAACCGCTGACCGCTACCCAAACCCCTTTTCGCGCGCTAGCCCTTCGTCCGGGCATGGGAACTGACGACGCCGAAACGATCGCACCAGAGATGTGTCCGTCCGCCAACGGCATGCCGATGCTCGGCCTCGGCACCTGGCAGAACGACGACGCCGAGCAGTGCGCCGAGAGCGTCCGGACGGCGCTCGAGACGGGCTACCGACACATCGACACCGCCCAGGCCTACGAGAACGAGGCGGCCGTCGGCGAGGGCATCGCGCGGGCCGACGTCGACCGCGAGGAGGTCTTCCTCGCGACCAAGGTCTGGATCTCGAACCTCGCACACGACGACGTCCTCGAGACGGCACGCGAGAGCCTCGATCGGCTCGGCGTCGAGTACGTCGACCTGCTGTACGTCCACTGGCCGTCACGGACCTACGACCCGGCGGAGACCCTGGCCGCGTTTTCCGAACTGTACGACGAGGGGCTGGTCGAGAACGTCGGCGTGAGCAACTTCCAGCCGGAACAGCTCGAGGAGGCCGTCGACGTCTGCGACGCGCCGATCTTCGCGAATCAGGTCGAACTGCATCCGCTGCTCCCTCAGGAGGAGATCCGAGAAGCCTGCGACGACGACGACGTCGAGGTCGTCGGCTACTCGCCGCTGGCGCGCGGGCAGGTCTTCGACCAGCCCGAGATCCAGGCGGTCGCCGAGAAACACGACGCCAGCGAGGCGCAGATCAGTCTCGCCTGGGCGCGCGAGAAGGGCGTGACGGCAATTCCGAAGGCGACCGGTGCGGACCACATCGGCGACAACTGGGAGTCGCTGACGGTCGAGCTGGATCGGGAGGACGTCGACCGGATCGATGCGATCGACGAGACGAGCCGCGAAGTCGATCCCGGCTTCGCGCCCTGGAACTGATCGCGCAGCCGATCGCCGGAACGCGGGCCAGTGTCGGTCCCTGAAACCGGCCGAGAACCGTTCTCGGCCCGGGTGAGCGGATCGTCGGGAACGTGTTATCGGGGCAGAAAAAGCAGGAAAGTTTACGGTACACCGGCTTTTTGGCTCGCGTATGTCTACCCGCTCGCGAAGCGGTGGCGGTGGTGGGTTCGTCGGCGCGATCAGGGCCGACGTTCAGCGGTTACACGGTGCCTGGATGGAGATCGTCTTCCCCCGGCAACGTGGCCGCGGCCACTCCGTTATGGGCAAGTGGAAACCCGAGAGCGTCCCGCAGAAGGTCGGCTATCACGGCTGGAGCGTCCTCGGAATCATCGGCTTGCTCGTTCTCTATCCGCTTACCGTCCTCGGTCTCGCAACCCGCTACTACGCGGCGAAACTCGACTCGACCCGAACTCGCCTCGGCATCGTCGGCGTCACGGGCATCGCACTGCTCGGCTGGGGACTATTGACGATCGCCTGGGGTGCGATGTCGTACATGGACCAGGTCGACATCCCCCTGGACGCGGTCCTCGCAGTCGCCGCAGCGAGCGGCGTTGCGACCGTCGCAACCGCACTCGCCGCGACGTCCGCGAAGGTCGGCGGCCGGGGCCTGACGGTCGTGCTCGCCTATCCGTTCGCGATGACGGCGCTGTTTCTCCCGCCGGTCGTCGCCGCGCTCGTCACGCCGTCGCTGCATCCGTACGTCCTCGACCCCAGCTACGACTTCGCCGTCTGGGTCCTGGACAACGTGCTGTTCGTCGGCGGAATCAGCGAGTACCTGCGGGGCAACTACACGCTCGAGGGTGCGGCCTACGCGGGGATGTGGTTCGGGCTCTCGTTCCCGCTCGGCTGGTTCTTCGGGATCGTCGTCGCGCTGGCGAATCTCGTTCGTCCGTCGCAGTAGGCCGATACACCGGTTCCGGTTTTGCGCAACCGTCGTGAACGGACTGCCGATTTCCGATACCATTAGGTGGCCGGTTCCTAACGCCCGCACATGGAGTTCGACCTTCCCAAGACGGCAGCCGTGTTCGTCGTCGTGATCGCAATCGGTCTCGGCGGCATGATCGGTATGGACATGATGCCGACGGATACGATTATGATGATGGTCGCACCGTCGATGATCGTCTTCGGCCTGCTCATGCTCGCACTCGGCGTCAAACACGGCGAGTACCGGTCGACGCGCTGATCGATTCGGTCGGTCGCGACCCGAACCGCCGACTCGGACCGGAGACGATTTCTCTCAGCCGGCGTCCGCTCGAGTCCCGAGCGCGTCCACCCCGTCGGCCGCGAGCGCCCGCGTGACGAGCCAGCAGTTCGTGAGCGGGTGGTAACCGGGCTCGACCGCCGGGCCGTGGTTCGGGCCGTCGCGGTCGTGCTCGCGCGTGACCCGTTCGTACCAGTTGCCGTAGCGCGGATTGATCAGGTGCGTCCCCGCGTACTCCCAGAGTCGGTCGTACCACTCGAGGACGTCCGCCGACCGTCCGTCGGCGTCGCGGTCGACCCGGCTCAACAGCGCACTCGCACCGATCGCCTCGGCGTGGACCCAGCCGTACTTGTCGGCGACGATCGGCTCCCCGTCGTCCGCGACGGTGTAGTAGAGGCCGCCGTGCTCGTCGTCCCAGCCCAGATCGACGGCGGCGTCGAAGAGCGTTCGAGCACGCTCGAGCAGCCAGTCCTCGGGACGGTGCTCCGCCAACAGCGCCAGCAGTTTGGCCCACTCGGCGTGGTGTCCGGGCTGGTATCCCGGCGGCCGGAACTGGTGGCGGGGACTGTCCTCGTTGTACGAGAGATCCGGCTCCCAGGACTCGGTGTAGTGCTCCCAGAGGAGCCCGTCGGTCGCCGCGGTACCGTCCCGCGTGACCCGATCGGCCACGGTGTACGCCCGCTCGAGGAACCGGTCCGCGCCCGTGGCCTCGTAGGCGGCGAGCAGCGCCTCGCAGGCGTGCATGTTCGCGTTCTGCCCGCGGTACGGCGCGAGTTCCCAGTCCGGCGACGCGCGGGCTGCGTAGCGACCGTGGTCCAGTTCCCAGAACCGCTCCTCGAGGACGCCGAACGCGCGCTCGAGTTCGTCTCGAGCGCCGGCGATCCCCGCCTGTAACGCCCGAGCGGCGGCGAGCAGGACGAACGCGTGGCCGTAGCAGTACCGCGTCCGGTCGGTCGGCGTCCGCCCGTCGAGGTGCCAGTCGTACCCTCGCCGCGCGTCGTCCCAGTGGACCGTCGCGAGGAACTGGAGGCCGTGTTCGGCGGCGTGTTCGCACCAGTGGGGACCGTCGGCGAGGACGCCCAGACTGAAGTTGTGGACGCCGCGGGCCGTCGCGACGAGGTGTTTCGTCCGCGCGTCGTAGACGTGGCCGTCGCGCTCGTCGAGCTGTGCGACGTAGCCGCCGACGGTCGTGTCCAGACAGTCCGGATAGTAGAAGTTCAGCACGTCCCGAAACCGGTGGCGGAGTCCGGCCCGCGTTCGGTAGACGGTCATACCTGCCCGTTCGATCGAGTCGAAAATAAAGCCGTTCGAAAGCGAATCGCCGCGGTTCGACGAGGCTCGAACGGCAGCGCGTCGGAGCGAATCGGTCGAAAACGGGACAGGGACGCCGCTTACATGTAGCCGAGGTCGCGCAGGCGCTCCATCAGGTCCTCCTTGTCCTGGGCGCGGCCCGCGCGCTCGGTGGTCCCTTCGAGGTCCTGGAGCCAGGCGGGTTCCTGGTCGCTCTTTTCCGTGCTGACTTCGCTGCCAAGCGAGCGGAAGCCGGCGAAGTACTTCGGCGAGATCGGCACGTCATCCTGGGAGACGCCCTCGGGGAGGTCGTCGTCGGCCTGCGGGACGTACCCCTCTTCGGGGAAGTTCTCGACCGTGTCCGGCACCACGAAGTTCCAGAACGCGTCCCAGACCGCAGCCTCGTCGAACTGCAGGATGGGCTGGATGCGGTCGTGGGGCGGGTAGATGTCGGGGTCGTGGCGCGGCGAGAAGAACGTCTCGTCGGCGCGGGCCTCCTGTTCGTCCCAGCGGACGCCGGAGATGACGCCGTCGATGTCGTGCTCCTCGAGCGCGTCGTTGAGCGCGACCGTCTTCAGCAGGTGGTTGCCGACGTAGGTGTCCAGCAGGAACGGGAACGTGTCCTCCTCGTACTCGAGGATGTCCTCGACGTGGTGCTGGTTGTGCTCCGAGAGCGCCGAGATGTCGATGTCGTCGCCGGGCTCGAGGCCGTTCTCGTCGACGTACTCGCCGACGTCCTCGTTGCGCGCGTAGATGACCTCGAGATCCCACTCGTCGGCCCAGTGGTCGACGAAGTCGTGGATCTCGTCGAAGTGCTGGTAGTGGTCGATGAAGACCGCCGGGGGCACCTCGAGGTCGAAGCGGTCGGCGACCTCCTTGATGAAGTACAGCGTGAGCGTCGAGTCCTTGCCGCCGGTCCACATGACCGCCGGGTTCTCGTACTCCTCGAGGCCCTCGCGGGTCACTTCGATCGCCTTCTCGATCTTGTCCTGAATGTGGGGATACTCCGCGGGCTCTTCGCCTTCGCCGTCGGAATAGTCGACGGCTACGTAGTCGGGAAAGTTCTCGGCCATCTCGTAATTAGATATAATTAGGAGGTGTAAATCCTTTGTGTCGGCGGAAAGCTCTGTCGGGACTCCGGACCGATCCGCCCCATCCCGTCGAGAGTCGCTCGTCCGCCCGGGGACGGCCGCCTCGAGCGGCTGGCTGGCGAGCCGAGTCGATGCGCAAGCGTCGACGGTCCCGGCAACTATCGCGACAGCCGTTCACCGCTCGTCCTCGTCGTATCGCTCCGCCGCCGACTCGAACCCGAGCTCCGACTGTTCGCGACCGCGGCGCTCCTCGAGGGCTGCGATCGCGTCGGGGTCCGGCGCGGCGTCGTCGGTGATTCGCGCCCACGAGTTGTGGACCTTCGCGTGACACCATCGGCAGAGGTAGATCGTGATCTCGTGGGAGAGCGTCTCCCCGTCGCGAGCGTACGAAAGATGGTGTTCCTCGAGCAGCGGCCGCTCGTCGTCGTGAGCGATCCGTTTCTCCTCGAGGCTGCAGCGGACGCACTCGCGGTCGCGGTTGCGCGAGCGAAAGTGCGGACAGTCGCCCCACGACCAGTCCGATTCCGGGTCGACGACGGGACACTCGTAGTCGTCGTCGGCCCGGTCGCGTGCGAACGCGGGGTCGTGGCCGTAGTGGTCGACGGCGTACCGACACGTCCCCTCGCCGGTGAGATAGTCGCAGACGCCCGCGAACTCGTACGGGTCGTCGACGCCGACGGAGGTTCCCTGTGGCGTTTTCTCCATGCCCGAGTGCCGAGTTCGAGTCGGATCGATTTGAATCCTCCGCGCGCAGCGTCCGTCGCGGTCACCGGCCCGTTGGCGGAATGAATGATGTAATTATTCGTAAGAGATAAGGGATACCATTGCGGGCATCAACTATGGTGGGGACTGTACGACAACTTGTACCATCGATCATTCGACGGAGTTACGCGCTCAAATTTGGGATCGTACTGCTCGTCCTGGGGATCACGGTCGGCTCTCTGGGGCTCGTCGCGACCGCAGCGCTCACCGATAGCGTCGAGGCGACGGTGCTCGAGGACCAGCAGGACGCCGCGGTGCAGGAGGCCCAGGCGATCGATAGCTGGGACCAGCGAAACGCACAACTCGTTGCGTCGGCGGCCAACGCTCCCGTCTTCGGCTCGGGAAACGAATCGGCTATCGAAGCCTACCTGCAGGAGACCTATCAGAGTTTCCCGAACGGGCGGATGAACGCGATCTACGTCAACACCTCGACCGGCGAGATCCAGGGGAGCGTCGATACGAACGCCGCGACCATCGAGGATCTGTCCTTCCCGAACCGT
This sequence comes from Natrinema salaciae, assembly GCF_900110865.1. Taxonomy (NCBI): domain Archaea; kingdom Methanobacteriati; phylum Methanobacteriota; class Halobacteria; order Halobacteriales; family Natrialbaceae; genus Natrinema; species Natrinema salaciae. The sequence goes on from NZ_FOFD01000001.1 coordinate 757,725, forward strand.
GACGAGCTCGACGAGGACCTCTCGAGCCACAACATCCAGCGAACCGAGCCGTACGCGATGCCCGACGAGTCCGGACTGGCGTTCGACTCTCACGCCGTCGTCTCGTACTACGTCGGCGTCGGCGACGCCGACGACCGAGCGCTCGTGATCACGTTCAACCTCTACGATCGGTCGACGGAGATGCTCTCGAGTACGGATTCGGAGACGGTCGTGACGGTCGTGGACGGCCAGGGCCGAATCGTCGGCGACGACGCGTACCTCGGCTACGAAGACGGCCAGGAAGCGGTGACGTTCTTCGAACCCTACGACGACCGCAACGGGCTCCTCAAGGCCGCGCGGGAGGGACCGGGCGCGACGAAAATCGACGGGGAACCGCCCGGCGTCCTGAACACGGAGCCGTACAACTTCGACCCCGACGGGTACGTCGTCGGCTATCACACGACGGCCGACGGGTGGGTCGTCCTCGTCCACACGACTAACGCGGACGCCCTCGGCTTCGTCAATACGGTCGATCGGTTCGGTACCGCGGTCACCCTCGGCGTCGTGCTCCTGATCGGCCTGTTCGGTGCCGTACTGGGCCGGAACACGGCAATATCGATCGATCGACTGACGCGAGCGGTCGGCGAGATGGAGGACGGAAACCTCGACGTCGAGGTCGAGAGCGAGCGGATCGACAACATCGGCCGGCTCTACGACGGCTTCACCTCGATGCGCGACGAACTGAAGCGGAAGATCACCGAGACCGAGGATGCTCGGGCGACGGCCGAACGCGAACGCGAGCGCGTCGAGCGGATCAACGAGGACCTCCAGCAGGCGGCGGCCTCGTACTGCGACGTGATGGAAGCGGCCGCGGACGGCGACCTCACCGCGCGGATGGATCCGGACGCGTCGGAGAACGAGACCATGCGGGCGATCGCGACCGACTTCAACGAGATGCTCACCGAACTCGAGGGAACCGTCGAGAACATCAGTCGGTTCGCCACCGAGGTCGCGACGGCCAGCGAGCAGGTCACCGCCTCGAGCGAGGAGGTCAGATCCGCGAGCGAGCAGGTCAGCGCGTCGATCCAGGAGATCTCGAACGGTGCGGACGACCAGTACGAGTCGCTCCGGTCGGTCGACGCGGAGATGAACACGCTCTCGACGACGACCGAGGAGATCGCCGCCACGTCGAACGAGGTCGCCGACGTCGCGGAACGGACCGCTCGAACCAGCCGCGAGGGCCACGACGCGGCTCAGGCGGCAATCGACGCCTGCGAGCACCTCGAGACCGAGCGGGACGCGGTCGTCGAGGAGTTCGAGCAGCTTCGCAACGAAGTCGGGCAGATCGACGAGCTAACCGACAGCATCGCCGAGATCGCCGAGCAGACCAACATGCTCGCGCTCAACGCCAACATCGAGGCGTCCAGATCCGCGTCCGCCGAGGACGACGGCGGGTTCGCCGCGGTCGCCGCCGAAGTCAAGGAACTCTCCCAGGACGTCAAAGACGCCACCGACGAGATCGGTGCCCGCCTCGAGCGGATTCAGGACCAGACCGAGCAGTCGGCGGACGAGGTCGACCGGACGAGTCGCGAGATCGAACGCGTCCACGACCTCGTGACGGACACCGTCGCCTCGCTCGAGGAGATCGCGGAGTACGCCCAGGAGACCAACGACGGCGTCCAGGCGATTTCGACCGCGACCGAAGAGCAGGCCGGGTCGACGCAGGAGGTCGTCGCGATGGTCGACGATATCGCGACGATCGCCGAGGAGACGACGGCCGAAGCCGAGACCGTCGCCGCGTCGGCCGAAGAGCAGACGTCCGCCCTGACGGCAGTGTCCAGGTCGGCCGACGACCTGTCCCAGCAGGCGGTGACGCTCTCCGAAGCGCTGGATCGCTTCGAGACCGACGCCGACGGGAGCGCCGGGCCCGTCGATTCGCTCGCGGCGATACCCGATCCCGGAACCGGCAGTGACGGGTCCACACCGGACGACGGCGAGCGGAGCGAACCGGATCACGACGGCGAACGGAGCGAACCGAACCAGGACGGCGAACGGAACGAACCGGACGACGCGGCATTTACGTTCGGCCAGGAACCGGCGACGCCGGACGACACCCCCGACTCGACCGAGGACAGCTGAGAGCGACTCGAGGCCGCGTACTGGCCCGCGAATATCGATTCCGCGGCCGAACGCCGGAGCTCGGCGACGTCCCGACTACCGGTTTCGAACCGTTTTAGTTACAGCACAATATAGTTGAAATACTGATAGCACATGGCTCGGTCGACCCCTACCGAGATCGCTGCAGTCGTCGTCGCCGGCTGGATCGGTCTCGAGTTCGCGCTTCGGCGCGGCCTCGTCGCCGGCGCTGCTGCCGTCGGAATCGATCCGCTGGTGGCGGACTATCTGGTCCTCGCGGTCGGCTTTCCGCTCATCGCGGCGATCCTCTCCAGGTACGCGCTCGAGCGGGGGGACACCCGCGAATCGTGGGGATGGGACTGGGCACCGCGGAACCTCGGTCTTGGCGTCTTCGCTGCGGTCGTCGGGTTCGGCCTGCTCGCCGGTGCCTCGCAGATCGACGCGGCGCTGTTCGGCCTCGACGAGGCGGGCCAAGCGGTTGGCGAGGGACTGGCGGCCGCGTTCGAAGCCAGCCCCGCGCTCGCGGTCCTCTTTCTCGTCGGGAACGGACTCGCCGCCCCGATCGCGGAGGAACAGGTCTGGCGGGGGATCGTCCAGACGACGCTCGTCGACGAACGGGGTGCGGCCGTCGGTATTGCGGTGACGGCGGTCCTGTTCGCGCTCAAGCACGTGATCGTCGACCTGTCGGTGGTTCGTCTCACGACCCTGCTGACGCTCGGACTCCTCTTCGGCGTCGTTCGCCATCGGTGGGGAACCGCGAGCAGCGCGGTTACGCACGTCCTGCTCAACGTCGTCTCGTCGGCGAGCATCGTTGCGATGGCGTTCCTCTGAGCGGACTGAATCGGACGGGGCCGACGTCGACCCGCCCCAAGGACCCGACCCGCCGTCGGCGAGAAGGTTTTTGCCGGTACCGGTTCGACTCGAGGGCGTGCAACTCGTCCACGAATCGGCTGGGGACGCCGCTTCCGGCGAGGGGACCGACCGCGAGACGCTGGCGACGACGGTCGACCTCGCGGACTCGATCCTGAGCCGGACGCGAGGGCTCATGTTTCGGCGATCCGTGCCGGACGACTACGCGTTGGCGTTCCCGTTCGATTCGGCCACGACGCGCGACCTTCACATGCTGTTCGTCTTCATCCCGATCGATGCGGTCTGGGTCGTCGACGACGTCGTCCAGCGCGTCGAGACGCTCCGGCCGTGGCGGAGCCTCGCTCGGGCGGAGGCCGACCTGATCGTCGAACTCCCCGCAGGCACCGCGGTCGACGTCGACCCCGGCGATCGGCTGGTTCTCGAGACCGGCTGACGGCGAGGGCGTCCGTGCGGGGCTGCGATCGCTCGACCACCCATCGGCGTCCAAACGCGATTGCGTTCGACCGCCCACGCCCGAGCTGGGAGCCGAATCGCAGCTATCGGGTCGCGTATCGAACCGGAACGGGAGCGACGCGAGCCGTGACCGGCGGATTTAAGTCAGCATGAGACGATAGCCCACAGTACAATGGCACGAGACTCCATCTCACTGCCGCACGACGAGGATAGAGGAAGTCGGGGCGACCCGGCTGGATGCGAAATTCTCCGACGAACGTAACCGCAGTTCACCACCACTCTTGCCTGTAACTCACTCCGCCGACCAGACGATCGCATCGGACCGTACAGTGCGCCTTCTCGACACGACGCTTCGCGACGGCGAGCAAGCCCCGGGCGTCTCGCTCTCGCCCGACGAGAAAGTCGAGATCGCTCGAGCGCTCGAGCGAGCCGGTGTCGCCGTCATCGAGGCCGGGAGCGCCTGTACCGGCGCGGGTGAGCGACAGGCGATCTCGCGGGTCACGGATCTGGACCTCGACGCGCGCGTCACCAGCTTCTGTCGCGGGATGAAAGGCGACATCGACCTCGCGCTCGAGTGCGACGTCGACGGCGTCCACATCGTCGTCCCCTCTAGCGACCGCCACATCGAGGAGAAAGTCGGCACCTCCCGCGAGGACAACCTCGAGGCGACGGCCGAGCTCGTGTCCTACGCTCGAGACCACGACCTCTGGGTCGAGGTCATCGGCGAGGACGGCTCGCGGGCCGACCTCGACTATCTCGAGGTACTGGCCGAGACGTCCCTCGACGCGGGTGCGGAGCGATTCTGTTTCGCCGACACCGTCGGCCACACCGGACCGGAACACACCCACGAGGCGGTCTCCCGGCTCGCCGAACTCGGGCCGGTCAGCGCTCACACCCACGACGACCTCGGACTCGGCGTGACCAACGCGCTCGCGGCCGTCTCGGCCGGTGCCGATCTCGTTCACTGCACCGTCGACGGGCTCGGCGAACGCGCCGGCAACGTCGCCCTGGAAGAGGTCGCCATCGCCCTCTCGCACGTCTACGACGTCGACACCCTCGAACTCGAGGAGGTGTACGATCTCGCACAGATCGTCTCGCGCGTGACCGGTGTCCAGCTCCCGCCGAACAAGGCCGTCATCGGTGAGAACGCCTTCACGCACGAGAGCGGCATCCACACCGACGGGACGCTCAAGGACGACAAGATGTACGAGCCGTACGCGCCCGAAACCGTCGGCCGCGAGCGCCGGCTCGCGCTGGGGAAACACACCGGCCGCGCGGGCGTCGCGGCGACGCTCGAGGAGCACGGCGTCGAGGCCGACGGCGACGAAATCGCGGAGATCGCGACCCGCGTCACGGAACTCGGGGACCGCGGTCGTCGCGTCACCGACGCCGATCTGCTGGCCATCGCCGAGGACGTCACCGGCGAGGATCGAGACCGCGTCGTCGACCTGCTCGATCTCACCGCCACCAGCGGGGGTGCCGTCCCCACTGCGAGCATCCGACTGACCGTCGACGGCGAGGAACGCGTCGCCAGCGGGACCGGGTCGGGTCCCGTCGACGCCGCCGTCTCGGCCATCCGCGAGGCGCTCGGCTCGATGGCCGACGCCGAACTCGAGTCCTACCACGTGGACGCGGTCACGGGCGGCACCGACGCCGTCGTCACCGTCGAGGTGACCATGGTTCGCAACGATCGCTCGGTGACGGTCGCCCGCAGCGAGGCCGACATCACCCGTGCGAGCGTGACGGCGATGGTCGACGCGCTCGATCGATTGCTCGCGGCCGACCAGCGGCCGCTCGCACCGGCCGACGACTGACCGGGAGCGAGTCGACCGGCGGTTGCGCGGCTCGTTTTTCACGATTCTCGTGATCCAGACTGGCAGTCGGAGCGGTGCCGCCTGGCCGATCGTGGTCAGCCCTGCCGGAAGGGATCGCTGACGACGTTCCACGGATCGAACAGGTAGACGCCCGCGAGAAACAGGGCGAGGGCGACGACGAACAGGCGAGCGAAATCGATCGCCGAGGACGGCACACCGAGGTCGAGCGTTGTCGCCATTATGGCTGCGACCCCGATCCAGAGGCTTCCGACGATCAGTCGCTTTCGAGGGTCCATAGTCGATAGTTCGGCTCGCATCGCTTGAAAGACGTTTGGTTTCGGATACGTTCGAACGAGAACGTGCGTCGTACGCTCGGGCTATCGGAATCGTGACCGGCTATAGTCGTCGGTTTCTCGCCGACGGCGACGGGGTGGATCACGTCTCGGATGGGACTACCTACCGACCGCCTCGGCGACCGTTGCAGGGAGGAAACGGACCGACCGACGTTCGCTGACGCACAATTATCAGTAGAATGGGTATAACAAATCCGGGAATTCGTGACGGTATGCTCGTGATGGACGAAGACAATCAGGAAGATCGATCGGGAAGCGCTCGCGGTGAGACGTCGCGTCGTTCGTACGTACGAATGCTCGGTGCCCTGGGGATCGGTGGCGCTCTCAGCGGTGTCGCCGCGACGAGTTCGCGGAACGCCGGTATCGCCGCGGCGCAGAGTCAGGAGGCCGCGTCGATAGCTGTGAGCGACTCGGGAACGACGGTCGACGACGACGTGTCGCACCTCGATTTCGGGGAGTCGATCTCGGTGACCGACACCGATGCGGACACCGTTACCGTTCGCGGCGAGACGAACCCGAACGTCGTCGACGTCCGCGACGATCTCGGCGTCGAACCCGAGGCGGACGACCTGTGGGGCGCGATCGAAGATCACTACTACTCGTTCGAACCGACGGAACGAAACCACTGTTACAAGATTCCCGCGGGGACGTGGTACGTCGACACCGACAACGTCCACTTCGGGGCCCACGAGTTTCTGGGGATCGTGGGCGAACCGTTCGCCGTCCTCGAAGTGACCGATCAGGACGTCGACCGTCTGATGACCGTCGGAACCATCGACACGTCGCTTCCGAACGCCCAGCGAACGGTCCTTCGGAACGTTCAGGTCGACATCAGCGGCGAGTACGACGCCGGCATCTGTCGCTGGTACACCTACAGGTACGGCCTCATCGAGAACGTCTCCATGCGCGGGCAGCGCAACAAGCGGGAGCCGACCTACGGTGGCGACCTCCACACGATCATGGTCGACGGGAGACTACCGACCACGACGAACGTCATCAGGAACTGTCACCTCGTCAACGGTGACACGTACTACGATCGGGACTCCCACTTCGGGTTCGCGATCCCCTTCGCCTCGGAGATCTACAACAGGGGGACGAATCACTGGGAGAGTTGCAAGGCGGCGGGGTACATCTCTCACGGATTCTACGTCTCGCACGATTCCGGTCGAAACGTTCTCTCCGATTGCCACACGCACAATTGTGGTGCCGCACACATCCGGCTCGGAACGAACGATTCGGCACAGAACTGCCGGATCTCGATGACCGAACACCCCGGGGTTCCGTGGACGGGACTCTGGCTCGAGGACGACGGGAACCAACGAATCGACGGACTGAACGTGACGAACGAGGTCAGGAAGAATACCGAATTAGTTCGGTTGACGCAGGACGGTCCGGCCCGCTTGACGAACGTGTCCCTCACCGACACGGGAACCGACGGCCGCGCCATTCGTATCGACGACAGCGGCGATGCACAGGCGGTCTTCGACCGCTGTTCGCTGACGGATCGGACGAGCCCGTCAGTTTCCGATTACGCGGTCTCCGTCCGATCGTCGCGGGTGACGTTCACCGACTGCGAGTTCGACGTTTCGTCGCAGTCGTCTACCGATCGCCACGGTCTCTTCGTCACCGACGGTGACGGCAGCATCGATCGGATCAGAATCGACGGCTGTTCGATCGATTCCGACGACGCGAGCCTCCGGTTCGCCGAGAGCGGGGCCGATCACTCGGTCGAGAGCTCGTTCTTCGACGGGCTCGTCATGAGCGATCCCGATACGGAACTCTCGAACGTGCTGTGGACGGGCAACCGCCACTACGGCGAAACCGACTTCCGCGGTGAACGGGTGCAGTGGCAGGGCGACTTCAATTTCGGGTACGAGCTCTAGTCCCGCGCTCGCCGACCGTCGGGCATCGCCGCCAACGCACCACCCGCATCCGATCGGGCCGTCGATCGGGAGGCCACTGCGAGGGAGTCGGCCCGCTTTTAGGACGCCCCGTCGCACCGACCACTGCGGTCGAATCACCGTGAGAGATCCGTTCGACTGATTTAACTGCTGAATAATAATCCCCTTCGAGTGGTTCCCCTCCAGTATGCCTGGAATTACGGTTCTCGGAGAGCCGACTGCCGACGATGTCGTCGACGACGTTCTCGACTCCGTTCGGTTTACCGACGCCTATCAGCGCCACAACGTCCGGACCGATGACCCCATCGTCGCGTACACGAAGTACGACGAGTATCCGGTATCCGTGTTCGAAACGGAGGCGTCGACAGTCGTGCTGGAAGGGTATCTCTACGGTACCGCGGACGTCGACGCGGCGGTCTCGGAAGCCGCGACGCTGGTACGCGAGGGCGACACCGAGGCGCTCTCGGAGTGGGTGGCCGCCAGAGACGGCGACTTCCTGCTCCTCGTTATCGACGACGCGGACGGAACGATGTGGGCCGTCAACGACGCGTTCGGGCGACTGCCGACCTATCGCGCGACGATCGATGGGACGACGGTCGTCACGCGCGAGCTCAAGGTCGTTCGAGAACTGGGTCGGGCACTCGGCGACGAACTCGAGCCCGATCCGATCGCCCTCGGGCAGTTGCTGCTCCTCGGCTACCCGCTCGGGACGCGAACGCTGTACGCGGGGGTCGAACGGCTTCCGCCGGGATCGCTGCTCGAGGTCGGCGCGGAGTCGGTGACGTCGACACACGAGTTCGAGTTCGACGTCCACGCGAACGGGAATCGACGCGTCGAGGCGAACGCCCGACGGCTCCGGGATCAATTCGTCGAGGCGTGCGAAAACCGCGCCAGCGTCTCCGAGGAAACGCTCATCTCGCTCAGCGGTGGCCTCGACTCGCGGGCGGCGATCGCCGGGTACACTCGCGTCGATGGGACACTGACGGCCGCGACATCGATGCGAGCGGACGGCGCGAACACCGCCGAAGTCAACGTCGCACGACAGGTAGCGAACGCGCTCGACGTTCCCTGGGAGTCGTACGTCGTCGACAGGACCGATCGCCACCGCGAAGCGCTGCTCGACATGACGCAGGGAATGAACAACTTGAGCATGTCCCTGGGTCTCAACTTCGCCGAACAGGTGTCGGCGGACCATCCCCGCGCCACGTTCATCACTGGTGACGGCGGCGACAAGGCGTTCCCCGACCTGACACCGTCGAAAGACGTCGATTCGATCGACGAACTCGTGGACGCGATTCTCGACGATCAGCAGGTGTACTCGCTCGAGGACGTGGCTTCCCTCATCGACGCCGACCCGGACACGCTCCGCGCGTCGATCCGGGACAGACTCATCTCGTATCCCGAGTCCGACCACGACGGGAAGTTCGTTCACTTCCTCGTTCGCGAGCGCGGATTCAACTACCTCAACACCGGCGAGGACCGGACGCGATACTACCTGTGGTCGACGACGCCGTTTTACTCCCTGCCGTTTTTCACCGAGGCGATGGCGTGTCCGCCCGAACAGAAGCGGCGGACGAACCTCTACCGTGAGTTCCTCGCCGCGCTCGATCCGAACACCCTCGACGTCGAGTACGTCGATTACGGCGCGCCCATCGATTCCCTCGAGTACCGCGTCAAGCACGCCGGCTACGAGTGGCTGTCCGAGCACCCCGCACTCAAAAAACGGGTCCTCCAAATGCTGGGTCGAGGCGGCGGCTCGTCCGGACAACCACCGACCGCCCTCGTCGACGCGACGAGCAAACCCGACGAGCTGGCCAGCCCGTTCTCGAGCGAGACGGTCCGTCGAATCACCTGGTCGCAGGGCGGCTACAACACTCACCAGCAGTACCTACTGCTGACGCTCGTCGCGGCCCTCTCCCGGGACGCTGCCGAGCCCGAGTCAGCGGTCGCCGACCGCGATCAGTCCCGTCCGCCGACGATCAACCAGTCGTAACGCCTCCTGCCACCTGTCTACCGACGGGGCTCGACGCTGTCGATTCGTCGCCGAGGCCCCGTGCTCCGGGCGTTCGTCGTCGAGGGCCCCAGCGACGTGCCGACCGTTGGGACGGCGACGTCGATCACGGAGCCGTCAGCGCGCCGGCTACGTGGAGAAATCGGGGCCGACGGTCCGATCCTCGAGAACCTCCTGGCGCGTATCGACCATATCGACGTCCGCGTACGAGGTCGGTCCGGGCACCTGTTCGGCGTTCGCCCCGGGTTGGTTGCCGAGATACGTGACGTTCGGATTCGTCCCGATATCCTCGAGGAGCTTGAACTCCGAGTCGGGAGCGTCGATCAAGTCCTCGAACCGCTCCTGTGCGAGCGCCTCGCTCGGTCCCTGGAACTCCTCGCCCTCGCCGGGTTCCTCCGCGAGCCCGAGCCGGACGAGATTCTCCTGACTCTCGAGGTTGACGCCGCTGTCCTCGATGGCGCTGACGACGCTCAGCACGGTCTCCTCCTTGTCCGGGAGGGAGTCGCCCGGCGGCGGCTCCTCCTCGTACTCTTCGGTCGTGAGGTCGACCGCTTTCGCGAGGGCGACCAACTCCTCGGTCAGGTCGTCGACGTTTTCGATGACGGCGTCCAGGTTCCCGTCAGTGCCCTGAAGCGACGACGAGAGCGTATCCTGCGACGGCAGTTCCGCGTCCAACTGGATGATCGTTCGCGCCCGGGCCGGGTTCTCCTCGTACCGCTGCGGGTCGCTCGCCGGATTGTTCTTGTCGCCGAACTGAATCACGTTCGGCGGACAGGCCTGTTCGCAGGCGCTCGTGCCGACGAGTTGCTCGCCCTTTTCCCCGTCCTGGCGGACCGGGTCGAAGACGCACTTCGACATGACGCCCCGCGGCGCGCGTCGACTGACCCGCCGGCCGCGCGCGTCCGTGATGTCGTCCTCCTCGAGTTCGCTGCGATCGACGTCCGGTTCGTCCCACTGGAAGTAGTTGACGCCGTACGGACAGGCGACCTGACAGTACCGGCAGCCGATACAGACCTCGTAGTCGGTCAGGACGAGCCCGTCGTAATCTCGCGTGTGACGTGCCGTCGTCGGACAGACTTTCTCGCAGGGTGCGTCGGTACAGTGCTGGCACGGCCGCACGAGGTAGTTGAAATCGCGGACGCTCTCGTACTCGTCGGGTTCGGGCGACTCGACGGTGCTGTCCTCGTAGGCGAGGACGTACATCCAGTTTGCCCCCTCGTCCCAGTTGTGCTCCTGATTGCAGGCGGTCACGCAGGAGAGGCAGCCGTCGCAGTGCTCGAGGTCGATCGTCATCCCCCACTGCGTGTCCGGGGTCTCCGTGGTCTCGGTCGTCTCCTCGACGGCCAGCTCCGGCTGATCCTCACCCTGCGTTTCCGCCGTTCCCCAGGCGCTGAGCCCGACGAACCCGGCCCCCGCGCTCATCTTCTTGAGCATCTCCCGACGGGACTCCTCGTCGGCACCGAGTCGGGAGAGCATCGACTCCATCCGTCCATCGCCGTCGTCCGGACTCGCGATCGGTCGCTGGTCCTCGCCGAACTCGTCCATCACGTCGTCGTGATACCGCTCGTGGAACGCTTCTTCCGAGAGCTCCCCCTTCGTCACTCGCATGGCGTCTCTCGCCATCTCCATCCCGAGCTCCGTGTCGTACTCGGTATCGTCGAGGACGTCCTCGAGATCGTCTTGCCAGGACTCGCCGAGCGGATGAAACACCTCCTCGTCGTCCGCCGGTTCGTCGTCAGAACTCATCGTCCCCACCGTGTCGGAACCGTTGTCTCTCGAGTGGCGATCATTGTGATCGTGTCGATAAACATATCACATGTCTTTGCATAGAGACCCTGCTTGCGAGTGATGGGGGCCTGGACGCGCCGCCGTTCGCAGTCGTGTCCGCGGTTCGATCCGCGGCGAACGGCCGCCGCTCGAGGCGCGAGCGGAGAGCGGAATCGAACACGTTCGACGCAAACGGGCCGGTCGAGAGTCGGCTCCGGCGAGCGGACGCTCCGCTCGGCGGATTGGCGTCGGAAAAGCGCCGAGAGGGAGATTTGAACTCCCGAGTCCGTGAGGACAGTAGATTTCGAATCTACCGCCTTGGCCGGGCTAGGCTATCTCGGCTCACTCCTACCTACCCGAGTGACCTTTTTACCCGTTTCGATTTCCCGTCCGGCCTGTGACTACTTCTCGAAGCTACAGCGGGTCGGGACTTCTCGAGCACGTCGAGAGTCGCTGCAGTGTCTCGTCTCCGGTGGTCCGTCGAGGAGCGACGGGACGGCGGGATACTCGAGGAGGGGCCTACTCGACGGACAATTCCGGAAGCCACCAGCGTCGTACACGGGTGAGTGCCCGATCGTGGAGAGGGCTCGAGCCGTGTCCCGTCACTAATCGAAACCCTCTTGACTGCCACAATTTACGGACGTAATCTTATATGGCCGTCTTTCGAATGGCAGATTCGAACGACCCGACCATGGCTACGATACGTTCTCAGCGCATCCTCGAGTTCGTCTTCTTCCCAGGCGTGGTCCTCCACGAACTTTCTCACGCAGTAATCTACTGGATTTACGACATCGACTACCGCATCCGATGGTCGTTCTGGGACCCCGGAGTGGGGCACTCGCACGTCGTTCCTCACCGCCTCCCGCCAGCCCAGGCAGCGATCCTCACGAGCCTCGCCCCGTTTGTACTGTTGGTTCCGGCCGTCCTGATCACGGTCGCGCTGGAAACCGTTGGTGGGCTGGGGTTCCCCTTTGGTCGACTGCTCTTCCTGGTACTGTTCGTTCAGGGAATCGGCTGTATCCAGCTGGCGACGCCATCGAAATCGGACGTTACGAGTACCCTGGTCGCGCTAGGTCGCTTCGAGGGGCGACAGGCGTGGCTCGCGACGACAGCAGTCACTGCGCTTCGATTCACGCTTCTCGTTTTGTGGATCGGGGTCACGATATCCTACGTCTCCGGCGGCGGATTGAGACTCCCGTCCATCGAATGGGCGTGGCTCGCCGGCGTCGTCTTCCTGTTCGCCGTCTTCGGCTCCGTAACCGATCGTGAGGAGGGATCGTTCGTCCGCTCGCGAGTGGACCTCCGCAGTCGGTATGCCACTTCCCTCTGGAGGAAAGACGACGACGAAGCCGCGGAACGGCACATTCTGCGCGCGATCGACACCGTGCAGGACTACGAGCTCGACGAGCCCGACCCCTTCGCCATCTACGCCGGCTTTCTCCTCGAGAGCTGGGAAACCGATGCAGCGGAGTGGTTCTGCCGTCTCGCCCTCGAGATCGATCCGGACTGTGCGCTCGCACACGTCAACTACACGGCCGTGCTCGCCCGTCGAGAGGAGTTCGGTGCCGCCGAAGCGCACTGTGAGCGCGCGCTCGAGTTGGCCGTCGACGAGGAGATAAACGGCGCCAACTACGCGGCGGTCGCTCACGTCAACTACGCGGAAATACTTCGCGAGCGGGGCCGATACGACGAGGCCGAACGCCACTGCCAACGTGCCCTCGAGTTCGATCCGGAGCATCCAGTCGCCCACGCCAACTACGCCGACGTCCTCGTCGAACGGGGGGACCTCGCCAATGCCGAAAGTCGTATCGAACGGGCGATGACCCTCGGACCGGAGCTGCCGGCAGTTCGAATCGCTTACGCCGGGTTTTTCGCGGAACGCGGCGACGATGCGGCGGCGGACCGACAGTTCCGACGGGCGATCGATCTCGAGCCTGACTGCGTTCCAGCCCGAGAGGAGTACGCGGCCTTCCTCGAAGAACGCGGGCGAGTCGAAGCGGCGACCCGCTATGCGCCGTCGACCGAACGCGACGGGACTGCCCCGGAGAACCCGTACGAAGGGTCGGGGACCGAGTAACGAACGTACTTACCCTGTGTTCTTCATGCCGGCCGCGATTCCCTTGACGGTCAGTCGGAGGGTCCGCTCCTCGATGTCCGTTCGGTGGGTTCGGTTGAGCAGGTAGACCTGCAGCATGTTCAGCGGGTCGACGTAGGGGTTCCGCCGCTCGAGGTTCTCGCCGAGCCAGTCGCGGGTGTGCAGGCGGTCTCGCTGGCCGATCTCGGTGATCAGGTCGGCCGTTCGCTCGTACTCGTCGGAGACGCGGGGGAAGAACCGATCCCGCAGGTCTTCGTCGGCCATGTCCGCGTAGCGCTCGGCGATCTCGAGTTCGGTTCGCGACAGCGAGAGGGCGGCGTTGTCCAGCGTCGTCCGGAAGAACGGCCACTCGTCGTACATCTCCTGGAGCGTCTCCACCGAGCCGCCGTCGTCGAGGTAGGCCTCGACGCCGGTCGCGATCGCGTACCAGCCGGGGAGGATACACCGCGACTGGGTCCACGAGAACACCCACGGGATCGCTCGCAGGTCCTCGACGGTGCGCTCGCCCGATCGGGAGGCCGGACGCGATCCGAGGTCGAGGTCCTCGATGACCGTGATCGGGGTCGCCTGCTCGAAGTACTGGACGAAGCCGTCGCTCTCGAGGAGGTCGCGGTACTCGCGGCGGGCGGCGTCGGCCATGGTCTCCATCGCCTCGACCCACTCGTCGCTGACTTCCTCCTCGGGCTGGTCCATCGACTGCTTGCGCGCCCGCAACTGGGCGTTGAGCATCTGTTCGATGTTGCGCTCGGCGATCCGCGGGTTGGCGTACTTCTCGGCGATCGCCTCGCCCTGCTCCGTGAACTTGACCTGCCCCGTCACCGTCGAGTTCGGCAGCGCGAGCAGCGCCTCGTTCATCGGACCGCCGCCACGCGAAATCGAGCCGCCGCGGCCGTGAAACAGCCGCATGGTCACGTCGTGGTCGTCACAGATCTCGCCGAGCCGGCGCTGATTCTTGTACAGCGACCAGTTCGCGGCGAGGAACCCGTTCTCCTTGTTCGAGTCCGAGTAGCCGAGCATGATCTCCTGGGTCTGGTTGCGCGCCTCGAGCGCCTGTGCGTAGGCCTCGTTCTCGAACAGCGTGCCCATGATCCGGCGCGCACCCGAGAGGGCGTACTCCGTCTCGAGCAGCGGAACGATGTCGATCCCGGAGTGCTCGGGCAGGGAGACGACGCCCGCCTGATCGGCCAGGAACAGCACCTCGAGGACGTGGCTGGGCTCCTCGGTCATCGAGATGGCGTAGGTGTCGATGGCGTGGCTACCGTACTCGGTCTGCCAGTCGGCGAGACTGTCGAACAGCCGGAGGACCCGCGCCGAGTCGTCGGAGAGCGCCTCGGTGTCGCCGAGGTCGATCACCGGTTCGTCCTGCAACACGGCGTCGGTCAGGAACTCGACGCGTTCGTCCTCGGAGAGGCCATGGTAATCGATCCCCTCGGCCTCGAGGGCTTCCGCGATGGCGTCGGTGTGTTTCGCCTGGTGCTCCCGGAGGTCGAGACTGGCGAGCGAGAAGCCAAACGTGGCGACCTGCCGACGGATGGGATCGACGTGCGCGTCGACGACGCTCTCGGCCCCGTTGTTGCGCAGGCTCTGTGCGATGATCTCGAGGTCGTCGAGGAGCGCGTCGACGTCGTCGTACCCGCCCGGCCGGACGTCGCCGACGCGGCGGAGCCGCTCGCGCATGAGCTTGAGCTTCTGCCGGTAGGGCTCGCCGGGGTAGCGCTCCTCGGCGGTGCGCGCGCTGCCGGGCAGGCGTTCGCGGTCCCGCTCGAGCGAGGCCTGAAACGCGGAGCCGGCGTCGATCCGGCTGCCGTCCTGACTCAGCACGCCCGAGAGGCGCTTGAGCTGTTCGCGGTACCGCTCGAGGACGACCGACCGCTGGCGCTCGAGGGTGTTCGCGGTGACGTCGGGGGTCACGTACGGGTTGCCGTCGCGGTCGCTGCCCGCCCACGAGCGGAACTCGAAGAGCTTCGGAATCTCGAGGTCGCCCGGGACCTCCTCGTCGATGGCGTCGTCGAGTTCGTCGTAGACCTCGCCGACGACGTCGAACAGCGTGTTCTCGAGGTACCACTGCACGTTGCGCGCCTCGTCCTCGGGTTCGGGCTGGCGATTGCGCACCTGCGGGGTCTGCCAGAGGCTGGTGATCTCCGCGTCGATGTCCCGCCAGACCTGGCTCTCCTCCTTGTCGGTCAGCAGCCGCTCGTCCAGCGTCTCGAGGTACGTCGAGATCTCCCGGAGCTTTGACTTGACCGTCTTACGCCGGGCTTCGGTCGGATGCGCGGTGAACGTCGGCTCGATCAAGACGTCGTCCAGGACCTGCCGAACGGTCTCGACGTCGGCCTCGCCAAGCTCCTGGGCCGCGGTCTCGAGGCTGTCGTCGAGAGTTCCCTCGTGGGAGTCCGTCCGGATGGTCCGAACGCGCTCGCGCTCCTCCGCGAGGTTGATCAGTTCGAAGTAGGTCGTGAACCCGCGGGCGACGATCCGCTGTTGATACGGCGAGAGGTTCCGGAGTTCCGTGACGAGCGGTTCGCGCGACTCGAGTTCCCCTGATCGGTAGTCGATCGCGGCCCGTCGACACGACTCGACGGTCTCGAACGCCTTGCGAGACGTCTGTTCCTCGAGGACGTCCCCGAGTAATGCACCGAGTTCGCGGACGTCCTGGCGGACCTCCCTGTTGTGGAGTCGCATATCGTGGGGATGTGGGTGCCACGGTAAAAACCCCTAGCAGAAGCACTGAGCGGCTCATACATCGTTTTCCGTGATAGTTACTGACGGTGGAATCAAGCTATCGAGCAGGTCCTGTCGACTCGTTCACTGACCGGAACGTTCGCTGTCGATACCCTCACCACAATCAACATATTTACTACAAATGTAAATCACATATATATTCGCCGAGAATGTCTGGGGAACATATTCGCGACAGCGGCGTTCAATTCGGAGCGGCGAACGGGTGAGGAGCAGGGTTATTTTTACCGCCTGTGTCCTCGCACGTAACTCGCGCGCGGCTGGCGGTCGACGGCAGTGATCGCTCGATCCGGTGCCACGGGGTTCGGCGGCTCGCACCGCGGGAGCCGGTACCGAGGTCGGTGAGGTGAAACCGCCGCCGGGTTCGTAGCCGCGTCGTCCTCGCCTGTTTCACGCGAAATGACGGATGGGCTGCTCGGACGCGGTCGGGAGCCCGCGCTGGGTATTCGTCGTCAAGCGCCGAGTTCGTCGACGCGGGCGTACCGCGCCGCTCGCCAGCCGGCGACGACCGCGCCGAGGGTCCCGATTCCGACGGCGATCAGGAGCCCCGCCGCGTACACCGTCGGCGGCGTTCGCAACAGGTTCTCGAAGCCGACGGCCGAGGCGGCCAGCCGATCGAGTGCCACAGCTGCGAGCGGAGTCGCGAGGAGCCCGAGCGCGCCGCCGAGCGCACCGAGGGCGAATCCCTGGCCACCGACGACGCCGGCGATCAGTCCGCGAGAGAGACCGAGCGCCCGCAGCGCTGCGAGTTCCTCGCGCTGCTGGACGGCCACGAGAACGAGCGTGTTCGTCGTCAGCGCGACTCCCGCCAGCAGCGCCAACGCAACGAGCGTCGCCCCGCTGGCGAGCACCAGCAGGTACTCGCCCAGCATCGACTCGAACTGATCCTCGCTCGTCCGCACGTGGTACTCCGGGTGAGACCGCTGGATGTCCTCGCTAACGGCGTCCCGGTCTGCCCCGTCCGCGGTAGTGACCGTCACGAACGTCGCGCGATCCGTCCCGGTGGTCCCGGCGAGCTCCTGTAACTCGCTGATCGGCATCGTCACCGTCGACGTTCCGAGGAACTGCGAGTACTCGCCAGAGAGACCGACGATCTCGAACTCGCGTTCCGGGGCGTCCGCTCGGCTCGTCCCGACGTAGAGCGTGTCGCCGACGCCCACGTCGAAAAGGTCGGCCGTCTGCGGGTCGATGACGATTTCCTGACTCATCGGGCCGTCGTAGCTGCCGTTGGCGTAGTGACTGTTCCCCTCCGAGAAGCCGTCGCCCGTTGCGGTATTTCCCGTCCCGGGGACGCCGACACCAGTCACGAGCTCGAGGTCGTCCGGTTCGGTCCCGACGTAGACCGCGTGGAACGCCAGCGGCGAGGCGGATTCGACGTCGTCGCGCTCCTCGACCTCGCGGGCGAGCCCGTGGGCGTCCGTGATCGGGTTCTCGATACCGCCGGTCGCCGTCAACTCGACCGACTCCCCGGAGATCCAAACGTCCTGTCCGGCCCGATCGAACTGCTCCTCGCCGGTCTGCATGACGCCGAATCCGAGGCTGGCCAAGAGGGTGACGGCAAGGACGGCCAATGCGATCGCGAGGACCACGAGTACGGTCCGCCCGCGCTCGTGGCGGGCCTGACTGGCCGCGAGGCGGGCGACCGCGTGTCCTTTGACGAGTAGCCGGCGCATGGTCATCGACCCAGTTCGGCGACGACGTTCGTTCGTGCGACGAGGGAGAGCGGATACGGTAGCGCGAGGATGCCAGCGACCAGTGCGACCCCGACGGCGTAGGGAACCATCACCGGACGGAGCGTCGCGATCGGCCCCGGTGCGACGGTCGCCGTCGCCGCGTAATTCGTGATCGACACGCCGACGACGCCCAGGGCGACGCCGGCCACCGCACCGGCGAGCGTCAGGCTGAGCGTCGTGATCGCGACGATGGCCAATCGCGACCGAACCGAGAAGCCGATCGCTGCGAGCACGGCGATCGCTTGCCGGTCCCGGTCGACCGTCAGCGCCGACGAGGTCGCAACGAACAGCGAACAGATCGCGGTTGCGACGACCATCGCGACGAGGCTCGTCGCGAGCGCGAGCTCGTCGCTCCGAATCGACGCGAACCCACTCTCGCTGCCGGATTGGATCGTCGCGTTCGGGTACGCCTCCGCGGCTGCCGACTCGGCACCCGCGGTCGACGCGTCGGACTCGGTTTCGACGAGTATCTGGTCGGCGAGATCGCCGTCATCGGCCCCCGTCAGCGACTGGAGTTCGCTCAGGTGGAGAACGACGAGCGGGAGTTCACCGGACAGATCGTTGTTCTCGGTGTCGTCGACGGAAGTCACCGTATAGTCGGAGGGACGACCGTCACTCCCAACCTGGAATGCCCCTCCGGAAGTCGGACTCGTAACCGCGAGTTCGTCGCCCGCCGACGCGTTGATCTCCTCGGCTACAGTGTCTGTCAGGACCACCTCACCCGTCCGGGGGCCGTCGTACGACCCGTTCGCGAACTGTGGATCGCCCGGCTCGAGCGAGGCGGTCGAAACGCCTTCCACCGCCGTCGGTTCATCCGGTGGGACGACGCCCATCGCGAGCACGGTTTCGGGCTCGTCGTCATCTCCGGTCCGGATCCGGACGACGTCCGTGAGAACGGGCGTCGCGTACGCCACGCCGTCGCGGCGCTCGATCGTCGCGATCCCCTCGTGAACGTCTCCGAGTCGCACGGTCTCGACGTCGACGATCGGCGAGAGCGTCCCACCGCCCTCGGGCATCACGCGGACGTCGACCTCGTCGGTGCCCGTCGAGTCGGCCGCGAGACCGGCCGAGATCCCGGTAACGACGACGAGGAGTGCGATCGTGAGCGCGACGAGGGAGACCGTCACCGCGGTCTGTCGCGGCAGCCGGCGCAGTTGCGAGACCTGCCGCCCGACGGACACGCGGAACAGTCCGAGCCAGCGCCGCCGACGGCGGCCTCGAGGCCGGTCCGGCAGCTCGTCAGCCATCGTTCGCACCCGAACGATCATCGTGCATCGGTCGTCACCTCTCCGTCGAGGAGTCGGAGAACGCGGTCCGTCACCGCGACCGCGCGCTCGTCGTGGGTCGCGATCAGCACCGTCCGATCGTCGGCGACGTCGACGAGGAGATCGAGTACTCGCCTGCCGGTCTCCGTGTCGAGCTCGCCCGTCGGCTCGTCGGCGAGGACGATTTCGGGATCGGTCACCAGCGCCCGTGCGATCGCGACGCGCTGTTGCTCGCCCCCGCTCAATTCGCCCGGCCGGTGGGTCAGCCGATCGCCGAGCCCCACCCGCTCGAGGGACTCGGCGGCCCGCCGCCGCCGCTCGCGTCGGGAGACGCCGCGTTCGACCAGCGGCAGGGCGACGTTGTCCCGGGCCGACAGCGACGGTAGCAGGTGGAACTGCTGAAAGACGAACCCGACGTGATCGCGGCGTAGCTTCGTTCGCTGGGCGGCAGAGATGCCGGTGAGATCCGTCCCGAGCACCTCGACGGTGCCCGCGCTCGGCTCGAGGAGTCCGCCGACCACGTGGAGCGCCGTCGATTTGCCGCTGCCGCTCGGCCCCACGAGGCCGACCACCTCGCCGGCGCGAACCGCGAACGAAACGTCGCGAAGCGCGGTCACCGTTCGGGACGACGCGGATCGAAAGCCGGACGAGTCGTCGCCGTACTCGTGGGTGACGCCCTTGCAGCGGACGGTGACCGGCGACGCGGCGGTCGCTGAAGTGAGATCATCGCCCGTCGTCCGCGCTCGAGCAGTGTCGTCCGCGCTCGGTTGTGAATCGCGAACCATGGAACTGCCTCCTCCGAGGGCCTCTCGGCAGCGAGTATTGTTTGGAGCCACTTACCGCAGTTCATACGGTATTACCTTGCTCGGCCACGGGCCCGCGAAACCGTTGCTCTGGTATCAGTAGTAGCGAGTAGATCCGTTGTCGGGCACCGAAATGACGAATTACCGTTGGGTAGGGGCGTGGCTGTGCAGAAGGCGGACGTGCAATTCGGACCGTCGCTGTACTGTACCGATCCGTACGGAGATTAGCGTCTCCCAGAGACGGAGTGCCGATAGCTTCATCAGCGCGTTGACCGACCGAATCTCGTCCCCGTATCGGCTGTGATGAGGAAGGGGAATACCGTTTTCTCGCCGGTTTCCATTCCCGACCCCTGCTCGAGGGGACCACGATCCTATCGAGATAACTGGATGCCAGTCACCTCGCTCTGCCACTACTGGAAGATGCAGAAACAGGTCACTCGTCACGCGTAATACGGGCTGTCTTCCTTCCGACGGGAGGCTTTGGAGAACTGCCGAGACGGACCGGCTCGAAGCGGTGAACTACAACCTGTCCTCGTACACGGCTGCTGGTCACTGGTCTTCTCTGGCTACGCCGACCTGCTGACGGAACTCCCGAGGGCACGTCGAACGGCACCGAGGCCCGGTGTTCCGTCGCGGTACCAGAGGACGAGCGCGACACAGACGAGACCGAGCTGGGCCCACTCGTACCACCCCATCGAGTACCGCAGGAAGGCGGCGAGGATCCCGTCGACCGATTCGTACGCAGGTGGCTCGAGGACGGGCCAGAACAGGAACGTCGTCGCGGAGAGGTCGCCACCGAAGACCGCGGCCGGCGGAACGTCTGCGAGCAGGTGCGAGACGTGTCCGACGGCGAACGCCGTTCCGACGTCGGGATGGCCGACGCGACGGGCGATCCCGTAGACGACCGGGAGGAGGAGCGCGGCGGCGAACACCGAGTGGGTGAGCGTCCGTCCGCCGGGCAAGACGCCGAACGTCCACGCGAACGGTTTGTCGATCAGGTCGGGAAACTGCGAGCCGATCGCCAGAACGGTCACCGGCAGCGCTCGCGGCGGGCTACCACCGCGTCGATGGTGATAGACCGAGTATAGCAGATACGCGACGGCGAGGTGTCCCCAGGGCCACATCGCGTCGGACTTTTCGTGGTATCCGGAAAGGCGTATCGTTCCCACCGAGGTCGTTCGACCAGCGGGGATCGCGATTGTCGCCGCAGCGACTCTCGAGTCGTATCGCGGCGGGCGCTACGTTTAGGTGGCACGACATTGCGCCTTGGAGTACATGCCGACCCAGCGCCGAATGCGGTTCGTCCGAGGGCACGTCGCGTGGATGGTCGCGACGGTCCTCGTCCTCGTGCTGTTGAACGCGCTCTCTTACGAGCTAGTCTTCGTCTGCTCGTTGATCGGCTTTCTCGTCGTCACCGAGCTGACCGCGCCGACCAACGTCACGCCGACGTGGCGGCGGCGGCTCCGATGGCTCATCGCACTCGGCCTCGTCGGCTTCGCCGTCGTCGTCGTCCGTCGGATCCTCGAGATTCTCCCGCCGGAGGTGATCCCCGTATGAGCTGGCACCGTGGCCTGCTGGGCGAGGGCGGCCGGACCGACTGGCCGCGGGTCCTGTTGCTCGCACTCGCCGTCACCGTCCTCGTCGCACTGGGAACCGTCGCGGCGACGTCGTCGACCGCGTTCGGCCCCTACAACCCGTCGTGGGACGGATCGTCGACGTTCCGGGCGGACGTCGCTGACGATCCCGGCGTCGAGCGCCACCTCGTCCGCGATACGACCCGGTACGACGAACTGCCGGCCAACGAGACGGTCGCGATCGTCGTGTCGCCGACGGACTCCTACGACGGGGCCGACGCCGAGCGCCTCGAGGCGTTCGTCGCCGAGGGCGGGACGCTCGTCGTCCTCGAGAACTTCGGCGAGCCGGGGAACGCGCTGCTGGCTGCGGTCGGTGCCGACGCGCGGGCCGACGGGCAGCTCCTCCGGGACGAGCGCCATCATTTCCGCGGGCCGACGATGCCGGTCGCGACGAGCGTCGAGAACCACACGCTCACGACCGGCGTCGATCAGTTGACCCTCAACTACGCCACCGCGGTCGAGCCCGGAAACGCGACGGTGCTGGCCTCGACCAGCGATTTCGCCTATCTCGGCCCCGAAGAAGACGACCTGGACGAGGAAGATAACCTCCGGTCGTATCCGGTCGCGACGGTCGAAAACGTCAGCGAGGGTCGCGTGGTCGTCGTGGGCGATCCCAGCATCACGATCAACGCGATGTACGACGAGCCGGACAACGCCGCGTTCGTCCGCGGGCTGTACGCCGACGCCGATCACGTGATCGTCGACCGCTCGCACGGGGCCGAATTACCCCCGCTGTCCGCTGCGGTGCTGACGATCCGCGGATCGCCGCTGTTACAGCTCGTCGTCGGCACCGCCGGCATCGGCCTCGTCGCGGTGGCCTCGCGAGTTCGGACTCGAACCGCACTCGAGGCCGCGCAGTCACGGCTGCCGGCGCGGTTCCGTCCGGCGGGGAGTCACGACGCTCGGCCGAGCGGCCCGGGCCTCTCCGACGCCGAACGCGCCGAGTACCTCCGCAGACGCCATCCCGACTGGGACGAGGATCAGATACAGCGAGTGATGGGAGCGCTTAACCATCACCGTTCAGAATGTAGGGACGACGAATGAGCGGTCCTACCGATCCGGCCGACGGCACGACCGGCGATCCGAAGGTCGTCTACGACACACTTCGCGGAGAGGTCGACCGCGTTCTCATCGGCAACGAGACGGCGGTCGAGTACTTGACGATCGCGTTGCTGACTCGCGGCCACCTCCTGCTCGAGGGGGTACCGGGCATCGCCAAGACGACGCTCGCGAACCTCTTCGCGCGGACGACCGGGCTCGAGTACAACCGCATCCAGATGACGCCCGACACGCTCCCAGCCGATATCACGGGAACGCACATCTACCGGCAGGGTGCGGGGACGTTCGAACTCCAGCGGGGACCCGTCTTCGCGAACCTCGTGGTCGCCGACGAGATCAATCGTGCGACGCCGAAGACTCAGAGCGCGCTGCTCGAGGCGATGGAGGAGCAGCGGGTGACCATCGAGGGAGAGACGCTCTCGCTGCCGGACCCGTTCATGATCGTCGCGACCCAGAACCCAATCGAGTCCGAGGGCGTGTTCCAGCTCCCCGAAGCGCAGCGCGACCGCTTCCAGTTCAAGCTGACGCTGGACCTCCCGGAGCGGACGGACGAGCGAGAGCTGCTCGACCGGTTCGACGACGATCCCGAACTCGGCCCCGACGACGTCGAACAGGTCCTCGAGCCGCGGGCGCTGATCAATGCGCGCCAGAGCGTTCGATCGGTCCACGTCGCACCGCCGGTCAAGGAGTACGTGCTCGACCTCGTCGCCGCGACGCGATCGCACGCGGACGTCGCCCACGGTGCCTCGCCGCGTGCAACGCTGTCGTTTCTCGACGGTGCCAAGGCGCGCGCCGCGATCCGCGGTCGCGACTACGCGATTCCCGACGACGTGAAGTCGATGGCCGAACCGGTGTTGCGCCACCGGCTCGTGTTGAGCACCGACGCGGACCTGAGCGACGTCGATCCCGACGCCGTCGTCGCAGAACTCGTCGACGCGATTGAACCGCCGGGTGCCGAGACGGGTGACGCCTTCGAGTCGCCTGCGGCGAGCGACGGGGGCGACGGCACGCTCGAGTGAGCGCGGACGTCGTCGGCACGCTTGATCGAATCGGTACAGACACTCGCGTTCTCAGTTCGCCCGGGTCTCGCCGGAATCCGTCTTTTCGCTCGTCTCGTCGTCCGCCTCCCAGCGGCAGGTAACCAGCCAGTCAGACCGCTCGTCGCCCGACTCGATCTCGAGTCGGATCGGCCGTTCGAGACCGGTCGCGAACCCGACTGCGAGAAACGAGGCGATCGGATGGTCGAAGCGGTCGACGTCGCCGAACGCGCTCCCGTCGATTGCGACGGTGACGCGACCCGTGTCGACGTCGACGTCCGCGTCGGCACCGTCCGCGAGTTCGAACTGTTCGACGAGCCCGTCCACGAGCTGGGTCGCGAGCGGTGCCGGTGCGGTCGCGATCGCGTCGGGTAGCGCGCGCTCGAACGCGTCGAACAGCGTCGCTCCGGTGGGCTCGAGGGCGAGTCCGCGGTGAGCGGCATCGGTCAGGACCGGTCCCTCGAGTTCGTCGGGCGAGGGCGGTTCGTCGGACGACCGCTGGGGGACGTACAGGCGCACGTCGGCGTCGTCGGGAATATAAACTCGATCGTCGCTCAGGCCGAGTTCACTCGCGAGCGCGGCTTCGTTGGCCGCCATCGGGGCGTAGACCCGTTCGCCGACGGTCGCGGCGACGAACGACTCGGGGGTCACGTAGTACGTGAGCACCCCGCCGAAGAGTCCCACCGCGGCGAGCGCGAAGAGCACCTCGCGGCCGTCGGGGAAGACGACAGTGGCGAGTGCCGCGATTGCACCGACGAGTGCCAGTCCCGCCGCAGTGCGACGGTACTGCGATCGGCGGGCGCGGGCGTACTCGGCTCGCAACCGTCGGTTCTCTTCTTCCAGCAGCTCCGCCCGTGCGGCGAGCTCGAGCTGATCCGCTTCCGTCTCGGTTTCGCGATCGGTCGGCGGGTCAGTCGTCGCCTCGTCCAGATCGGCATCGCTCGGACTCATGCGGTATCGATGGGCTCCGTCTGCGACTCGGGGGTCGGTTCTGCGTGCGATTCGGCGGTCGTCTCCGCGGGCGATCGCGGGCCAACTCCGTCGTCCGTCGAGACGAGGCCGAGTCGAACGAGTTCGAGCCGGTGGAGGCCGTACGCGGCCGTTGCGAGCAGACAGAGTACCGCAGCGGCGGCCACAGGGATCGACTGCGAGCCGCCGACGAGCCACGCGGTGCCGGCCAGCGCGAGCGCGCTCGCGATCGCGACGAGCGAGATGCGAACGGGGCTCGCGGTCCGGCCGAGCGGCGCGACCAGGAGGGTCGCGAACGCGACTTCGACGACGACGAACGAGTCGAGACCGATGGCGCCCGGGAAGACCCCGACGAGCGCGACGTGGCCGGCCGCGAGCGCGTACGGCGCTCCGAGCAGGACGCCGACGAGCGCCGTCGCGAGCCCGGCGAACGCCCCGAGGGGGCCGGCAGCGACACCGAACGCGACGACGACGGCGACGAGGGCGACGACGGTCGGCCAGTCGCGGCCGTTCGCGGCCGGGACCCCGTCGATCCGGCCCCTCACGCGCGATCACCCCTCGATCGGCCCGCCTCGAGGATCGCCGACAGCCGGTCGGCCGGGCCGACCTCGAGGGCCGTCACGTCGTCCATGCGAGCAAGCTCTCGACGGAACTCCTCGAACGCCACGTATCCGTCGTAAGCCCGCTCGACGTCGGCGAGCCCGCCCGGCTCGTAGAGCACCGAGGGAGCGAGCAGGACCGTGACCTCGTTGCCACCCCGTCGCGCGAGCGAGACCGTCTCGCGGAGCTCTCCTCGCCGCGAATCGTCGGTGCAGATGACCGTCCACAGCGAGCCGTGTGCGTTCGTGACGCCCCTGTGAACCGCGCCGTACAGCGGATCTTCGGCGATCCGTTCCCGGTATCGCTGCCGGTCCGCGTAGAAGGGACGCAGCGTCCGCGCGAACGCGTCGTCGTCTCCCTCGAGGTCGGCGAGCGATCGACGCGCGTCCGTCGGCGTGGTACGGCCCCGGTGGGACGAGACGCGAGTCGCGCTTGTGCGATCCGCGGTCGACGGCGGAGCCTCCGAGGCGGTCGAACCGGTCCGGTTGTTCGAGGGGGTCGCGTGGTCTCCACCTTCAAGCTGGTCCGCCGGCCCGGAGCGGTCCCGTCCCGAGACGCCCGTCGCGCGGTGCTCGTCCGCCGGCGTCGGCTCCAGCTCGAGGAGCCGGCGACGGATCGAGCCGTAGTTGACGGTCGGTGCCGCCATCTCGACGTGCTCGGTTATCCCGTCGTCGCCGACCGTCACCAGCCCGAGCGGATCGTTGAGACGGCGCGCGTTGCCCGCGATGAGGACGGCGACCTCCCGGAGGGCCTCGAGTTTCGTCTCGCCCCGCGGGCCGGTCGCGAGCGAGGCGCGGTGGTCGACGACGACCATGGTCCGGCGATCGGTTTCGGCCTCGTACTCGCGAACGTACGGCGACCCGTGCCGTGCAGTCGCGTTCCAGTCGATTTCTTTCCCCGTATCGCCCGGGACGTACTCCCGCAGTTCCGCGAGTTCGATGCCGGACCCGGACCGACCGGCATCGTGAGTCCCGTAGGAAGTCGAGATCCGGTCGCCGCCCTTGCCGACGTGAATCGTTCGGCGGCGTGGCGGTTCGACGGTCACCATCGGCGTCGGACCCACAGTAATCGTCTCGCGGAACAGCCCGTCCGTGGCCGTCACGGTTGCGGATTCGAACGAGTGACGGCCGGCGACGGGCCAGGTGACGGCCCGGGTTCGGTCCGCCCGTTCGGCGTCCGGATCGAGCGTCACCGCGATCCGATCGTTCGTCGCGGCTCCGACCGGCAGTCCGGCAGCGACCTCGAGCGTCAGTGCCGTCTCGGCCCCGCACGTCGCCGCGAGCGTGACCGGCGTCTCGGTGGCGGTCCGAACGGCGGTCTGGGCGGGTGACTGAACGACCGACAGCGAGCCGATCGTTCGCTCGAGGTCGCGAACGAATCGGTACTGGTGGGCGACCAGCCACGCACCGACGAAGGCGGACCCGACGAGGACGAGCGGGCGTGCGAACACCGCCGCGAGGATGGCGAGCACGCCGGCGAGTGCGGCGACCGTCCATCCCCGACGCGTGGGGTACATGTCCCGACAGATTTCACTGATCGTGTTGAAAGTATTGGTTACAGCCGCCGCGAATCGCGGGGGAAGAAACGAGCGGTGAGTCGCCAAGCGGATCGGTCGTGGCGGATTCCGCCGCTCGGGAGAATCGCTTATTGGTGTGGACCGCAAACGGTCTACGAGTGGTTGGTGATGGTTATGGCCGTACGCTCCTCGCGCTCCTGCTCGTCTCGATAGCGGTCGGTGGCGGCATCGCCACGGTGAACGCGACGAGCGCGGCAGACGGCGGTCCCGCCCAGCGCGTCGCGGCCCAGCAATCCGAGAGTGACGACGATCCAAACGAGACGCAGCCGCATCGGAACCCCGACGAGTACGCCGAAGACGGGGATCTCGAGAGCCTCGAAGGCTGGCTGTCGGACCGGATGACGACCCGGCTCGAAGAGGGGGCCATCCGGCTGCGAGAGGGCGAGTACGAGGCGGCGGGCGGCTACGTCGGCGAGGACTACCGCGAGCGACTGGGACAGTACGTCAACATCACCGAGATGACCGACGGTGACAGTTACGACGAACGGTTCGATGTGACCGGTGAACAGCAGGCGCGGCTGTCGGACGCCGTTCGGGAATATCGGGAGACCAAAGCGGAGTACGAGGCGGCCCGCGAGGCGGGCGACGATCGGCGCGCCCGGGAACTTGCTCGTGACCTCGAGACCCTCGCCGACGAGATCGACTCCCTCGGCGGCTCGGTTCGCGGGAACTACGACGATCTCGAGGCGGGAACGGACGCCAACCTCACGGAGGCGGACGCGGCGATCGAGAACGTGACCGAGGAGATCCGGACCGAACAGGCGGCCGTTCGCGAACAGGAGTTCGAGGAAACGGAGCTCTCGCTCGAACCCGAACGGGAAGAGATCTCGTTCCTCGAGCCGCTGGCCGCGACGGGCGAGCTCCGGACCGCAAACGGCAGCCCGATCGCGAACGAGGAAATAACCCTCGAGATCGGTAACCGGACCGAGCGGTTCACGACGAACTCGACCGGCGAGTTCACGCTCGAGTATCGCCCGATCGACGAGCCGCTCGACGCCGAGAAGCTCTCGTTTCGGTACGTTCCCGACCCCCAGTCGACGTATCTCGGCGACGAGACGAACGTCAGCGTCTCGATCGAACAGGTCGAGCCGACCGTCGAGCTGTCCGAGACGCCGAGCGAGGTGTCGTACGGCGAGACCCACGCCGTCACGGGCGAGCTCCACGCCGACGGGGTTCCCGTCGACGGCGTCCCGCTCACGGTGTCGCTCGACGGCGAGCGGATCGGCAACGCCACGGTCCGAGATGGGGCGTTCGAAACCGCGGTGGCGGTTCCGGCATCGGTCGACGACGGCGACCGGGAGCTACGCGTTCGCCTCCCCTTCGAGGATCGGGCGCTAGCTGCGACGGCTAACACGACCGGCGTTCGCGTCCTCGAGACGGAGACCGAACTCTCGATCGAGGGCGATTCGGCCGGTGAGAGGGAGATCACAGTCAACGGGACGCTCAGTGCGGCCGGGTCGGACGGCGTCGAGGGCGAGGACGTTCAGCTCCGGATCGATGGGGCGGCAGCCAGCACCGTTACGACGGGTTCGAACGGAACGTTCGCGGACACCGTCGCCGTCCCGGACTCGGTCGACGCGAACGACGTAACGGTTACCGCGGTCTACGAGGCGCGCGACACCAATCTCGAGTCAGCGACGGCCGAGACGGCGGTAACGATCGACGAGGCGGACTCGCAGCTATCGACCGTGATTCGGCTCGGTGGCGGTTTCCTCGTCGTGATCGCTGCCGGACTCGGTATCTGGTGGTATCGACGCTCCGACGGGATGGATGCCCCGGTCGGTTCCGCGAACGATCGGGGCTCCGCAGACGACGGCGCGATCGCCGCCGTCGAACCCCTGCTCGAGCGGGCGAGCGAGCACCTCGAGAACGGACAGCCCAGCGACGCGGCCCGGACGGGCTACGCGGCCGTCCGTCGGGTCCTGGCGTCGCGGATCGACGGACAGGAGGCGCTCACTCACTGGGAGTTCTATCGCGCCTACCGGGAGGAGGGCGACGCGGACGCCGACTCGCTTCATACCCTTACCACGGCGTACGAACGCGCCGCGTTCGATCGGGACCGCATCTCCCCGGCCGACGCTGCGAGCGCCCTCGAGACGGCGCGGCGGCTGTGCGAGGTCACGACGTCGGACGGCGGCGGAGGGCCCGCGGACGACTCGAGAGCCGTTAATACGGATTGAGTCGAGTCCCATAGTGGGACGGGACTAGCGGGCCCACCGCTTTTCACTCCGTTCGGAGTACTAGCGGTCCAATGGTCGTGTTCCGATCGCTCTGGCTCCTGCTCCCACGGCAAGTCAGGCGGCTGCCTGCCGATCTCGCTGCCGTCGTCGCTCTCGTCGCCGCGACGAACGTCGCTGCGCTGGTACCCGTGATCCGTGAGACGCTCCTGCGAGTTCCGCTCGGGCTCGCATTCGTCCTGTTCGTCCCGGGGTATGCGTTCATCGCAGCGCTGTTCCCCGAAGCCGGCGAGTCGCCTGCGCCAGCCGCGACGTCCGGAGCGCCCGGCGAGAACGCGACAGACGATTCGGATCCGGACGGTTGGTACGACTCGATCGCCTCGCGGAACAGCATCGACGGCCTCGAGCGCGTCGCACTCTCCTTTGGGTTCAGCGTCGCGATCGTTCCCCTCGTCGGGCTCGCGGTGAGCCTCACGCCATGGGAGTTCCGACTGACGCCGATTCTGGTCGCGCTCAGCAGCGTTACGCTCGCGTTGACGGCCGTTGCAGCTACCCGCCGGTGGGAACTGCCGGGCGACGACCGGTTTCGAGTTCCCTACCGAGCATGGTACGCCGCCGGCCGCGCTCAACTGCTCGAGCCGGACACGCGCGCCGACGCGGCGCTGAACGTGCTGTTAGCTGTGTCCGTCGTTCTCGCGGTCGGCAGCGTGGGGTATGCCGTGACGGTCCCGCCCGACGGCGAGCGGTTCTCCGCGATCTATCTGCTGACCGAGGACGACGACGGCGAACTGGTCGCCGACGACTACCCGACTGAGTTCGTTCAGGGGGAGAGCCAGGAGCTGATCGTCGGCATCGACAACCACGAACACGAGACGACCGAATACACGGTGGTGGTCCTCGAGCAAGATGTCGAGGTGATCAAAAACGGGACCGTGAGCGGGAACGCAACGGTCAACGAGACCGTCATTCGGGAACAGCGCGAACTCGACCGGTTCTCCACCACGATCCCGCACAACGAGAGCTGGCACCAGAAGTACGAACTCGAGCCCACGATGACCGGCGAGAACCAGCGCGTCGTCTGGTTGCTTTTTCCCGGCGGAGAGGTTCCGGCCGAGCCCTCGATGGCTGATAGCGACTATGCTGTGCACCTATGGGTGAACGTATCCGAGCCCTGAGGGCCGCGTATGGGGCCCTTGTCTGGGTGTGACCGAAATCGGATCAACCAGTTCTCGAGCGAGGGATCACGTGGGTAACAGGGTGAAGTACGTGGTACTGAGATTTAGTATCACCCCACCGAACGGTTAGAGGGCGTATACAACCAACCCCTTGCGGGCTCCGGAACTATCGAACATGCGAGCCGCAGACGAGGGTCACGGGGAGCCAAACCCGTTTTTCACCGGTCTCGAGTAGGACGGGTCAGACTGATCCGGATGCGTGCTAGATCAATGCAGCCACCAGCACTACGGCCAATCGCGAAGACATCGGCTGGATCTTCTTTATGATTGCTCACTCTATCTTCCTCGCATCCGTAGCCACAAATCACCATTTGCAATAACTACTAGAAACTACCCACGGGTATTTGAATTGCCTGTATAGGCAGCAATCCTGTAGAAACCAGTACTAAACGATTGAAGCGATGTATGATAGAACCGGTCGATCCAGTCCTCGGAGGAATCGCACTCGGGCTCCTTGCATGGGGGTTCGAACGGTATCGAACGCAGTTCGTCAAGTCGGACCTCGTACTGGCGACCACATTCTCGTTCGGGATTGTGCTCTTTACGGTATCCCCCTGGGTGTACGACTCCGTCGGGAATCTGCTCAACATCAATCAGCGGTTTGTCCTGTTTTCCTTGCTCGCCCATCTCGCGATGCTCGCGATTGTCCTCTATCTGCTCACGACGGTCCGTGAGACCAACGCCCGTTATTCTGATCTCGTCAGGAACCTCTCGGCAGATCAGGTGGCACAGACCGATGGAGGTAAGCGAACGATCTTCATCGTGATTCCGGCGTACAACGAGGGTGAGACGATCCAGAACGTCGTCAAATCGCTCCCGGAGACGATTCGCGGCTACGCAATTCAGCCGCTCGTCATCTCCGACGGCTCCGACGACGATACCGCCGAGAACGCACAGTACAACGGTACCGCTGTTGTCGAACATCCCGTGAATCAGGGTCAGGGCGGCGCGTTGAAAACAGGCTTTCAGATAGCGCTCGAACGACAGGCCGAAATCGTTGTGACGATGGACGGCGACGGCCAGCATCCGGCAGCCGAACTTGAGCGACTCGTTTCGCCCGTGATCGACAACGAGGCGGACTACGTGATGGGATCGCGATACAAGGGCGAAGACCACTCGAACAACGGTCTCGTCCGCGAAAACGGAATCGTCGCGTTCACTCGTTTAATAAACCTACTGACCGATTCCGATATTACGGACTGTACGAACGGATTTCGCGCGATCCGGGCGTCGAGGCTCGAGGAGATGCAGTTGACCGAAGAGCGATTCAGCGCACCCGAGTTGATTATCGAGGCGAAGAAGAACGGACTGCGGATTCGCGAAATTCCGATCAAGATCGAAGAGAGACAAGCCGGTGAGACGAAAAAGCCCCAGTTGAAGTATGCGATCGGGTTGACGCGGGCGGTCCTCACGACGTGGATCAGATAACCATCAGTATTTCGGAGAGGGCTGTGGCCATTTCTCGGCCGATCCGGTTCGGGTCGTTGCGCACAGTCACACGTTGTTGAGCGGCAGATCCCAATCTGGCAGCGAGGTCGTCGTTCGATAACAATCTCGCGATTCCGGACGTGAACTCACCCCGGCAGTGAGTGCTAACAAGCAATCCCGTTTCGTCGTGCGTTATTTGTTCTACCATTCCGTGGGCAGCGTTTGCGATTATTGGGAGACCGGAGGCCATTGCTTCGGAGATCACGTTCGGATATCCATCAATGTACGAGCAGTAGACGAATACGGACGCGGCGGCGTAGAGGTCAACTACGTTCGATACGAAACCAGTGGTAACGATACGGTCGCGGATCGCTTCGGGGACATTCCGATCGAGATAGCGACGAAGATTGTCCAGGTATCGACCGCCGCCCGCGATCACGTACGAGAGGTCTGAGTGCGCTCGTAGAAGCGGTTGTACTTCTTGAACTAGGTGTCGAACTCCTTCGATCTTTCCCTTGAAGCGGAGGTTGGTGACAGTGAGGAGGATCCGTCCACTGTCCCTAGCAACGTACTCCCGTCCAATCTCCGGATCGCCGCGTCGGTACTGTGCTTCGTTGATCGGTACCGGGACACGTCGAACCCGTTCCAGTGATAGACCGGTACGGGTCGCTACTAATCGTCGTAGTTCGTTCGAGACGACGAGATAGCCATCCGAGTTCGTTCCGAATAGCTCGTTCAGGCCGATCTGACCGCTCCGCGCGAGCGCGGAGCGGATATTCCAATTTCGAAGCTCGCGTCGCAACTCTTCGCGGTTTGTCCGCCAGAAATCGCCACCGACGCGGATCACCACCGGTGTTCGAGTAAACCGGCCAAGTGAGAGCACGGTCGAACCGAGTCGCCCGGGATAGTTCGCGAGAAGCACGTCCGGCGGATCGGAAACTATTCGTTGGTATCCGGACCGGAACAAATATGGGTATTTCGAGAAACCCTCTCGGTTCGCTACAGTGATCACCTCCGAATCGGGGAGCGACGACAACGGAATCGCTATCTTCGACGATCGAGAATCCGCAAAGCCGAGGATTCGGGGACTATTCGTCATTTGTCAACTCTGAATACAACTCAAGGTATTTCTGACACATTTTCTCCATTGAATACCGTCGTTTCACCACCGATCGTGCGCGATGAGAACTATCCGGGTGGCCGACTGAAAACGAATCTATCGCGTCTGCCAGTGCCCGATAGTCGTTCGGCGGTACGGTTTCGCCGACCTCGACGATCTCAGATGCACCACCGACGTCGGTCGCAACTACTGGCAAGCCGCACGACTGGGCCTCTAATAGTACGGTCGGTTGACCTTCCGAAAATGATGGGAGAACGAACAGATCGTGGTTTCGATAGTACGAAACGACATTTTCCTGATAGCCGTCGAACGTGACGCGGTTCTCGATTCCCAGGTCGGTGCATAGCCGTTGGTATTCCTCTCGCTTCGTCCCGTCTCCCACGATGGTCAGACGGTACCTCTTCTCGCTATAGTGTGATAATCGATTCAGCGCGTACAGAAGAGTCGGAACTCCCTTTACCGGATCGAGTCGACCGACGAAGAGGAGGTCCTTCGTATCGGCGTCGTTTGCGGACTCATCAGCAGACGGAGTAAACTTTTCCGTGTCGATTCCGTTCGGTATTACCATTAATTTATTTTCTGAAACGTACGGCTCGAGCGTACCGATGAGATACTCTCCGAGAGCGACCACGTGGGAGGCGGCAGTAAACGTCGCTCGTCCTAGCGTGGACGTGTAACATCGTCCAATCAGATCCACAAGTCGGTTTCCTGATGTCCAGTTCACCCCCGGAAGCGAATCGACAGTCACTACCGAAGGTGTATCAAGCCGGACCGATTCCAGGACTGCCGCGACACAGACGGGATAGAAATAACTGTACACGTGGATGAGGTCTGCTCGGCTGATCTGTCTCGAAAGACACCGGAGAAACGATGACGTTGGTAGCGTATATCGAATACCAGGAATGTACGTAGCATTATAATAACGATAGGTAACACGAGAATGTTCAGAGATTCTGGACTTGCTATCCGACGGGGTGAGCACGGTCGCGTCCACTGTCGCGGATAAACCTGTGCTGAGCGATCGGATGCCTGTTCGGAGCTGTTTGGTCGGATTAACGTAGAGGACGGAGAGATCAGAAGTCATTGGTGGGCGGTCGTAACAGGGAATGCGATTTGGACGGAAGAGTGGGGCTCATTCATGATTATATTCAGTATGTATTGGTCTTGTCAGTCAAGATAACCTAGATCTTCTAAATTTGATTGAACTTCAGAGGACAGATCATCGCTACTCCGTTTGAGGGTTGTATTTTCGTCTGTGATCTTATTCTCAGCCATCCAATCCCGAAACTTCGCCATCCGTTTCCGGTATTCGCTGAATTTCGCCGGGTATTCGTCACGGACATCGATCGAATCGTGCTGTTCATGTCCATCAGCGAATAGTCCTGTATCGACCCCTCGATCAGATTCGATATACTTGAACCGACCTTCTCTTACTCCGCGTCGTGGATTCGTCGTATCAACGGCAAATCGAATTGGTGAATCAAGCGACCGATTCGTGCTGAGCAGGGAGCCACCACTCCAATCTGGGTGGTACTCGTGATCAAAGAGATCCGCAAGCGTTGGTGCGACATCTACGTGTTGCGCGGGAAATTCGTTGACAACCCCAGTAGGGAGTTCTGGTGACTTCACGATCAACGGTACCCTTGTCATTGAGCTGTAAAGGGATAGATTGTGATAGTTCCCGTATTCACCGAATTCCTCTCCGTGATCACCAGTAATCACAACGCTCGCGTCATCATTGAGAACCGATTTCAAGCGGCCAACTTGCTCGTCCGCGCTTCGGATCGCAGCATCGTACGTATCGATCACGGCGTCTGACGGTGATTCACCCTCGGAGACATAACGTTTAGCGTCGATGATATGGTCGATATCCGTATCGCCCCGAATCGCCTGTAAATGGCTGTCCCAACGCGACCAAGGACTGTGTGCATTCATCAAATGAATCCACGCAAAGAAGCTGTTCCCCCTCTTTTGTTGTGTTTCGATCCATTCGATAGCATCGTCACAGAGGTCAGCGTCCACGACTCCCTCCCTATATGACCTCGAGAGAGAACCGCGGAAACCTTGGATATACTCGTAAATTGGCCTGAAAACGTTTTGGCGGACATATTGGCTATTTATTTTATCGTCGAATGCATGACCGAACCGGATTATCGGTTTCTGATCATCAGTGTAATCTTTCACACCACGAAACCGGTCGAAATATCTGTGATAGTCATAATCACGTGAGAGCCAACCGTTATTCGCGAAGCCGGCGGTACTATATCCGTTCGAATTGAATCGCGATGGGATCAGTAGATCGTCGGGGTTTAGGAGACCGAATCCATTGATCTGGTGCGTATATACGCCGGTGAGAAGCGTTTGAAGTGCCCAGGCGGTCCCTGGCGCGTTGGCGTAACTGTATTGGTATCTTGTCCCTGAAGCGGCGAGTTCATCGATGTTGGGAGTCGTATTTCGATGGTACCCATAGCAACCGACGTGATCTCTGCGTAAACAATCAATGGTTATTAGCACGCATGATCTCATGGCTTGGTATGCGGACAACGTTAAATCATATAAGCGTTAGCTATTGTCGCTCCGTGCTGTCCACAGGAACGGCGAATGTGTGGTAGTCGTTGTTTGAATCTGGAGTAGATTACGAACGTTCGTGTGCACGCATCCATCGATTCCGTTTGACTCCCCATTGAGAGCGGAGTTCCTGACGAAGAAAAACAATACAGAAACTGATGCCCGATGGCTTTATTCGGAGAAACGATGACGGATTAAGACACCATGCGCTTGCGAACAGTTATTTCCGGAGTTTGCTTGCTCTTCACTGTCTGCGTATTCTGCGTGTACACGAGGAGCCGTCTTTGGCCGGGGGTTCCAGGAATGCTTGTTCTCTCGTTACTCCTAATTTCTGCAGTGAATGAGGAGACGCTCCGTACCCGATTTTTCCTCATTACCGGACTCATTTGTACGGTGAGCGTGACATACCGGCTTGTTATCGTTATTTTTCCGGGTTCGCTCATTGGAATGGATCCTGACGAGTACGCATGGGCGATTCGCAACGTGGTGAACACGGGAACGATCGCGGGTAGCGAGTTCTCAATATTCTACGAACAGACCGGGATTATGCTTGCATTTGGTGGAGTTTCCTCGATACTAATGGATATTCCTGGAAGGGAAGCGATGGCAGTCTATGCTGTGGTCCTCGGTCTATTGGTACCGCTATCGGTCGTCGTGATTGCTCGATCGCTCTGGCCCACCCATCCCAGAATTGCGGTTTATTCAGCAAGTATAGCATCGGTCGCGACGGCAACGCTCAAGTTTTCCGGATGGCCGATTGCACAGTCACTCGCGGTCGTTTTCTGGGTTGTATTTCTGTATCTATTCCTTCGATATCTCGGAGATGACTGGCGGTTATCGGCATTGGCACTATGCATTGCTCTTCCGTTTGTATTCACGCATAAACTAGCACCGCTCATCGCATTCTTGGCTACTAGTGGAGTGTTACTTGGCACGATATCGATGCGGTTGCGGCCGTCGAAGCCACCACTGCGCACTTCCTTCCGCCCTGTCGTCATATTCAGCTTGGTGGTCGCCGCACTCGCGTATTTACAGTGGAATATGTCCGAATATTTCGCCGGAGTCGTTTGGCATTTGCTTCGTACCGTCAGCTCAGTAGGAGGGGGTGAAAGCGGTGTGGTGGAGGTCACATCTGCGGAGCCCGCGTTAAATGGGTTGACGATGATTCTCTATCGGAGAGGCCATGCGCTTGCCCTCGCTGCGATCGCCGGAATCGGTTGGCTCTTTCTCCTCACCACCCAACGGAGACCGGCTACGCATCTCGTGCTGGGTTGCGTAACAGTCATCACGGGAACCACGGCACTCGCCTTCGTCGCGCCGGGCCTTAGTTTCGAACGGCCGCTATTCTTCGCCGAACCACTGCTGGCGATTATGGCAGGTGTGGTGCTGTCTGCAATCGTCGGTTCGGACCGACTGCCGTCCTCGAAGCAGCTTGTTAGAATTGTTTTTCTCGGGTTACTAGTCACGCAAGCGTTCGCCGCTCCAGCTATTCCTGATTCGACTCATCAGCCGCGATATTACCTCGATAGCAACGAAATGCAGTCGAAGCAGTTTGCGGGGGTATACGGCCCGGAGACAGTTCACACGGATTTTTATCTCACGGAGGAGCGCGCCGACTGGACGGGGACACAGAACACAAAATTCGAACCGATCGACAGGGCATATCTAACGGGCTCCATCGAGGGGGAGTACATTCTCCACCGAAGTATCTCGGTACGCTATACGCCGCATCTACTCCCACAGGCCAGAGAATCGATATGGGTGTTGCGGTGGAATCCGAAAGCCACTCTTGATCATGAGTACCATCGCGTGTACGATTCCGGCTCGACAACCCACTATAAGTATTAGTTCTTACCAAAAGCATTGTTACCCAGGTCGGGTTGTATACAGACATGGCGAACAGAACGATGGCGGAGAGGAGATATCCACACATCAAGGAACACATTCAATCGAAATCGGTTCTGGATATCGGCTGTGTCGAGCACGACCCAGCTAATTCATCAGAGGAGTATTGGCTTCACGACAAGATACGTCGCGATTCGCGGTTGACCGTCGGGTTAGATATAATCGAGGCCCCCGGACTTAATGAACGGGGATACGATATCAGAGCCGCCGATGCGCGCGATTTCAACCTTGACGAGACGTTCGATGTCGTCGTTGCCGGCGAATTGATCGAACACCTCGATAATTTCGACGGACTTTTTTCATCAATAAAAACACATCTTAAGGATGATGGAATATTGATTCTCACGACTCCGAATGGTATGTCGGTTCTGTACTCTTTAAAACGGTATCTGTTAGGGGATTTTGTTCATCAAGAACACACATGCTGGTTCGACTCGCAGACAATTCGTCAGCTCTTATTTCGTCACGGTTTCAAGGCCACAGAAATCACGTTCATCCGACACGGTACTCCCTCGAAAAGCCCACTGAAGTTCATACAATGGCTAGCGGAATTAGCGTTACCGGATGAGATCGGCGCTCAGACGATGGTCGTCGTAGCAGAGAAGAGAAATCAACACTAGGAACTGCGTCGGAAAACCGCTAGAATAGAGATGAAATAGCTTCTCGGACATCTATTAGCCCACTGACTTCTATTAGAGTCGTCCAGATCAAGACGCCCAGGAGGACAGCCACTAACATCGGAATGAGACCCGGAAAAACGCGGATTATACCGTAGACGGGTGCCGAGATGATGATAGCAAGGATAACGGAGTAGACGACGTATCGGAGTAACAGTCGTATTCGAAGATCTAGTTCGAGGTGGATTACGTACACATTCGCGACAGTGTACAAAAAATGAGTGATAACGGTTGCAATGGCGGCTCCGACGATTCCGATCCGCGGTATTAGGATGACGTTCAAAAATACATTCAGAAGAGACGTAGTGACCTGAACGATCGCCCGCGCTTTCGCTCTTCCGAGGTAATCTAGGCTGGTATTAGTCAGCTCCGTAATCGATTGAAATACTATATAAAAAGAAAAGACATGCAAAACGGGAACTGCACCGGTATAGTTACCCCCGAATACGAGCTTCACTAGTGGTTCGGCGATCGCTAGGAGACCGAATCCGATCGGGATGTACAGCAAGAGACCGTAAGAGAGAGATCGTTCGTAAATACGCGCTGCCGTATCGGAATCGCCGCTCGCTTTCCGCGATCCGTACACGGGCGAGAGGGTGAACCCGAGTGAGGTTACGGGCATTTTGAGGAATTGAACGACTTGTTTTCCGGCGGTATAGTAAGCGACTGCAAGTGGATTGAGAAAGAACCCGATCAATATCGTGTCAACTCTCTTATCTAGTATATTCGCAGTATTCGTCGCGGTCAATGGGATAGCATATTCGACGATCCGTCTCCGTAGGTTCGGCTCGATAGTGTTCTGTTTGATCGTCCGGTAAAATGAGAGATACAAAAACGAAAGTCCAGATATCGAGACCAGCGCTGCACTCAGTATGTATCCGCCGAGAGCACCAACGACACCGTAACCGAGCAGAACAAAACTGACCGCAAGAAAGAGACGGCAGAAGCGATCGGCTGCATAGATGACTGAAGATGTTTTAATTTCTCCAAATCCCTGCAATGTGATTCGAAGATAGGAGACAATTGATCCGAATCCGATGAAAAGCGCACCCAACGGTAGATACCGGCTCAATTCGGATTCACCGACAAGCACAGCGATACGCTCGCTCGCAATCACTAGCAAGGTACCGGTGATAAATATAGTAGATATATTGAGAATAAACGAAGTTTTGAGAATATGAGGTATTTGGCCGGTATCTGATTCGCTATATTCTGAGAGATACCGGGCAGCAGATCGTCCAATCCCGAGTTTACTGAAGAGCTTTATAATCCCGAATATGGAGATCGTGAGAAAGAGTAATCCATACCTGTTCGGCTCTAACAAGCGAGCGAGGAGAACCGTCAAAGCGGAGCTAGATATCGTTGCGATAATTCGACCAGTGAGCTCTGCCTTAAATTGCCTCGTCAATTTATTCACTATGTCCATTATCACATTATTTTTTAAAAGTAATCTGCTTCAGATATTGCCAAAAGTTATTTTTGGAATTGTGAGGGTAGCGGTAGTTTTTGTGGCATGTCACTCTGATCGATACTTATGAAAAAACCCGTTTTCGGAATCGTTTTCTCCAATTCAGGCACATGGCCCTCAAAACGGCTTTTCGGCGGCCTGTTTGAAGGAAGTTTCTGTGGTCAAAGTTTGAGACGGTAATTTCTGGCCAACTCTCTTCTACAGATTAACAGACCTAGGGGTCCGAACGTTGGTTCGATGATTCACTAAAAACGCCCCGTTGGGTGATATGTCATCTTCAAGAGATCGATCCGCTGCCCAACTTCATTGATCCAAGTTTTCGTGCCGTCAGATCGGACGACAAGTGGGCGTAACCTAATGGTGTCCGAATTTCGTTGATCACGCCGGAGGCTCATTCGGCTCGGTACTGCGCACACACCCGTCGAATGCCCTCCTCGAAGTCGATCTGCGGTTCCCAGCCGATCGCCTCGCGGATCTTCGAGGAGTCGGCGCAGGTGTCGTGAACGTACACCGAATCGGGGATTGGGTTCTCGACGTACTCCGGTTCCACGTCGGTTCCGAGTTCCTCGTTGATCAGTTCGACGACCGTGTCGAAGTCGTACGCCTCCCCAGTTCCCAGGTTGTAGATGCCGTCGAGTTCGGCCGCAGCGGCCCCCTCGAGCCCGCGGACGATATCGGAGACGTGCGTGAAGTCCCGGGTCTGCGTGCCGTCGCCGTAGAGGACCGGCGACTCGCCGTCGGCGATATCGTCGGCGAACTGGGCGATGACGTTGGCGTACTCGCCTTTGTGTTCTTCGGCACCGCCGTACCCCTGATAGACCGAGAAAAAGCGCATGCCGGCCATCGACATGTCGTAGTGGTTCGAGAAGTACTCGCCGTAGCGCTCTCGGGCCAGCTTGGAGGCCTCGTAGCCGGTGTTGACGCTCACGTCCATGTCTTCCGGCGACGGCTCCGTTCGGCTGCCGTAGATCGACGACGTGGAGGCGTACACTACCGTCTCGCAGCCGTCCTGACGCGCCTGCTCGACGACGTTGACGAACCCTTCGACGTTCACGCGGGCACCCGTCGTTGGGTCGTCCTCGTGCATCGCGTAGGACGACAGCGCCGCGAGGTGAAAGACGACGTCGACGTCCGTCGGCAGGTCGTCGTCCAGAACGCTCGCTTCGACGAACTCGACGTCGTCGGACAGGTTGTCAGGTGTTCCCAGATAACCGTCGTCGACGACCGTCACGTCGTTCGGTTCGGCGAGGTAGGTCGCCAGGTTCGATCCGATGAATCCCGCGCCCCCGGTGACGAGGACGGATCGGTCTTCGAGGTTCATACCCGAAATCCCAGTTCGGCGACGCATAGGTGTTGTGGAACCGTGGGTGGAGACGAACGCGTCACACCGAAGGAGGAGGAGGGGGAAGTGGAGCGGATCGGCACTCGAGCGGTCGGCGGGCGTCCGTGAACTGCCGGTCGACGGGACCGGTAACGCCGGCCGCGAACTCGAGCACACATTTATGAAAAATGATGTCAAACACACCTAGGTGACGCTACTTTCGAATCCGTATCGCCGGCGGTGGCTCGGCTGGGGGGTGCTCGTCACGGCGTTCTTCCTCGTGAGTCTCCACCGATCGTCGACGGCGGTCCTCTCGGAGGAGTTGATGCGATCGTTCGAGACGACGGGGACGACGCTGGGGCTGCTCCACTCGTCGTTTTTCTACCTCTACGCGGCGTTCCAGGTTCCGGCGGGTCTGTTGACTGATCGCTACGGGGCGCGTGCGATCGCGGCGGGGGGAACGGCACTGATGAGCGTGGGGGCGCTCGCGTTCGGCCTCGCGCCGACGTACGCGCTCGCGTTCGCCGGTCGGGTGCTGGTCGGGCTCGGGGCGAGCGTGCTGTTCGTCGCGGCGCTGCGGTTCTGTGCGAACTGGTTCCGGCCCGACGAGTTCGGGACGATGACGGGTGCCACGTTTAGCGTCGGCATCCTCGGTGGACTGGCGGCGACGACGCCGCTGGCGATCGCCATCTCGCGGCTGGGCTGGCGGCAGTCGATGATCGGCCTCGGACTCCTCGGTCTCGCCGCCGCGATCGGTATCGTCCTGTTTTCGCACGATTCGCCGGCCGACGCCGGGCTCCCGCCCGTCGAGAACGTCCCGGATCGGCCGGACGTGACCGACGCGGCGACGCTGAAGCGCTACGTCTCCGACGCGGTCCGAGAGCCCGAAACCTGGCTGTTGGGTATCATGCTCTTTTTCATGACCGGCATCGGAATCACGATCTTCGGCCTGTGGGGGATCCCGTATCTCGTCCAGACGCACGACATCTCCGTGACGGCGGCCTCCGTCTACCTCCTCGTCGGGAACGTGGGCGGGATGATCGGGCCGACGCTCTTCGGCTGGGTCTCGGATCGGTCGGGAAATCGGACCGGGCTCATCGTCTTCTCCACGGTCGTCTTCGGACTGACCTGGGGAATCTTCGCCGCGTTCGGCGTCGTTCCGCTGTTGCTCGTCGGAGCGATTTTCCTCGTCTCTCGCGTCCTCCGCGGCGGGGTGCCGCTCGCGTTTGCCGTCATCAAGGAGCGCCACCCGGAGGGCGCGAGCGGCACCGTGATCGGCCTGATCAATACGATGGGCTGGATCGGGGCGGCCGTCTTCCCCGTCGTCCTCGGTGCCGCGCTCGACGCGTACTGGACCGGCGAGACCGTCAACGGGACCCGCGTCTACACCGAGTTCGGCTATCGGGTCGCGTTCGCCATCGCCGCGGCGTCCGGACTGATCGCCGCGGCCTGTGCCGTGGTCCTGCACGTGCGAACGCGGGCCGAACGCCCCCTCGAGACCGGTGCCGACGCCGACCGGCCGACGAGTTGATCCGGGCGGAAGGGAGGGCGACGCTCGAGTACGGCCGGCCGCTGCGCTTCAGTCCACTCTGCCTCGGCCCACAGGTTCTTGCCCACACGTACCACACCTCACGGGCATGCGCTATTACGAAGATATCGACGTCGGGGAGACCCAGGAGTTCGGCGAGTACCACGTCACGAAAGAGGAGATAATCGAGTTCGCGGAGCGGTACGATCCGCAGCCGTTTCACACCGACGAGGAGGCCGCCGAAGAGTCCGCGTTCGGCGAGCTGGTCGCGTCGGGCTGGCACACCGCCGCGATGTGCATGCGGATGCTCGTCGACGGCCCCATTCAGGACCGCGCCAGCATGGGTGCCCGCGGCGTGGACGAACTCCGGTGGAAACGGCCGGTCAGACCCGGCGATACGCTATCGATCCGGACCGAGGTGCTGGACAAGCGCGTCTCCGAGAGCGACCCGAGGCGGGGCTACGTCGACAGCCTGCTCGAGGGGGTCACGCAGGACGGCGACGTCGTCATCTCGTGGATCGGACTCGGCATGATCGCGCGTCGCAATCCTGCGGAGGACTGAGTCGCCGTGGCCCGCGTTCCGCTGCTCGAGCCCGCGGACCTCCCCGAGGAGTATCGGTATCTGTTCACCGAGAACGACGTCGGCGACGCCCACATCTTTCGGGCGATGGCCAACGCCCCCGAGCTCCTGCAGTGGTATCTGCGGTACTCGACGCGGCTCTGGGACGTCCTCCCCGAGCGCGAACGGGAAATCGTCATCCTCGCGACGGCGCGCGCGCTCGAACACGAGTACGAGTGGCACCAGCACGTCCGGCTCGGCCGCGAGGCGGGCGTCACCGACGCGGAGATTATCGCGATCAGCGACGGCACGCTCGAGGCGCTCGACGACCGCGACGCGGCGCTGACGGCCTACGCCCGGGCGGTCGCGCTGGGCGATCCGCGCGATGGGGACCACGACCGGCTCGGCGACCACTACGACGCGGAAACCGTCGTTGGCGTCGCGATGCTCGTCGGCCACTACGTCGCGACGGCGCGGGCGCTCGACGCGTTCGACGTGGCGACGGAAGAGCCGTTCGTCGGCTGGCGTCCGTAGGCGCGGCTCCCTGCGACGGTCGTCCGCCGCGGCTCGAGCGGGGTCGGGTCCCGCAATCTCGAGGTCTGGACCTCGAGCGCTCTGGGGAGGGCGAGGACGCGTCGTTGCGCCCGGTACTACGCAGTATTCTTCGATCTGCGATCGTCCCACCGGTGCTCAACACGCGAACTTGTGGCACGAACTGGCAGTTCGGCAGTTCGACTGGCATCACGTTGCGTACCGGCTCGTCGTACAGACCGCTAGCAGAGCGTCACGAGGACGACGTAGCAGACGCTATCCCAGCCGCTTACGCACGCGATTGCTAGTCGAAACTCGAATATCGAGCTTCTCGGTGCTTCGAATCCAGTTCACGTAGTCCTGGAGCCGATCCGCCGTTCGTAGTGCGGTGATCGTGTCGTAGTCTTCCCGTAGTTCCGCGTTCGTGAACACCGCGTGAATCTGCTTGTGACATGGGCGACACAGCATCGCTGTCGGACTTTCTGCCCGCTCTTCTGGTCGCAGGTGGTGTTCCTGAACGACCTGTGGATCGGCGATCGTCTCGTCGGGAATGATCCGGCGACAGAGCGCACACGTAGTCGGCATTACCGGACTTACGGACGAGGCGAGCAAAACGGCTCGGGTCCACTGCGTCAGTTCGCTGCAGATACGTATCGGATTTTGAAGGCTTATCGTCGTGACCGCGGATCGGACGACTGGTCGATAAAGGGAACACTGACGTCGTGGCCCGCAACGTGAGCGTTCAGTTTCGCCGCCGCCGGCGATTCCCTGATCGCCTCACCGCTGTAATTCGCCTCGGTGAATACGTCGGTGATCCACCGTTTTCCGCGGAGATTGAACTTCTGGTGGGAGGCCGCTGCCAGATGGAATCGATCGAGCGATTCGAGACGCGTTGCGATCCGGTCGCGGTCGAGATCACGTTCGCGCAGAAACGTCAGCAACTGGTCGTGTTGGTCTGCCGTCTCGGTAAAGACGACGTTCTGGTACTGGCGTTTCTGGGGCTGCTGATACGGATCGTGTTCGGAAAACGCTCGCTCGAGTAGCTCACTGAACGAGAGCTGTTCGGGATCGTATTCGATCTGGACGACTTCCGTATGGTCGCCGAGAACCTCGTAGGACGGGTCGGATTTCGTCCCGCCAGCATAGCCGACTCGCGTCCGCACGACACCGTCAACTGCGCCGAACGTCGCGTCGGGACCCCAGAAACAACCCAGACCGAACGTCGCCGTCTTCGTGTCTTCCGGTGCCTCGCTATCGAACTCCGTGACGACTGTTGGTGTGAGCATGGTCGAGATGTGGGACGGAAACCGGCCGCGTACGTCGACTATCGTGTCGCGGTCAAGTAACCCTGTCTTTGCGTCACACCTACTTCGACAGGGGAGCCAGTGCAGATAGCTACGTCTCTGTTCCGTACGCGCGGACGGTACGTCTGTGCGGACTGTGACGCGGCGTTCAACGCTGACGTGAACGGGGCGGAGAACATCCGTCTCGACATCGCCGCACGTAACTCCGAGTCTGCACCCAGTTTGGGTGGGGAGAG
This sequence comes from Natrinema salaciae, assembly GCF_900110865.1. Lineage (NCBI taxonomy): Archaea > Methanobacteriati > Methanobacteriota > Halobacteria > Halobacteriales > Natrialbaceae > Natrinema > Natrinema salaciae. The sequence goes on from NZ_FOFD01000001.1 coordinate 802,576, forward strand.
GAGTACCAGCTGGGTAGCACAGCCAGTAGTTGTGGCTCCGTTGAAATTCTATTGACTCGAAATCTTCCCCGCTGAAATAGCCGATAGTTAGAACAGCTGATTCTCCGTCGATGCCGAGTCGGGGTGACACAGAGAAACTAGTCGGTAATAATTTATTATCAGACAGCACAAAAAGAGGAGATGCAAACGGTTTCTCTACCTGCATCCCCGCATCGTAGCTCTGTGTCCGATTGTTTATTGCCCGAGGTTTAGGTTGTAAGCGTTCTTGCACCTACTAAGCGTGACCGAACGATACTATATTCACACGAACGAATTGGAGTCGAGGGATAGGTCGAAAGTGGTACAGGAATTTGTCAGAGGGGTATTGGGGGCAACGGACCGAAGTCCAGAATCTATCCAACTTACAGGCATTAAAGATCTACTTGAAGAATACGTCAATCAAGAGGCTGTCAATCAACTCTATAAAAACGACACTCTGGAAACAACTGATGGCGTGATCGAAGGACGGGTCAAAGCAACTACCGAGAACATCGACAACGCTATCAACCTGGTTTCAGACCCTCTCATCGAACTGCTCATCTATGATCACAATCAGAACCTGATCTTTGCGAGGAAAGACACCGACGAGAATCAAATCCATCTCTCTGAGAGCGAATTCGAAAAACTACGATCACGGCTTAGTAGTCGAAATATGAGTCTGGTCGAACAAATATGATTCTGTATCACGTCTGTGTTCCACGGACCGGATACACGGTAGCGTTCCACGTCAGTGTCCCACGAGACTGTGCTACGTGTCCGAACCGAGCGTAGATATGTTCCTTATCTACCGGAGTTGTTGACAGACTCTCGTCGAATAGACAGTGCGTATCTCGCCCCGCTGCTCCATTGATTAGCTGGCAATAATCCGGGCGATCCAGACGATCGGGATCACTGGGATGGCCAATCCGGTGACCAAAAGCACGATGGCGATCACGGCTTTCTCGGCGCGACTCGACCCGTGCCATATCGACTGCCACAGATCATCGATCGCCTGTGCCGTTCGCTGGATCAATCCAGCCATGGATGGTGCTGAGGGTATAGAGACGGAAAATCCCACGGCATGCAAAGGATTGGATTCCCGTTTCACGGCGTCTGGGCCATTCGCCTTCCGCTCCTCATCCTGTAGAAGAAATCGCACGTTTGGAAATCGTGATTTCTGAAATCGAAAATTCTATTCGGTCTGAGATGCTACTGGCTGTATGGAGCAATTCGTTGATCGAGACATCGAACTCGATCAACTCACGGACTGCTATGAGTCCGAGACGGGGGATTTCGTCGTGATCTACGGCCGCCGTCGCCTCGGTAAGAGTGAACTCGTTCGCCAGTCCATCGCTGATCGGGACGACGCTATCTACTACCAAGCGGTCGAGTCCACGGCACAGAACCAGCTCGAACAGTTCGTCGACACCGCCACCGCACAGTTCCCGTCGCTGCGGAACGTCCGCCGTGACTGGGAAGCACTCCTTGAAGCACTCGGCGAGGAAGACGCGATCGTCGTCATCGACGAGTTTCCGTTCCTCATTGAGGAGGACGAGTCGTTGCCTTCCCGAATTCAGCGCGTCTGGGATGTGGAGTTACAGGAGACGGGGATGACGCTCGTGCTCGTTGGCTCGTCGATCAGTGTCATGGAGGACAAGGTGCTTTCTGGAAGCGCACCGCTGTACGGTCGACGGACGGCGACGATCGATCTCAAACCACTCGACGTGGCCGATGCACGTCAGTTCTTCCCGGAGTACGACCCCGAGACCGCCATCACCGCGTGGTCGATCTACGGCGGCACACCGTACTACCTCCAGACCATCGATCCCGACCAACCGGTAGGAACGAACGTCCAGCAGGCGATTCTGTCGGAGCGTGGCCTCCTGTACTCCGAGCCCGAGTTCCTGCTCCGCACCGAACTCCGACAGCCGAATACGTACTTCAGCATCCTTCGTGCGCTCGCCCACGGCCGTCGAACCCCGAACGAGATCGCGGGCATGGCCGGCGTGGACTCCGGATCGCTCAGCACGTACCTCCAGAAACTCCGCCGACTCCGCCTCGTCGAACGCCACATCCCCGTAACGGAATCGCCGACGGCCTCGAAACGCGGTCGATATCGCGTCGCAGCTCCACTGTTCCGGTTCTGGTTCCGGTTCGTGTACGGAACCCAGGACCAACTTCGTATGCTCGGCGACGACGCGTACGACGAACTCGTCGCGCCCGAACTGGCGGATTACGTGAGCCCGCTGTTTGAACGGCTCTGCCAGCGCGAGCTCCCGGAGCTCATCGATCGACGGTTCCATGACGTCGGGCAGTGGTGGTTCAAGGAACACGAACTGGACGTCCTCGGCCTTACCGACGAGGGACTCGTCGCTGGCGAGTGTAAGTTCACCTCTCGGCCTGTGAGCGAAGGTGTCCTCGCCGATCTCGAACGAACAGCGTCGGAAGTACGGTGGTCAGCAGAGCCAGCAGACGGGGAGACGCGGTACGTCTTGTTCAGCCGCTCCGGGTACACCGACGATCTCGAACGAGCCGCCGATGCGCGTGACGACGTCCTCCTCTTCGAGCTATCTGATCTGGTCACTCCCGATAGCAACTTCTGAGTACAGAGATAGACATCCGATGCGTCTGAAGCAGACCGTTTTGTTAGCTGAAGTGGAGGGCGCTAAGCCCCCGTCCTCAAGAAGCGAACGGTAGTGAGCGAGTAGGACGGGGATACAGCGCCCGCTAGTTATACAACCAGTTCTGTTCAGAACACTTAACAAATCATAACTCATAGACAGCAGCAAGTCGCATGGAATACAGTCCGAGACTCCGACTCTTTCCGACAACCAAGCAACGAGAGAGTCTCGACTGGAATCGAAACACCATGCGACAAGTCTACAACCACGCACTCAACCAATTCAACAAAATACCTCAAGACAACGGAACACTTCGACAACGAGTCTGGCAAGTCCGCGACAACCTACCAGCACTCAAACAACAGTGGACAGACCTCAAACAAGTCTACTCTACCGTCCTCCAGAAAGCCGTCGAGCGCATCCGCACCAACATCAACAACCTTGGCAAACTCAAAGCCAAAGGATACGATGTTGGCTCGTTAAACTGGAAATCACCGCGTGAATACAGGAGTTTCACCTACCGGCAGTCAGGCTTCGAACTCGACAAGAAGAGTGGCCCGAGAGACCGAGCAATTCTCCGATTAAAGAAGGTACGCGGTGAAACCCTAGAGATTCCAATCCGACTCCACCGAGACCTTCCAGACCATGACGCTATCAAGGAAGTCACGGTGAAGAAAGAACCAACTGGCGCGTGGTATGCCTCGTTCTGTATCAGCACCGAAGAACCAGAGAAAACCGGGCCAGAAGACATTGACGCAAAGGACACCGTGGGTCTCGACCTTGGGATTCTTAACTTCATCCACGATTCCGATGGGCGTTCCATCGGACGCCGTGACTTGTCCGACGAGCGCGAGCGACTCGAACGCGAGCAACGCTCGCTCTCTCGCAAGCAGTATGAGTCGAACAACTGGGAAGCTCAACGCCGTCGCGTTGCCGAGGTTCACGCCCGAATGTCAAACAAGAAGCGTGATTACAAGCACAAGCTCGCGCACTTCTACGCGACGGAGTACGACGCCGTGTTCGTTGAGAATCTCAACGTGAAGTCGATGTTGGAGAACAATGACAATGCGCGGAATAAACACGAGGTAGGATGGAGTAAATTCCGTGCGATTCTCGAACACCATTGTGACAAGCACGGCACGCACTACGTCGAAATCAATCCAAGCGGGACGACGAAAGAATGCGCATCGTGTGGCGTGGAATCAGAGAAGCCGTTGTGGGTTCGAGAACACTCGTGCCCAGCGTGTGGGTTCGAGTTGGACCGGGATTGGAACGCGGCGTTAAACGTGCAGTCGCGTGGTCTATCTGAACTAGGAGTGGTTCACTCCGAAGCAACGCCTGTGGAGACTGCGACCGCTGTGGACACTCGTTCTGTGTCTGCAAGTCGCGTCGTCGAAGCAGGAAGCCCCTGCCTCAAGGAAGCCACGCCAGCGGCTGAGTAGGCAGGGGTAGTTCACGGTTCTTCTCCATCGTCCGTTTGAGAGTGGAATTCGCGGCACCCCACATCTTGCCCTAACGGTGGGTTCGCCAAATCAAGCCACTAGGGACACTTCCAGACTCCAGTGACGCGTCGCGGATGGCAGTCCGCTCTTCGTGCGTTACGTAATCCCGTGGCGTCGTTGATTGGTTTTTGCGGAATCCGCTACGTGTGGGCAAATTCCGGAATCGCCCGACTGGACCCGAATCCCGTCTGAGTCCTGCGAATCGCATAGCCCGGCAAAACGGGAAATCGCAAGACAGCGTGGCTGTGTGTGAATTCTTCGAATCTACTTGGCCTGAGTATTGAGTCGAACATGGGTTACCTCCGCAGGCCAAAACCGAAAGAAGGCGTCGGGAAAGGAGTGCTCCGACAGGGATTCGAACCCTGGTCATTGCCGTGAGAGGGCAATATGATTGGCCGGACTACACCATCGGAGCGGGCGTCGTCCTCACTCAATCGTAGCGCGGTACGATGTTTAAGGATTCCGTTTCGTCCCGAGAGTGTCGAACAGTCCCACGTGAGAACCTCTCAGCGAGTGCCCACAGTCACTCCTCGAACGGGGACTTCGTCGCCTCGGGTTCGAAGCCCTCGAGACTGATGATGTTTTCGCGGCCGACGCGGAGTTTGCTGATGGTGCCGTCGTCTTCCATGTCCGAGAGGAGCATACTGACTTTGGACTTCGACCAGCCGGTCGCGTCGACGATGTTGACCTGTTTCATCCGACCGCCGTTCTCACGGATGAGTTTGACGACGCGGTCTTCGTCCGTCATGAGCTCTTCCTCGGAGAGCGGATCGGGCCCCGCGTCGTCGCCGTCGTTCGTCGGGTCGGTATCTCTCGAGTCCGCAGCCGCGTCATCGTCGCCCTCGGACCGCGGCGGCGACTCGGACGACTGGTCGGTCGTCCCGTCGGCCGTCTCGGCGCCGGGTCCGTATCGGCGGTACCAGACGACGGCGGCGACGCCGACCGCCGCAACGAGGAGGCCACCGACCAGATACCAGACGAGATTGGCGCTCTCGAGCGCGCCCAAGAGCCCGGTGCTGCCGGCGGGAGCGGCAGCACCCGTCGGGGTGACGAGCTCCGCGTGCGGCTGGCCGTCGGCGAACTGCTGCTCGCCGCTCCACTGGACCGACCCCGTTCGCTCGAGCGTGGAGCCGTCGTACTGGGTGTCGGGGTCCGGGGCGACGGTGCGGAACTGAAGGTCACCGCCCGGCTCGAGCACGATCGACTGGTCGGACGCCAGATAGAGGTCACGGAAGACGTCGCCGACGACGATCGTCTCGCCCTCGATCGCAGCGAAGTTCGTCCAGGTGAACGACATTTCGACGATGCCGCGCTGGTTCAACCGCCCCTCGTCGACCCAGGCGGACCGGCGAAAGGTCGTCGCTGCCATCTCACGGTCGGCTTCTCGGGAGCCGGCCGCGACCAGTTCGTGCGACTGGTTGATGAATCCCTCGTAGAGCCCCGTCTCGTTCGCTTCGAACGCCGTCGCGAACTCCCTGAAGTTTCGTTCCGCCTCGCTCTCGTTGTCCTCGTTCGCGAACAGTCGCTCGTGGCGGAACGTCCACGTCGCGCTTCCGTTCTCGTATACCGTGATCTCGAACGTCGTTTCGTCGAAATTCTGCGTCTCCTGTGACGCGATCGCGCTCGAGTCCGCGGCGAGCGCCGCGGTGTGTGTGTCCGCGCCGTCGGGCCCTGTCGCCGACGGCGCGTCCGGTCCGGGGGCTGCCAGCGCGACCGATCCGCTGATCCCAGCGACGGACGCGAGGACGACGAGAACGACGAATCCGACGGAGACCGGCCGATTCATTCGTCTACCACTACGTGCCGGAGCTAAAAATGCTTGTGAATACTATGGGTCGAACGGAAGACGCCGCGAGCCGCGGTCAGGAGGCGTGTCTCCCGGATAGCGTCCATATCTCTCGAAACTGTCCGGATGTCGGTACCGCGGACCCTGTGTCGATACCCACAAATCGGTCGCCCGTCTACTGCCCCCATGATCGACAATCTTGCAGCCGGCGTGCGGGCCTTTACCAGCAACGCCTTTCTGGTGACCGGCGAGCGGTCCGTGCTCGTCGATACGGGAGCGAACTTCGACGTCGTCGACGCCCTCCACTCGCGGGTGGACGATCTCGATGCGGTCGTCCTCACGCACACGCACCGCGACCACGTCGGCAACCTCGAGGCGGTCACGGACGCGTTCGGCGTCGACGTGTGGGGATACGACCCGTCGATCGACGGCGTCGATCACGCGATCGCGGACGAGGAGACGGTCAGGCTCGGCGACCACGAGTACGTCGCGCTGCACACGCCCGGCCACAAGAACGACCACCTCTGCTTGTATTCGGCATCCGCTGGCGTGCTGTTCGCGGGCGATCTCGTCTTCCAGAACGGAAGCTTCGGCCGCACCGATCTCGAGGAGGGCGACCGCGAGGCGCTGATCGAGAGCATCGACCGCGTGCTCGAGCGGATCGATCCCGACCTCGAAGAGCTGCACACCGGCCATGGACCGAGCGTGACGACCGACCCCTACGATCACGTCGAACTGGCGGCACAGATGGCACGGCGGGCCTGACCCGACTCGTCGAGCGCGCTCCGCTCGGCGCTCGGCATCTTCTAGACCCGTCCCGCGGCGTCGAGTAACGCCTCGTAGGCGTTCGCGTACGCACGGGAGATCCGCGCGGGGTCGTCTCGCTCGTCACCCCCGAGTGCCGGAAGCCGGACGCGCTCGAGCGGCTCGAGGTACTCGAGGACGTTGGGGACGCGCTTCTCGATCGCCCCGTCTCTCGGGCTCGAGCTGGCTACGTCGCAGGCCCGGCAGTACCGATCGCCGGGGTAGATCCGGGCGCGCCCGGGTTCGACAGCCGCGACGGCGGCGATCGACGCTGGGTCCAGCGCCTCGAGCGGCCGGGCGATGTCGCCGTAGGACTCGACGACGGCGAGGTCCGTCGATTCGATCTCGGCGGCCAGTCGCTCGAAGGCGGGGACGTACTGCCGTTCGGCGACCTCGTTGAACTCCGCGACGGTCTCGACGTCGATCGCGTCGTCGAGCGGGAGCGACTCGGCGACCGCGTCCGGAACGTCCGCGGTCGCGTTCCGGACGAACAGCGGGTCGTCACGGCCGACTCGGTCGACGACGAACTCCCGGTCGGCGCGGCCGAGCAGTCCGGTTCCGCCGTCGGGTGTGGGTCGCCACAGCCGGTGGACGGGGTTGAGTCGCTCCGGCGGGCGATCGCGGCCGTCGGCGCTGGAGAGTCGAACCGCGTCCTTGCCGTAGAGCCGTCCGTCGACGAGCGCCCGCCGACAGTCGTCGTGGTCGAACCAGAAGTCGTTGCCCGCGCGGGGCTTGTAGCCGACCGCGCCGGTTCGATAGAGCAGTCCGGCCGAGAACGTGGTCTTCCCGGCGTCGACGCGATCGGCACCGACCACGAGGAGGTTCATTCTTTCAGGCCGTAGTAGCCGGGTTCGTCCTCGTCTCGTGGTTCGGCGACCACGAGGTCGTCGGCGTTAGTCATGACCCACGGAATCGCCCAATCGAGCAGGATGTCCTCGGTCTCGCGGTCGATGTCGGCGTCCGGCTCGAGGCCCTGCAACAGGCGCGCGATCTCGTAGACGGAGTACATCTGATCGTCCTCGAGCAGTTCCGCGGGCGTGTAGAAATCACACGGTGGGAGGCTCTCGAATTCGGATTTGGGTACGGGCATACCGTCCCGTACCCGCGGGCGATGCCTAAATCGTTCGTTCGCGCTCGCACATGTGGAACGGTTACCGATGCGGAATCGGTGGTGATGGCTCTGTGACGACTGCGGGCTCGCGGTCGACGACGGCGAGCCGGTCACGTGAGCGATCGGCGCTCATGCCGCGAGAGAACGGCTCCGAAAATCCCCGGCGCACGAGCGGGGTCGACTCAAGCCGGTGGCGACCGGCGACGACGTCGAGACGGGAGTCGAGGCGGAGAACGGGCCGGTTCGGCGACGGTTGCTGACGACCGTCCCGGTCGGGCTCGGTTCGCAACGCTATCCGTCAACGGACTGTCTCGCGAATAGAGCGATGAAACGTTTATTCACGCCCCCGTTGCCGGTGAGTATGGGTGATGGTAACATGGAGTACGAATCGAACATCGAGCCGCCGTTCGAACGACTCGGGGATCACGAGCAACACGAGTGGACGTCGCTCCCGTGGGACGGCGTCCACAACAAGGTGCTCTACTTCGATCGAGCGACGGGAATGACGCTCGAGTTAGCCATGGTCGAGGAAGGTGCGGAATTCCCGCAACACTACCACACGACGGCACAGACGCTGTTCCTCGTCTCCGGCGAACTCGAGTCGGCGGAGACGACGATCACCGAGGGGACCTTCAATTTCATCCCGGCCGGCGAAAAACACGGTCCGTACGTGGCCCAGGAGGACTCCGTTCAGTTCAAGTTCTTCAACGCGACGCCGACCTACATCCTCGAAGACGGGGACTGTTTCGTCTACACGTACACGGGCGAAACGCTGGACGCGGGAACCCTCGAAATCGAGAACCTGGGCCGAGAGAACATCCTGGTACCGTAGCCATGTCTGGCACCAACGTTCGGGGAACGTCCCTCGAGGTCGACGTCGTGAACGCGGTGGACGGCGATACGATCAAAGTCGACCTCGACGGCGAGGAGGAGAACGTCCGCCTCCTCGCGCTCGATACGGAGGAGTCCTGGGCCGGCGGCAACAAACCCGTCACGCCCTGGGGAACGGCAGCCAAAGAGAAGGCGGAAGACGTGTTCCCCGAGGGGACCGTCGCGACGCTCGAGTTTCCGGGGACCGAACCGCTCGAGGAGTGCCTCCGGCGGTACCGGGGCAACTACGGCCGCCCGCTGGCGTATCTCCACGCGAACGGCGAAGACTACCAGGAGACGATGATCCGAGAGGGGTACAGTCCGTATTTCACCAAGTACGGCTACGCCCACTTCGATACCCACGACCGCCGGTACAGGGAGGCCGAACGACAGGCACAAGCCGACGCGATCGGCGTGTGGAATCAGCTCCAGGTCAACGGCGCGGAGATGCGCGACTACGACTCGTTGACCGCCTGGTGGGAGCTCCGGGCGGAGACGATCGAAACCTTTCGGCGGGCCAGACGGGACGGGACCGAGGAACTGTTCGATAGCAGACTCGATTACGACGAACTCGAGGCGCGAGTAGGCGAGCACGCGGTCGTATTCACCGAACTCAGCTCGTACCGGCGGGTCGGGCAGAGTCACGCCGTCGTCAACATCGGCTCCCAGGCGCAGCCGTTCAAACTGTTCCTCCCGAACGCGGTCGAAACGGCCGAGGGGCAGCGGGCCCTTTCGCTACTCGACAACCGCTACATCGCCGACTCCGACGGCGTGACCGTTGCCGCGCCGCGGCGCAGCTACGCCTACATCGCCGGCGATATCGAGGAATATCGGGACGAACCGGAGATAGAGATCACGTCGCCCGATCAGATACGCGACGGACCGCCGTCGCAATCGACGTGACCGTCCGGCGACGAACATGATCGAGGTGAGCCGACTCGTCTCACCCGACGTGCTCGCCGAAATCGAAACCGCCGGGATACTCGAGGCGGAGTGGAACTCGACCATCACGCGGCCCGGATCGGTCATTCGTTTCGCGTTCCGCCCGCCAGGTAGTACTGGATCCGATCGCGGGTCGACTCGGCCACTTTCACGAACTCGACGACGCGCTCGCCGTCCTCGCGGCGGTCCGATCGTCGCTCGATCGTCATCGATTGGTCGTGCAGGTGGTCGAACAGCGCGTCGATCGAGTCGGAATCGCCCCTGACGGTGTGTCGTTCTCCGACGGTCTCGCCGTCGGCCACGTCCCGGATCGTCGACACCATCGGCGGGAGGATCGACTCACCGAGGTTCCGCGCTCGCTCCCGTATCCGGTCGTCGTCCTCGTCCAGCTCGGCGGCCTGGAACGCGTCGCGAACGATCCGAGAAAAGACGAAGTCCCGACCGTGATCGAACGGCAGCGAAAACGCGTAGGCGAGTTCGTCGTGGTGCTGGGCCGGCGTCGTGTATTTGACCATCGCGTCCCCGTCCGCTGATTTGAGGACGACCCCTTCTCGCCCGGCCGCGTCGAGGTCGGCGACGGCGTCCCGAACCGTCGCGACGGCGTCGGACGGTCCCTCCCGCCCGAAGAGCCGCGGCTGGGAGAAGCCGTACTCCTCGCAGAGCGCCCGCCGGTCGTCGACGGGAAGCGGATCGCCCGATTCGCGGTCGCGGACGTCGAACACCCGAAAGTCGTGGGAGACCACGTCCTCGTAGTCGTGGGACGTGTACGGCGTCTCCGGCCCGATTAGCTCGGCACAGATCGTCCGCTCCGGGTGGGCCGCGAAGAAATCCTCGAGCGGGAGGCGATCGCGCGCTCGTGCCGTCGTGTACGGACAGACGTACCCGCTTCTGGTGAACGCGAGGATATCGCCGACGTCCGCGATCCGGACGTTGAAGCCGTCGAGTTTCTCCTCGATCGCGACGGTATCGGCTCCCTCGAAGAACGAGGGGACGCCCGGATCGAGCACGAGGATTCGCGGGACGCTCGGATAGCCCCGAACGATCACCCCCGTCTCCTCGACGATAACGGTCCCGCGCTCCACGCCGTGGCGGGCGGCGGTGAGTACGTGGTGCGTCCGACCGGCCGCGGACCGCTGCTCGAAGTGCTCGAAGAGGTCCGCGGGCTCCTCGGTGGTGGCGTCGAGCCGCTCGAGGTACGCGTCCCGATCCATACGTCGTCCGACGACGCTCTCGGTGAAAAACACCGGGTCGGTCGGCCGTCGTCGGTCGAGTTCGACGACGCGTCGCGGCGGGATCCGGGGCTGAGGCCTATGTAGGTTACCGTCCAATCGACGACTATGCCCGGAGCACTGCCGCGCCAACGGTTCGTGCTGGACACGTCGCTGTTCATCACCGAGGAGATACGCGAGGACGACGAGTCGCTGGAGGAGGCCGTCCATCGCCTGCTCGATCTGATCGCGACCGCTCGACTCGAGCTCAACATCTCCTGTTACGTGCCCCCGTCGATCCACGACGAACTCGGGACGATGTTGCGCGAGCGAAGCGTCGACGAGGACGTGTTCTCGCGGCTCGACACGTGGGTCGTTCGCAAGAGCCCCGATCGGTACGGCGTGACGATCCCGGCGAACGTCGTCAATAACTTCATCGACGAGATGAGCGACCGCGTGGATCGCGGCCTCCGCGTGTCGGAGAAGGCGATCCGCGAGGTCGAACAGCTCGACCCGGACGAGCTCACCGCCGGGTCGGACACGGACGGGCGGGACGAGTACATGACCGAGGCCGATCGGATCCTCTCGGACATGCGAGACAAGTACCGGCGCGCCCTCCGACAGGGCGTCCTGGACTCCCGGGAGGACTTCGACCTGTTGATCCTCGCGCGAGAGCTGGACGCCGGCGTGGTCACCGAGGACCGGGGCATCATCTCCTGGGCCGACGAATTCGGACTCCGGTACGTCCGGGGCGGGCAGTTCCCGACGCTGCTCGAGGAGTACCTGCGAGCGACCGGTATCGAGGACGAGTGATCGGATCGGCTACGTCTCGAGACCACGCGCGAGGAGTTCGACGGGGTGTTCGGGTCGCTCGTACCCGTCGAAGTCGCCGATCTGCGTCCGACAGGAGGTCCCCGGCGCGACGACGGTCGGCGCGCCGCCCTCGCCGGATTTGTCGGCCGTCGGTCGGCCGTCCGAGGCGGCGCGAGCGGCGCTGTCCTCGAGTGTCTCCCGCAGCAGCGATCCGATCGCCGTCGAGAGCTCGTAGTGTTCGGCCTCGTAGCCGAAGCTGCCGGCCATCCCGCAACAGCCCGAGTCCACCGGATCGACGGTGTAGCCGGCCCGCCGGAGGACGCCGACCGCGTGGTGGTCCACGCCGCGGGCTTTCTGGTGGCAGTGACCGTGGAACGTGAGCGATCGCGCGCCGGTCGCGGACTGGTCGAACGACAGCGCCTCGTCCAGCCGGCGGTCGTCAAGGTACTCGCAGACCCCGTAAGCGTTCGCCGCGAGCGCGTCGACTCGATCGTCCGCGAGCAGCGACCGGTACTCGTCGACGACCATCGCCGCGTCGGAGGGCTCGACGAACAGGACCGACCACCCGCGCTCGAGGAAGGGCTCGAGGTCGTCGACGAGCGCCCGCCCCTGCTCGGCGGCGACGTCGAGCAGGCCCGTGGAGTAGGCGGCTCGCCCGGTCGGGCCGAGATCCGGGATCGCGACGCGAACGTTCGCGGCCTCGAGGACCTCGACCGCCGCCTTGCCGGGCGCGGGATTCGAGTAGTTCGTCTCCGTGTCGGGGAAGAGGACGACCCCGGCGGTGGCGGTCTCTGAATCCACCTGCGATCCGCCTCGGTTCCGGAACCAGTCGACCAGCGACTCCCGCCGAAACGTCGGCACCGTCCGGTCGGCCGCGATTCCGAGCGTCTTCTCGAGAGCGGTCCGCGCACCCGGGAGCTCGGTGGCGCGGTTAGCGATCGGGGCGAGGGTGCTTCCGACCGCCGCGAGCTGGTCGACGTTCGCGAACAGCCGTTCCCGGAGGGTCGTCCCTTCCCGCTCGTGGTACTGGTGTTTGACTTCGGCCTTGAGCTTCGCGAGGTCGACCCCGGTCGGACAGTCGCTCTGACAGCCCTTGCAACCGATACAGAGATCGAGCACCTCGTTCTGGAACCGCTCACCGTAGAGTTCGTCCGGCTCGATCTCGCCGCTGATCGCCGCCCGGAGCAGGTTCGCCCGCCCCCGCGTGGTCGCGATCTCCTCCTCGGTCGCCCGATACGTGGGGCACATCACGTCGCCGTCGGTCTGCCGGCAGGTACCACAGCCGTTACAGAGCTCCACGAGGTGGGAGAACCCGCCCTTCTCGTCGAACTCCAGCGTGGTCTGCGGCTCGAGGGAAGCGTACGCCGGCCCGTACCGGAGGTGCTCCCGAATGTCGGTGGGGTCGTCGTCGCGATACACGACCTTTCCGGGGTTCAGCCGCCAGTCGGGGTCGAAAGCCGACTTGAGATCCTGAAACGCCTCCCAGAGGTCGGGACCGTACAGCTTGGGGTTGAACGCCGTCCGCGCGAGGCCGTCACCGTGTTCGCCGGAAAAGGAGCCATTGTGTTCGCAGACGAGGTCGGTGACGTCGTCGGCGATCGCGCGCATCTTGTCGACGTCGTCCCCATCTTTGAGGTTCAGAACCGGCCGAATGTGGAGCGTGCCGACGCCAGCGTGCGCGAAGTAGGCGGCCGTCGTGTCGTGGTCCTCGAGGATCTCCTGAAAGCCCGCGACGTACGCCGCCAGTTCGTCGGGCGGGACGGAGGCGTCCTCGACGAACGGGTACGGCTTCGGATCGCCCTCCATGCTCATCAACAGCGGAATTGCGGCCTTCCGGAGCTTCCAGAGCCGATCCTGTTTCGCCGGCGAGAACGCCTCGATCGAACCGAAGGCCGCGCCGTCGTCGACGAGACCGGTCGTCGCAGTCGCGATCGCGTCCGGTAGGTCGTCGACCACCTCCGAATCGAACTCGAGCATCAGCGCCGCCTCGGTTCCGTCGGGGATCGGCTCCGCGTACTCGGCGTACTCCGACGACGCCGCGGCCAGCCGAAACACTTCCCGATCCATGAGCTCGACCGCACTGGCCTCGAGTTCGAGGGCGTTCGGGACCGCGGCCAGCGCTTCGAGCAGGTCCTCGTAACAGTAGACGGCCAGCGCGGTCTCGTCCGGCTGCGTGACCAGCGAGAGCGTGGCTTCGACGACGACGCCGAGGGTCCCCTCGGCACCGACGAGGAGTGTGGAGAGGTTGATGATTCGCTTCCCCTCGGCGGTCGTTCGCAGCACCTTCTGGAGGTTGTACCCGCTGACGCTGCGCTTGAGGTCGGGATACCGCTCGTCGATCTCCGCGGCGTTCTCCTCGACGAGCGTCCGGACGGTTCGGTAGAGCCGGGCCTCGCGGTCGTCTTTCGAGACGATCCGCTCCCATTCGGGACCGTCGACGACGATATCTCGCGTGTGGATCAGCGATCCGTCCGCGAGGACGACCTTACACTCCTCGACGTAGGCGTCCGTGATCCCGTACCGCACCGAGTGAGCGCCGGTCGAGTTGTTCCCGATCCCGCCGCCGATCGTTGCCCGGTTCGACGAGGCGGGGTCGGGTGCGAAGCGGAGGTCGTGGGGATCGAGCGCCGCATCGAGATCGTCCTGGACGACCCCCGGCTGGACGACGGCGGTCCGCGCGTCCGGGTCGATATCCCGGATCTCGTCCATGTGGCGCGATAGATCGAGCACCACGCAGCCCGGACCGACGGCCTGCCCGGCGAGCGACGAGCCCGCACCGCGGGGCAGCACCGGTGCGTCGTGATCGGCCGCGACCCGGACCGCCGCGCGAACGTCGTCGGCGTCCCGCGGGAAGACGACGCCCGCGGGCTGTGCGCCGTAGATGCTGCCGTCGGTCGCGTAGAGGACGCGCGTGTACTCGTCGAATCGCACGTCGCCGTCGCACGCGGCCCGAAGCGCCGCCGCGAGCGCCTCGCCCGCGTCTCCCCGCTTCGACTCCGATGGCTGTCGCCCCGGCTGTTCGGTCCGATCCTCGACCGTCGCGTCGACGTTGGTGTCCTCGGCGGCCATATGCGGTATGGCATCGTCCCACACTAAGTTAAACGGTGCGAGTCACTCACAGCGCATGTGATCGCGAACGGATACCGAAGCGACGCCATCGGCACATCGATTCGCGACTCGAGCAGCGTCGATCCCGCCGCGCCGCTGTGGTATCGCGTTCGATAAAAAGACAGGATCGACTGGGTCGTCGCTTACTCGAAGTGGTCGAGGCAGGTCTGGTACTCCTCTTCGGCCTTCTCCCAGTTGACGACGTCGAAGAAGGCGTCGATGAAGCTGCCACGGTCCGGACCGTAGTCGTAGTAGTAGGAGTGTTCCCAGACGTCCAGCGCGAGGACGGGGTGTGCGCCCCAGAGCGCGCCCTGGTCGTGCTTGTCGACCGCGAGATTGCGCAGCTGCTTCGCGACCGGATCGTACACCAGCAGTGCCCAGCCACCGGCGGCACCGGCAGCGGCCTCGAACTCGCCCTTCCAACCCTCGTAGGAGCCGAAGTCCTCCTCGATGCGGTCGGCGAGGTCGCCCTCGGGTTCGCCGCCACCGTTCGGCGACATGTTCTCCCAGAACAGCGTGTGGAGGTAGTGTCCACAGCCGTTGTGAGTGACGTTGCTGAGAGCGCCGGGCGTCGAACCGAAGTCGCCCTCCTCGCGGTTCTCGGCCAGCGTCTCCTCGGCCGAGTTGAGGCCGTTGACGTACCCCTGATGGTGGGTATCGTGATGCCAGGTCAGTACCTGCTCGGACAGTGCCGGTTCGAGCGCGTCGTAATCGTACGGAAGTGGTGGAAGTTCGTGATCAGCCATAGTATGCACCTCACGTGCTGTATCGGTATCTCGCCTGTTAAGTTTTGAGGAGTGAGACGATATCACGTCTCACAAACTCTCGCCGTCCCGTCTTGCGATTTACCGACACTCCACTGGACCCACCACGGACGCACTCTTAAAACTTTCAGCAACTCCGGACCGGACGCCTGCCGTTCGGACGCGCCGAGGCGGCGTACTCCTCGATCTACCCGAGTTCCTTGTGCTGGGCGTGCTCCAGCCACTCCTCGAGCGACGGCTGACTCCAGTATCGAACCGTGTCGCTTCGACGGTCGTGTTCGATGACACCCGCGTCCTCGAGTTTGGGGAGGTGAACGTGCTGGAGTTCCAGTTGGATGTCCGTCCGCCGATCCGCCGAACCGCGATCCGAATCGGCTCTCAGCCCGCCGGCCGATTTCCCGCCCGCGTCGCCGCGCTCGGTTGCCTGCTCGAGCGCGGCGACGTTCTCGGTGAGGTTCTCGATCGTTGCAACGCCGTCCGATTGGTCGTGTAGGTGATAAAGGATGTACCGCCGTCGGCTGTCCGAGAGCAGTTCAAAAACGAGATCGAGCGACGGCGTCGCCTCCCCAGTCAGTGCCGTCCCACCCTCCGTTTCACGCATCCACGAACCACCTACCGAAAGTTACCATTCGAAACCACCACGAACCACTACTACAGCCCGCACATTAGAGCTTACGTCTTTCTAGAAAAACACCTGTGTTAAATGTGTAGTTTTCGGACAGGATTTTAAGAGATGGGACGGCCACTCGTCGTCGGTTCTCGCAGTTGGCGGGACTCTCGAACCGTTCGAGCCGCTGGCGCTCCCGACCACGCGACCGAGAGCCGGTCCGCTGTCCGTTCGCTACGTCGGCCTATCACGGGCTCGGGAAAATCGGCGTCGACGAACGGGCCGCCGCTACTCGACGGCTGTGGCCGTCGAGGGACTCACTCGTAGAGCCACTCGGCGTCGTGCTGATCGTAGTCGATCAGTTCGTCGTCGTCGAAGTGGATCGCGATCTCGCGTTCGTTCGCGCCCTCGTCCTCGTGGTCGGCCGCGTGAACGACGTTCCGACCGAGATCGAGCGCGTAATCGCCCCGGATCGTGCCGGGATCGGCCTCGAGCGGGTCGGTCTCGCCGATCATCTGGCGGACCTGTCGCGTCGCGTCCTGGCCCTCCCAGACCATCGGGACGACCGGCCCCGAGGTGATGAAGTCCACGAGGTCGTCGTAGAACGGTTTGTCCTCGTGTTCGCTGTAGTGTTCTTCGGCCCGTTCGCGGGGCATGGTCTCGACCTTGATGCCGACGAGCTTGAGCCCGCGGTCCTCGAGTCGGGAGACGACTTCGCCCACGAGTCCGCGTGCGAAGGCGTCGGGCTTGACCATCACGAAGGTGCGCTCGTGATCGCTCATGCTTCTTCGGCCTCGGTCTCGGTCTCGGTTTCCTCAGTTTCCTCGGCTTCCTCGGAATCCTCGGCCGCAGACTCGGTTTCGTCGACGGTTTCGGACTCGGCCTCGGTTTCGGTTTCCAGGTCCTCGTCCTCGCCGGCCTCGGTCTGGTCGGCTTCCTCGTCGGCAGGCGCCTCGGCCTGCGCAGGACTTTTGCCGCGACGTCCCTCCTCGGTCCACTCGAGGTCGCGCGGTTCGCGACCGAGCTTGTAGTTTTTCTCCGCCTTGGAGTCGACGAAGTGGAGCACGGTGCCGTCGCTTTTGACGTACATGATGCCCGTGCCGGGTTCGATCTCTTCGCCCGTGTAGTCGCAGGTTCGTTTCTCGACCATTATTGTCCTCCGATGGAGTCGGCCTCGCGGGCGGTCTCGCGAAGCTGGAGTACGTCCCCTTCGCGGACCGGCCCGAGGCAGTTACGGGTGATGATGCGTCCCTGGTTCTCGCCCTCCTTGATTCGGCATTTGACCTGCATGGCTTCGCCGTGCATGCCGGTCTTGCCGACGATCTCGATGACCTCGGCGGGCGTAGAGCCGCTTTCTTCCTCTTCAGCACTCATCTCTGATCACCTCAGTCGAGGTCCTCGACCTTGTCGGCGATATCC
This sequence comes from Natrinema salaciae, assembly GCF_900110865.1. Taxonomy (NCBI): domain Archaea; kingdom Methanobacteriati; phylum Methanobacteriota; class Halobacteria; order Halobacteriales; family Natrialbaceae; genus Natrinema; species Natrinema salaciae. Next base: position 820,149 of record NZ_FOFD01000001.1, read on the forward strand.
TCGACGTCGTCGTCGGCCTCGCCGGCGTCGACGATCGCCGCGGCGGCCGAGCCGACCTCGAGGCCGGCGGCGTGGCCGACGTCGTCCTGGGTCTCGATGAAGATGACCGAGATGCCCTTCTCCTCGGCGAGTTCTGGCAGGTGCATAACGATCTCTTCGGGGGAGACGTCCTCGGCGACGTAGACGAGCTCGGCGTTGCCGCGCTCGATCGCCTTCGTCGTTTCGTTGGTTCCTTTCTTTACTCGTCCGGTGTCTCGTGCGACCTCGAGCGCCTCGAGGGCGTCCTCGGCGAGGTCGGCTGGGATGTCGGTGGTTACGTAGACTGACATTGGTTGTTCACCTCTCCTACACGTGGGCTCGCGCTCCCCTGCCGTCCGGGCACTGGGTACCCGTGCCGGGATCGACCCGGCGGAAATCCTGTGAAGCTAGGAGCATCATCAACCCCGCGTAGGGTGTACACTCGAATAGCGTTGCCCCCCTTAAAAGCGTGTTCAAACGCGTGAGGGCGTGGGATGCTACCGCACGCTGCCACACGCCGCCGCACACCGCCGCACGCCGGAACTGGATGCCGTCTCGTGTGACCGTCAGTTCGCGTCCGCGAGCGTCTCGACGTCCGCTTCCAGTTCGCGCCGCACCGTCGCGGCCTCGGCCTCGTCGTAGTCCGCGTGAAACTCCTTCGAAACGCCCGCTTCGGCGAGGTTGTAGTGGAGATCGGGCGAGACGTCGTGGCGATCGAGACACTGTTTTGCGCACTCGAGCGGGCAGCCGTCGATCGCGACGATCGGCCGTCCGGACGTGGCCGTTTCGACGAGCGGTGCCACGCCGCCGCCGACGCCGGCGATACACGACATTTCGGCGAGTCCGTCCCTGTCGAGGGAAACGGCTAGATCGTTCGCCAGCTGTGCCGCGCTCGAGCACCCCGAACAGGCGTACACCAGCGGACGGTCGTCGGACGTGTCCGTCATATCGGCCGGCCGTTTCGCTCGACCGCTCGAGAAGCTGGCCCCGCACATGTGCGCACGGGGACGGTTCTCGATCGCTCGATCGACGGTGTCCGCTCCTCCGTGGGCGACCGCAGATCCCATCCGCTACCGGACGCAGTCGACTCCGACGCTCCGCGTGACTGGTGCCGTCGACCGATCCCTTCGCCTCCGTGGCGGATCTTGAGTCGTTCCCCCGAAACGGTCTCGGATGCGCTGCTCGCCGTCGAACCCCTGTCGGTCGAACACGGCCGGTCCAGTCATTCGAATCGAGGCCGGCAGTAGCGACAAATATCCCCGGTGGTACCGTCCTTTACGTGCCATACCGACGACAGTATTATGCGCTGAAAGCATGACTTCGATAGAAAAGATTACTGTGGCTTGTAAGTCTCCCGATCGACTCGCGACGTTCTGGGGGCAGGCGCTCGAGCGCGACCGAGCGGATCTGCCACCGGAACTGGCCGGCGGGGCGGACGACCCGGACCACGTCGTCCTCGCGGCCGCCGATCGAGCGCCACCCCTTCTGTTCAAGCGAATGCCGAAGGGGTCCACCGAGGACATCCCCATCCACCTCGATTTGGCGACGGGAGACAGGGCGGCAACGGTCGAACGACTCGAGGCGCTGGGTGCGAGCGCGATCGAGACGAAACGCGAACGCGTCGGCGGTCGAACCGCGGAGTGGACCGTGATGGAGGATCCGGAAGGGAACGGGTTCTGCGTCTGCGACCGAGAGTAACCGACACGAGAGCGCGTTCCGGTGCCTATTACTCCGGCAGCGCGAACAGCGACGTATGAACGCGGACGTCGACGCAGTCGCCCTCGCGGAGTCGCTGTTCGACGAGGCGACGAGAGCGAACGAGCGACGGTTGCTGGTCCTCGCGGGCGACCGCGGGCGGGGATACGACGCCCTCGAGTCGCTTCTCGAGGCCCTCCCGGTGCCGATCACCGGGACCACGGTAGTCGGCCCCGACGACCGCCTCCGCTGTGAACACCTCCCGCAGGCCAACGCGGGTGAACTCCTCGGAACGACGCGGGACGTGATCGCCGTCGACGCCCACGACGAACTCCGGCCGAACGCGCTCGGCAAAGTCGTCGGCGCGGTCGACGGCGGCGGCCTCCTGATCCTGCTCGCGCCGTCGCTCGAGACGTGGCCAGACCGGCGCGGCGGGTTCGACGAGTCGCTCGCGGTCCCGCCGTTCGAACTCGACGACGTCACCGGGCGGTTCACACGCCGGCTCGTCGAGACGCTGCGGGTCCACCGCGGCGTCGCGATCGTCGACCTCGAGCGGGGGCGAGTCGAGGCCGACGGACTGACCGATCCGGCCCCCCGGTCGGCGACGACCGCTCCTGCTCCCGCTCCGCCCCCGAATTGCCGATTTCCGGCCGCCGCCTACGAGGCCTGCCTCACGGCCGACCAGGTCGACGCCGTCGCCGCCTTCGAGTCGCTGTCCGAGGCCGATCGAGCCGTCGTGCTCGAGGCCGATCGCGGCCGGGGCAAGTCCAGCGCGGCCGGACTGGCCGCAGGCGCGTTCGCCGCCGACGGCGAGGACGTGCTCGTGACTGCGCCCGCCGCCCGGAACGCGAGGGAACTGTTCGATCGGGCGAGGGAGCTCCGTGAGACGCTCGAGGACGGCGGCTCTACGGACGACGACGAGATCGGGACCGATTCCCGTCCGATCGAGACGGCAGCCGGCGGCTCCATCTCCTTCCGCGAGCCGACCGCGGCCGTCGCGGAAGTCGGATCGGCGGACGTCGTCATCGTCGACGAAGCCGCCGCGCTCCCCGTCTCGACGCTCGAGTCGCTGCTCGCCGCCGATCGGATCGCCTTCGCGTCGACGATCCACGGCTACGAGGGCGCGGGACGTGGGTTTTCGGTCCGCTTCCGCGACCGACTCGGAGAGAGCGACCACGCGGTGACCGACTGCACGCTCGTCGAACCGATCCGATACGCGGCCGGCGATCCCGTCGAGGTGTGGGCCTTTCGCGCGCTCTTGCTGGACGCGCGCCCGCCCGTCGAGCCGCTCGTGGTCGACGCCGATCCCGAGACCGTCGAATACCGCCGGCTCGAGCCCGACGAGCTGCTCGCTGACGAGCGCCTGCTCCGCGAGGCGTTCGGGCTGCTCGTGCTCGCCCACTACCGGACCGAACCGAACGACCTCGCGCGAGTACTCGACGCGCCCAACCTCGAGGTCCGTGCGTTACTCCACGACGGTCACGTCGTCAGCGTCGCCTTGCTCGCACGCGAGGGAGCCCTTCCCCCGGACATCCGAGCGATGATGTACGAGGGCGGCCGGGTCCGCGGGAACATGCTGCCGGACGTGCTGACGAGCCAGCTGCGAGACGAGGCGGCAGCCGAGCCGGCCGGCCGCCGCGTCGTCCGCATCGCGACCCACCACGCGGCTCGCTCGCGAGGGCTCGGGTCGCACCTGCTCGAGTGCATCCGGGAGGAGTACGGCGATGCCATCGACTGGCTCGGCACCGGCTTCGGGGCGACGCCCGGTCTCCTCGCGTTCTGGCGCGCGAACGGCTACCGGACGGTTCACGTCTCGACGACGCGCAACGACGCCAGCGGCGAGTACTCGGCGCTCATGCTCGCACCGACGAGCGACGCGGGGACGGCGTTACACGACCGCCACGCCGACTGGTTCGTCCGCCGATTCGGCTCGCTCTGTACGGACGCGCTCGACGACCTCGAGCCCGACGTCGCCCGCGCGGTGCTTCGGAGCGTCGACGCCGACGCCGGACCCCCGCTCGAACTCTCGGCCCACGAGTGGCGCGTCGTCGCCGGTGCCGCCTACGGACCGGGGCTGTTCGACGTCGATCCCGGGCCGTTCCGAGCGCTCGTCGTCCGCTACTTCGTTGACGATCCCGACACTGTCGACCTGACCGGTCGCGAGGAACGGCTCCTCGTCCTGCGCGCGCTCCAGGGGCGAGCGTGGGAGACCGTCGCCGACCGCCTCGCGTACCCCTCCGCCGGGCAGTGCATGCGAGCGCTCGGCGACGCGTGCTGCCCGCTAGTCGACCACTACGGAACGGACGCAGCGCTCGAGGTACGGGAGCGGTTCGCGAACGACTAATCCGTCGTCTGTCTATGCCGGCGAGTTCACCTCGCGAAGCCCTCAGAAGAGCCGTCGGAGCAGCCCCTCCGGCGCGAGATCCAGAAACCACGCGACGAGCCGCCAGCGCCGCGTGACGTACGCGTGGGCTCGCTTTCGCTCGATCGCTCGAGCGATCTGATCCGCCGCCGTCTCCGGCGAACACTCCCAGAACCCGCCCAGAGAGAGGTCGGTGTCGACGAAACCGGGCTCGACGGTCGTAATCGTCACGTCGGCGTCCCTGTCCCCCTGCCGGCTGCGCAACCCCTCGAGATACGTCGAGACGTAGGCCTTCGAGGCGTTGTACGCCTGGACGTTCCCCGTCCCGAAGTGGGCCGCGACCGAGGAGATGCCGACGAGGTGGCCGTCCGCCTCGCTCGCGTGATCGGGGGTTTGCTCGAAGTACGCCATCGCGGCCGTCGCGATCGCCGTGAAGCCGCGCACGTTGACGTCGATCGTCTCCCGTTCGGGCTCCCACTCGAGGTCGCGGTTGACGTGGGCGACGCCGGCGCTGATGACGACGAGATCGACGGGCGGCATCGCGTCGGCGAGCTCGAAAAAGCCCCGTCGGGCGTCCTCGGGGTCGGTGACGTCCATCGTCGCGACGTACGCTTTCGTCGGTAGCTCCGCTCCGATCCGGCGCATTCGCTCCGTTCGACGGGCGGCCAGCCCGATTTCGTAGCCGTCGGCGGCGAGCCGTCGGGCCAGCGCTTCGCCGATGCCCGACGACGCGCCGACGATGATCGCGCCGCGCTGGTGGGTCATGCACACAGGTTCGGAGCCGCCTACGTAACACTACTGGAGGCAGTAGGCCTTTGCCGCGGTCCGTCGTCGTAGCCGGTATGGTCGACGCCGTTACCGTCGTCGCGATCGCGTTGCTCGTCGGCGCCATCGTCGGCGCCGCCGTGCCGATGGTCCCCAGCGGCCTCCTCTCGCTGGCCGGGCTCGTCGTCTACTGGTGGGGGGCCGGATTCGCGGAGCTGAGCCGCCTCACCTTTGCCGTCCTCGTCCTCATCGCCATCGTCACCGCGCTCGTCGAGTTCTTCGGCGGCTCGATCGCCGCGCGGGCCGGCGGCGCGTCCTGGCTGACCACCGCCGTCGCCGCCGTCGTCGGGATCGTCCTCATGATCGTCAGCGGCCCGCTCGGGCTACTCGCCGGCCTCTTCGGGACCGTCTTCGTCCTCGAGTTCGTCCGCAACGGCGAACTCGAGGGAAGCGCGCGCTCGGCCGTCTACACGACCGTCGGGACCCTCGCGTCGACGGCGGTCCAGGTCCTGCTGACGGCGTCGATCCTGCTCGGATTCATCGTCGCCGTCTTCCTCCTGTAATCGGGGAAACACTGAAGGCATGGGTGTCGTTCACACGAATAGATGGCGTGTTCCGAGCCCGACTGCGAACGTCCCGCCGCGGTCGAGTTACACATCCCCTGGGCCGAGAACCGGCTAGTCTGTGCCGCCCACGCCCGCGTGCTCGGTCGGCGGGACGGCATCGTCGCCGATCCGTTCCCCGAACGGGCAGACGACCTGCTCGAGTAGGCGACCGACGCGACCGTCTCGGCTCTCGATACCGCCCTCGTGATCGAGCGCGGTCGGCGCGTGCCGCCGCTTCGCGAGCGCTAGGGGTGGGCGTAGTACGCGACCGTCTCCTCGTCCTCGTGGCGGTCGATTCTCGCGAACCCGACCCGCTCGAACTGCACCACGTCGTCGGTCTCGAGGTCGCCGACGCCCGGTTCCGCGTGTCCGGTCACGTCGCCGTCCATCGTTCGCATGCGGACGGCGACGCTCTCGGCGGCGGGTACCCAGTGGACGACGTCGACGCCGCCCTCGCGGACCGCGTCGATGTCGTCGGCCGTGTACTCGAGGACGCCGTCGGCGAACCGGAAACAGCCCAGACCCTTCAGCCAGATACGCGGGTCGTCCGCCTCGTCGGGATCGGGGATGTCCGCGCGCTCGAGCATGACGGCGTCGCCGACCGGAATATCGCGGACGCCGCGGTCCTCGTGGTTGGGGTGGAGCGGCGGGGTCGCCGCCGCGGGCGGCTCCCCGGTGAGGGGGAGCTGATTGCCGTCGCGGACGAGGAATCGACGGTCGGTCTCCTCGTCGATCAGGTCGCGGTTGTTCGCGTAGATCGAACTCATCGCGAGGTCGACGTCGGTGGTCGAGGTGCCCAGCCCGACCATCGCCTCGACGATGGCTTCACCCCGGATACCGCGTCGTCGCAAGCTCTTGAGCGTAGGCGCTCGCGGGTCGTCCCAGCCGTCGAGTTCGCCAGCGTCGATCAGCTCCGAGATGGTCGACGTGCTCATCTTGACGTCGTAGTCGTCCAGCTGGACGTGGCCCCAGTGGACGACCTCGGGATACTCCCAGCCGAAGTAGTCGTAGACGAACTGCTGGCGTTTCGCGGAGTCTTGCAGATCGATCCCGCGGATGATATGCGTGATCTCGACCAGGTGGTCGTCGATCCCCGACTGGAAGTCGAGCATCGGCCAACAGCGGTAGTCGCTGGCCTCCTCGCGGGGGTGTGGCGTGTCGATCATCCGGAAGGCCACCCAGTCGCGCAGCGCTGGGTTCTTGTGCTCGATGTCGGTCTTGACCCGCAGGACCAGTTCGCCGCTGCTGTACGCCCCCGCGATCATATCCTCGAACTCCTCGAGCACCGTCTCCGCGTCCTTGTCGCGGTGTGGACAGGCCTCACCCGCGTTCTTCAGTTCCGAGAACGCCTCGCCCGAGCAGGAACAGGTGTACGCACCGCCCATCTCGATCAGCTCGCGGGCGTGCTCGTAGTAGGTCTCGAGCCGATCGCTCGCCCTGTAGGTCGCGTCGGGCTCGAATCCGAGATAGTCGAGATCTTCGAGGATCGCGTCGTAGGCGTCGAGGTCCGGCCGTTTGGTTTCGGGATCGGTATCGTCGAACCGGACGCAGAACCAGCCGTCGTAGCGCTCGCGGTAGGTGCCGATGACGGCCGGCATCCGCGCGTGGCCGACGTGCCACGGCCCGTTCGGGTTCGGTGCACACCGCATTCGGATCTCGTCGTACTCGTCGGCGTTCGGCAGGCTCGGCAGATCGTGTTCGTCTTCCTCCTCCTCGGCCTCGATCGCGGCCAGCTCGTCGGGCGCGATCTCCTCGAGACGGGCCCGTTTCTCCGCGTAGTCGAGATCGTTGACGCGGCCCACGACGCCGCCAACGATACCGGGAACGGCGTCGGAGTGCTCGCGAAAGTCGGGGTTGTCGCCCATCAGCGGTCCCATGACGGCACCGACCGCGGCGTCGCTCTCGTGTTTGACGGCGTTCAACAGCGCGTGCTTCTCGGCCTCGCGCTCGACGCGCTCGCGTAACTCGTCGTCCATTACCGAGCGGTATTCGCGCCCGGCCCAAAACCTTCGCGATTCGCGGTATCGTCCCCGTCCTCGTCGGTCGCCTCGCCGAGTCACGGCCCCTCCGGCGGCCGTCAGTCGGCGAGGTCCTCCGCGTACACTCGCGTGTTGAGGACGTTACTGATGAGAAGGATCGCGGCCGTGCCCGCGCCGGAGACGCCGCGTTCGGTCTCGTTGGAGTCGGTTTCGCCGTCCGTCCCGTTCCCGCCGCTCGACCCGTCACCGTCGGTTCCCGTTTCGTTGTCGCTCCCCGTCCCACCGTCTCCGACGGCCGCGTTGTATCGTTCACACCACTCCGTCTTGACCCCCCAGCCGTGGGCCTGTCCGTCGAACGGGGTCGTGTTCTCCGCAAAGAGCATTCCGACTCCAGCGCCGTGTTTCACGAGAATCTCGTTGTAAACGGTCGTGATAACCTCGATCTCTCGTTTCGACTCCGCCTCCGTCTCGGCTTGCGAGTCGTACTCGAGAACCAGATCGGACTCGTCCCACCGGAGCGATTCGACCGGAATGTCGTTTCGCTCGACGAGCGTATAAAACTCGCCCGGCGTCCCCGATCGCGGGTCGCTCGGCTCCTCGGGCTCGATCTCGGTTTCGTTCGCGCCGGCGCTCCCGAGCAGCGAGCCGAGACAGCCGGCGGTCGCGGTCGTCCCGACCGCCGCGGCCGTGCCGAGAAACCGTCGCCGAGAGGGAGTGCTTGCGGGGTCGCAGGCGAAATCGTCGGTCATGTACGCCGGTCGGGACGGCACCCGCAAAAAGATCCGGACGATATCGAACGGTGAGTTCGGGCGGAGTCGGCGGCGACGGCCACCCCTCGCCGAGCGGGGGCGCGCCGCCAGCAGTCGAAAAAAACCTGGTCCCGAGCGACGGTGACGGCCTCGAGCGGCCACCTCGCTCAGTAGCCGCGTTCGATCAGGTAGTCCGCGACGTCACAGAGGAGGTCGCGGGCCTCGTTGTCCGGCAGTAGCTCGATCCGATCTTTCCCCTGCTCGACCAGCTCGCGAGCCGTTTCGTTGGCGTAGGAGATCGAGCCGGCCGCCTCGAGTTCGGCGACCGCGTCGTCGATCTCGGCCTCGGTGACCGCGTCGACGTCGTCGGTATCGACCAGGCCGTCGACGTCGACGCCCTCGTTGCGGGCGTGGACGGTGATCAGCGTCTGCTTGTTCTCGACGAGATCGCTCCCGCGCTGTTTCCCGAGCCGTTCGCTGGGAACCGTCAAATCCAGCACGTCGTCCTGAATCTGGAACGCGCGGCCGATGTCGAGTCCGTAGCCGTAGAGCGCGTCGATCGTCTCCTCGTCGGCACCCAGCAAGATCGCGGGGAGGGACGCCGAGGCCGCGTACAGCACGGCCGTCTTCTGCTCGACCATCTCGAGGTACTCCTCGGGCGAGACGTCGGTACGCTCCTCGAAGGTGACGTCCAGGGACTGCCCCTCACAGATCTTCGTGCAGGTGGTCGCGAGCACGTCCAGCGCTTCGACGATGCGGTCCGGTTCGGCGCGCGTATCGAGCATGATCTCGAACGCCTTCGAGTAGAGCGTGTCGCCGGCCAGGATCGCCGTCTCGAGGTCGTATTCCTTGTGAACGGCGGGAACGCCGCGACGGAGGTCGTCGTCGTCCATGATGTCGTCGTGGATCAGGGTGAACGACTGGATGACCTCGACGCTGACGGCGGCGGCCATCACGTCGACCGGGCCGCTCTCGTCGAGCGGGGTGAACGACCGGTACTCCGCCGACAGCGGGTCGACGTCGCCCAGGGCCTCCGCGGTCGTCAGCAGGACGGCCGGCCGCAGTCGTTTGCCCCCGGCGTCCAGCAGGTACCGGGAGGCCTCGTAGAGCCGTTCGGGTCGCTGGATCGGCAGCTCTTCGGGAATCGCTTCGTTGACCTGCTCGCGGCGCTGCCGGATCGCCTCGAGCACCGCCTCTTCGCGTGCCTCGGGACTCGTCATATCAGTCGACTAGCTGGATGAGGTTTCCGTTGCGCGTGACGTGGAGGTCGCGCCCGAGCTTGTACCCCTCGCTTTCGCAGAGGTTGACGTAGCTGGAGTAGCCGCTCATGTCCTGGTGGGCCGGAATGATGTGCTGGGGCTGCAACGCGTCGAGCATCTCGTAGTGGCCCTCCTGGTTGAGGTGGCCCGAGACGTGGATGTCGTCGTAGACCCGTGCGCCCTGCATACCGAGCAGCTTCTCGGCCTGATAGCGCTGGCCCTCGTTGGTCGGCTCGGGGATCACGCGGGCGGAGAAGACGACCTTGTCGCCGTCGTCCAGTTCGTACGGCGTCTCGCCGCGGGCCATTCGGGTAAGCATCGCGCGGGGTTCGCCCTGGTGACCGGTGACGACGGGCAGGTAGTTCTCCTTGCCCTCGTTCATGATCCGCTTGAACGTGCGGTCGACGGACTTGCGGTGGCCGAACATCCCCAGATCGTCGGGGAAGTCGACGAAGTCGAGTCGTTCCGCGGTTCCGGAGTACTTCTCCATCGACCGGCCCAGCAACACGGGCTGGCGACCGATGTCCTTGGCGAACTCGACGAGGCTCGTGACCCGCGAGATGTGGCTCGAGAACGTGGTGGCAACGATGCCGCCGTCGTAGTCCTCCATGCTGTAGAGGACGTCGCGGAGGTGTTCCCGGGCGACGTTCTCGGAGGGAGTCCGGCCTTTCTTGTTGGCGTTGGTACAGTCCTCGATGTAACAGAGGACGCCCTCGCCTTCGCGACCGATCTCGCGGAACCGGTCCATGTCGATCGGGTCGCCGATGACGGGGGTGTGGTCCATCCGCTTGTCGAGCCCGTAGACGACCGCGCCCTCGGGCGTGTGGAGGACTGGATTGATCGCGTCGATGATCGAGTGGGTGACGTTGACGAACTCGAGGTCGACCGCGCCAGAGTCGCCGATCGACATCGTCTCGCCGGCGTCCATCTTGACCAGGTCGTTCTCGACGCCGAACTTCTGTTCGCCCTCGATCTGCTGTTTGACCAGTTCGATCGTAAACGGCGTGGCGACGACCGGCGCGTTGTACCGGTGGGCCAGCTTCGAGATCGCACCGATGTGGTCGAGGTGACCGTGGGTCGGGACGATGGCCTTGACGTCGCCCTCGAGATCGCTCATGACGCGGTCGTCGGGGATCGCGCCCATGTCGATCAGATCGAGACTGTGCATCCGCTCGGTTTCGACGTTGTCGTGGATCAGGACCTGCGAGAGGTTCAGACCCATGTCGAAGATGACGACGTCGTCGCCGGCGCGGACGGCCGTCATCTGCCGTCCAACTTCTTCGTAGCCGCCGATTGTTGCAATTTCGATTTCCATGGTTCGTAGCACTGAAAGCCGCTGAATGGACTCTCATCGAAACGGTCCGCGGACTCCTAGTCGTACGGCCCCGGCATCTTGCAGCGCGTCGGCCATCCCGCTATGCGCTCGGTACGACGGCGGATCCGTCTTCGATAGCTCGCGACATCGCAAGCCCCGAACGCACTTGCCCGCGGGTTTCGCTACTGCCATCTACACGCCCGGGTGTTAAAAACGCAGTGGGTTGGCCCGTCCGCCGTTGCGTCGCCCGTGGCGACGGTTTTGGGAGCCCTCGTCGGCAATCGTCGGACGCTTCCACACACCGCAATCCATTTGCCGGTCGCTCCGAAATCGGTGGTCAATATCATGCTTTCGGAGGGATCGTCGTGTACGTAATCATCGTCGGGGCCGGCGAGGTCGGTCGCTCGATTGCCGCCAACCTGGAGAACGGGCACGACGTGGTCGTCATCGACCGTGACGCCGACGTCGTCGAGGAACTGACCTACTCGCTGGACGTGCTCACGATTCACGGCGACGGGACCGACCTCGAGACGCTACGCGAGGCCGGGATCGAGCAGGCGGAACTGGTCATCGCCTGTACGGACAACGACGAGACGAACGCGGTCGTCTGCGGCGCGGCCAAGGCGTCGACGGACGCCTTTACCATCGCGCGGGTGCGACGGCGGACGCTGCTCGAGACGTGGCAGGGTTCGCAGGGCGCGTTCGGCGTCGATTTCATGGTCTGTACGGATCTGTTGACCGCGCAGGCGATCTTCCGGATCTCCGGGCTGCCGAGCGCTCACGACGTCGATACGTTCGCTAGCGGTCTCGTCCGTATGGCCGAGTTCGACATTCCGACCGATAGCCCGATCGCGGACCGGACCGTCAGCGAGGCCGACTGCTACGATTCGCTCACCTTCGCCGCCATCTTCCGGGGCGACGAGATGGTCGTGACCAGAGGGGATACGATCATTCGGGGTGGTGACCGCGTCGTCGTGATCGGCAGTCCCGACTCGATCAACGAGTTCGCCGACGAGGTCGCGCAGACGCCGGACGAGGCGGAGGAGGTCGTCATCGTCGGTGCCAGCGAAATCGGCTTCCAGGCCGCTCGCGAGTTCGAGGACCACGGCTTCCGACCACGGATGATCGAACGGGACCACGACCGGGCCCGCGAGGTCGCCGAGGCGCTCCCGAACACGATGGTCATGGAGAGCGACGCGACCGACGCCGACTTCCTCGCCCGGGAACACGTCGACGAAGCCGACGTCGTGATCGCCGCGCTCGACAGCGACGAGAAGAATCTACTCGTCTCCCTGCTCGCCGACCGCCTCGGCGTCGACCGCACCGTCGCCGTCATCGAGACGCCGGAGTACGCCGACCTCTTCGAGACCGTCGGCGTCGACGTCGCGATCAACCCCCGCGAGGAGACCGCCGAAGAGATCGTCCGCTTCACTCGCACCGACCACACCGAAAAGGTCGCCATGCTCGAGCACGACCTCGCGGAAGTCATCGAGATCGAGGTCGGCGAGGACAGCGTCCTCGTCGATCGACCGATCGCCGACGCGACGAACGACCTCCCGACGGGCGTCGTCATCGGCGCGATCTCGCGCGGAGGCGAGCACATCACGCCCCGCGGATCGACGGTCGTCCAGCCCGGCGATCACGTCATCGTCTTCGTCGACGCGGCTGTGATCGACGAAGTCATCGAATTGATATAGGCGCGATTCTCCCGGTCTACTCCATCGTCCGTAGCGAGTCCTGAGCGGTGCCCGTCCTCAGTTACGGATGCCGCGGTAGAGGACGTATACAACGAAGAAAACGACGTAGGTGACTGCGAGCCCGGTGGTGAGGACCGATCGTCCAACGACGGCGATGAAGAGGATCAGAAGCGGCCCGACGAGCAGGAGCGAGTCGAAGACCCGATCCTCGGCACCCGATTCGAGGAGCTCACCGACGACGGGAATATCGCCGATCTTCATCGGTAGATCCCTCCGCGATGGAAGACCGCTCGTAACGTCACCAGGACGGGAATGATCTCGAGGCGACCGATCCACATATTGAACAGGAACATCACCTTGCCGAGCGTCGGTAGCGACTCGGGGCCGGTGATCCCTGCGGAGAGGCCGACGTTGCCCTGCGCGCTCGCGACCTCGAAGATCACGTTCTCGAGGGTGTACTCGCCCTGCGGGAGTATCAGGAGGAGTACGAAGGTCCCGATACCGAGGAAGAAGAACCAGAGAGCCGCGATAATCGCCGCCTCCTCGAACTCCTGACGGACTTCTCGTTCGTCGAGACGACGACCGTTGATCTTCAGTCGGCGAACGGCCGTCTCGGGATAGAAGACGTCCGCGATACGGAATCGAATGCCCTTCAGCAAGGTCAGCGCTCGGATCAGCTTGATCCCGCCCACCGTCGATCCGGCCGCGCCGCCGATAAGCATGCCGAACGCGACAGTGAGCTGGGCCTGCGCCGACCACCGGCCCAGTGCAACGTTGGTCGAATCGACGGCGGTCTGGAAACCGGCGCAGGTCGCCGCCGAGACGAACTGGAACGAGCCGTACCGGAAGGCGGTGAACAGGGAGTCGTAGGTGTCGCCCACGTACACCAACGCGGTGAGGAGGGCCGTCCCGAGACTCATATAGATGAACACCCACCGGGTCTGGAGGTCCGAATAGAGGTTCCGCAGGTCGCCCTGCAGGATGAGGTAGTGGACCGGGAACGCGATACTGCCGAGGAGCATGACCGGCAGGAGCGCGAAGTCGATGGCCGCGCTGTCGTAGGTCGCGATCGAGTTGTCTTTGATCGAGAATCCACCCGTCGCGAGCCCCGTCATGCCGTGGTTGATCGCCCCCCAGATCGGCATCCCGACGACCCAGAGGAGCAGGATCGAGACGAAGGTGAACAGGATGAAGATCCACCAGATCGTCTGCACCGTCGAGACGATGCTCGGATGAATTCGCTCCGACCGTGCCTCGCTCTCGTAGAGAGTGAGCGATCCGCTCCCCGGCCGGGAGAGGATCGCCGTCGTGAGGACGATCACGCCGACGCCGCCGACCCACTCGATGAACGAGCGCCACCACTGGAGCGTCCGCGGCAGCACCTCCTCGTTGTCGGTCATCGTCAGTCCAGTCCCGGTGAAGCCGCTCATGCTCTCGAACAACGCGTTGAGCGGGTTCGTGAACGCCGCGAGCGTCGACGTCTGCGACGGCTCCCCGAGGACCGGCGGCGCGAACTCGACCGTCCACGCGATGAGGTAGAAGGGCAGCGATCCGAAGATCGCGACGCAGAACCAGCCCAGGGCGGCGATGATCATCCCGTGAAGCTTGCCGGGTCTGGTCGCCTCCTGGAACCGCGTCGTGAAGAAGGAGCCGATCGCGAAGGGGATCGCCCCGGAGACGATCAGCGACGGAATCGCGTAGTATTCGCCCCAGATCAGGGGAACGAGGATCGAGACGAAGAGTAACCCGGCGAGCGCCTGAAATATTCGGCCGAGGTCCCGGCCGATCGTTTCCGTCGCCTCCTTCATGCGTTCCCTCCCGTCGCCGGTCGCGAATACGCGGCACTCCGTCGGCGGTTCGCTCGAGTCCCGACGCTCGAAGCCGTCCGGACCAGGTAGCGGGCGAACGCGAGGGAACCGTTCGGGTCGCCCGTCATCGCAATCGATCTTCGGGGTGGCCGAACACGTCGGTGAGTTCGGGTTCGGCACCGAACGCCGAGTAGACGGTGACCAGATCGCCGGCCTCGATTCTCGTCCTCCCTTTCGGCGTGATCGGCGGATCCTCCCCTTCGCGTTCGATCGCGACGATCAGAACGTCGTCGGAGAGGAGACCCCCGTCGTCGGCTTCGATGAGCGTCTTCCCGGCAATCGGTGCGTTATCCGTCACCTGGATCTCGAACACTTCCGCCTCCTCCCCGATCCGCATGTAATCGACGATCGCCGGGCGGGCGACCGCCCGATAGAGATACTGGGCAATGAGTTCCTGCGGGTTTTCCATCGTGTTGACGCCGATCTGGCGGAACACGTTCATGTGCTGGGGGTCGTGAACGACCGAGACGATATTGGGGACCTCGTGTTCCTGCGCGAGCAGGCAGACCATGATGTTGGTCGGGTCTCGGTCGGTCGTGCTGATCAGGGCGTCCGCGTTCCCGATTCCGGCGTCGATAAGCGCTTCGTGAGCCGTCGCATCGTCGTTGAGAATCAGACAGTCGTATTCACCGGCGACCCGATCCGCTCGCTCGGGATCGTTCTCGATGACGACGACCTCGTTTCCCGACCGCGTCGCGATATCGATGAGCGGAATTCCGATATCGCCCGCGCCGACGATGACGAGATACATTGCGTCGGTCTTCTTACGTGACCGTTGAAAATATATCGTTTCAGTGATCTCGGTTACGACCATCGAACTCGAGCCGTCGCCGCGTAATCGGTTTCGAACTTCGAACGCCCGGCACCGTGCAGGCGCGCACGACGCGACGCTATCGAGACCCGTTCATTCCCACGGCGGCTTCTCCTGTCGCTGCTTCGAGCGGGCCTCGGACTCCGCTAGAATCCGTTCGATCGCCCAGCCGACCCACAGGAAGATGATCGCCATGAAGACGACCATCTCGAGCCGGATGGCCGACCCGTATCGGACAGCCAGGACGAGAGCCATGATCGCCACCGCGGCGGCGACGACGGTGAACACGTCGTAAAACGAGTGCGGGTGGCGAACGCTTGGTAATCGGGCGCTCATGGGTCAATATACGCCCGATTCGTATATAGGTCCTCGTCTCGGAACGACGGAGCGGGGATCGCACGCCGACCAGCGTCGCCGCTCGTCTCCGTTTGGCCGCCGCGAGCGCCGTTCCGACGGAGGCCGACTTACGATGGATTAATACGATTCTACCCAAATGCCGTTAGATACCGTGTCCAGACGTGCCCCTGCGAACGGAGTGTTTCTATGAGACTCCGCACTGACTGGCGCGCCAGTTTTGCGCTCGTCGGCACCGTTTTGAAATATCTCTCCGTCCCGCTCGTGATCCCGATCGTCGTGGCACTCATCTACGGCGACTCCCTGTTCCCGTTCGTCGCGACGATCGCGCTCACGATCGCCGTCGGCCACGGTCTCGAGCGACTCAGCCCCGAACCGGATCTGCAGGTCCGGGAGGCGATGCTCTTCGTCGCGGTATCGTGGCTGGCAGTGGCGATCGTCGGTGCCGTCCCCTACGTGATCGCGGGCTGGGGGACCGAATCGACGCTCGCCCATCCCGTCAACGCGCTGTTCGAGTCGATGTCCGGGTTCACGACGACCGGGGCGACGGTGCTCGGGAAGATCTCGCTCGAGCACCACTCCCACGCCGTGATGATGTGGCGACAGCTCACGCAGTGGCTCGGCGGGATGGGGATCATCGTGCTGATGGTCGCGATCCTGCCGGAGTTGGCGGTCAGCGGCGCGCAACTCGTCGAGTCGGAAGCGCCGGGTCCGCAGCTACAGAAACTCACGCCGCGAATCGCCGAGACGGCGCGCATCCTCTGGCTCGTCTACTTCGCCTTTACAATCGTCTACATCGCTATTCTCTACGGGTTCCACCTCGCAGGAGTGGCCCCGAACATGAACTTGTATAACGCCATCGCCCACGGGTTCACGACGCTCCCGACGGGCGGATTCTCGCCGGAAGCCGACAGCGTCGCGGCGTTCTCCGCGATCGTCCAGTGGACGTTCGTTCCCTTCATGATCATCGCCGGGACGAACTTCGCCCTGTTCTGGCACGTCTTTAGCGGGGAGGGTGACCACTTCGTCCACAACTCCGAGTTTCGGACCTATATCGGCGCGATCGGCGTGTTTACCGTTCTCCTCACCGGAATCCTCTATACCGGTGCCGCACCGGAGCTGGGAGAACTCGGCGGCGTGACGGAAGAGGTCTTCGGGAACTCGCTGCGACAGAGCGCCTTCCAGATCGCGTCGCTACTGAACTCGACGGGCTATGCGACCAGCGACTTCGCCGAGTGGACCGCGACGGGGAAGATCGTTCTCCTCTTCGCCATGCTCGTCGGCGGCTGTGCCGGGTCGACCGGGGGCGGCGTCAAAGTCGTTCGGTGGCTGATCGTTTTCAAGATCCTCCGCCGAGAACTGTTCACAGCCTCCCACCCCGAGGTCGTCCGCCCGATCCGGCTCGGCGGCAACGTGGTCGACGAGGACGCCGTTCGCGGCGTGCTGGGTTTCACCTTCCTCTACCTGTTCATCTTCGGTATCGCCGCGCTGTTCATCGCGCTCGACACGAGCCGTATCGGATACTCGCTGACGCCCCTCGAGGCGTTCAGCGCGAGCCTCGCGACGATCGGCAACATCGGTCCCGGGTTCGGCTCCCTGGGGCCCTTCGGGAACTACCTGAACTTTCCGATCAGCTCGAAGCTCCTGCTGATCTTCCTCATGTGGATCGGCCGTCTCGAGATCATTCCCGTCCTCGTCATGTTCACGGGTGGGTTCTGGACCCGCTGAACGACACCGGTCGTCGTCTGTTCTATCGCGTCTAGTCGATCGTCGTCCCTGGATTCTCTCCGTCGAGGAACGCCTCGAGCGCCTCGAGCCCGAAGATCGACGCCTCGGCCTCGAGATCGAGCAGCGCCCGAACCTTGCCGGCCATCCCCCCGGTCACGTCCGTCGCCTCGCTCGCACCCAGTACGGGCGCGACGGCGTCGAAGTCGTCGATCCGGTCGATCACCGCGTCGTCCGCGTCCAGGACCCCGGAAACCGTCGAGCAGAGGCCGATTCGATCGGCCTCGAGGTCCCGAGCGAGGGCCGCCACGAGCTCGTCGCCGCTGACGACGGTCGCACCCGCGCCGGCGTGGGCGATCACGTCGCCGTGGAGGACCGGGACGAACCCTTCCGCGAGCATCGTGTCGACCTGCCCGGTCGGCAGCTCGAGTCGTCCCCCGCGGTCGCGGTGGGCCGCCGAGAGCGGATGAACCGGCACCGCCTCGACGTCGCGTTCGAGCAGGCGGCGCAGAACGAACCGGTTCAGGGTCGTCATCGCGCCGTGGATGTCCAGCGCGGCGCTCGCATCCCGCGTCCCCTCGGTCGTACTGACGCCGTGCTCGCTGGCGTTGTGGTGGCCGAAGCTCCCGCCGCCGTGGACGACGACCAGGTCCTCGAGCCCGGCGTCGGCGGCCGCTGCGATCGCGTCGGCCGCCCGCTCGAGGGCGTCGCCGTCGAGCGTTTCCGGTCGGTCCTTCTCGGTGATGACGCTACCGCCGAGTTTGAGGACGATCATTCGAGCCGCTGCACCCCCTCTTCGGCGAGTTCGGCGCGGAAGGTATCCTCACAGCCCGGCGTAAACGACAGCGCCGTCTCCGTCTCTTCGGTCGGATCGAGGGCGACGATACAGCCGCCGCCGCCGGCACCGGTGAGCTTTGCGCCGTGGGCGCCCGCGTCCCGGGCCGCCCAGACCATCGTATCGAGCGAGCGCGACGAGACGCCAAGCGCGGAGAGGAGGCCGTGGTTGAAGTCCATCAGTCGCCCGATCTCCTCGACGTCGCCCTCGGCGAGCGCGTCCTCGCCGTTCCGGACGATGTCCCCGATCGCTTCGACCGTGTCGGCCGCGAAGTCGTACTCCTCGCGCAGGGCGCGGACGCCCGCGACCAGCTGGCCGGTGTCGCCCGCGCCGCCGTCGAACCCGATCACGATCGGCAGGTCGGGTGCCTCGAGCGAGCGACAGTCCTCGCCTTCGACGCGGACCGCACCGCCGGTCGCCGAACAGAACGTGTCGGCCCGCGAGGCCTGGCCGTCCTGAACCTGCGACTCCGTCCGATAGGCTCGATCGGCGAGTTCCGCGGGCTCGAGGGTGACGCCCAGTTCGCGGGTCGCAGCGTCGATGGCGGCGACGACGACCGCCGCCGAGGAGCCAAGGCCCGCGCCGAGCGGGATGTCGCTCTCGATCGTGACGTCGAAGCCGGCCTCGTCCGCGCCGGTCACCTCGCGGACCTGTTCGATCGCGCCGTCGACGTACTGCGTCGCCGCCGTCACGAGCGACTCCGGCACGTCGACGTCGGGGCGGCCGTCGGCAGTGGCTCCGTACTCGACGGTAAATCCGTTGAGGCTGAGGTCCTCGGCGTTGACCCGGAGATGGCCGTCGTCTCGTCGTTCCACCGCTACACGTGCCCGCCGTTCGATCGCGCATGGTACGGCTGGTTCGCCGTAAACCACCGCGTGCTCCCCGAACAAGTACACCTTCCCGGGAGCGCTCGAGCGTGTCATGCCCGGCGGTTCGTCCGACGACAGTTAATAACTATCTTTGTCGTTTCTGATACCCGGCGGCCGGCCGAGCCGGTCGGAGTCGGACTTATGACCCTGCGGGCGAACGTCGATCGTATGTCGCTCGTTTTGCCCAGCGAACTCGTCGTCGATCGGTTCCTGCCGACGGTGCGGGCGATGCTGGCCACCCGACTCGCCGAGCGCGGGCTGACCCAACGGGAGATCGCCGCCGAACTCGGCGTCACCCAGGCCGCGGTGAGCAAGTACGTCGGCGGCGAGAGCGGCGGCGACGACCGCTTTCGGGACGATCCAGAAACCGTCGCTACCGTCGAACGCATCGCCGACGGACTCGACGGCGGGGAGATGGACGGCTACGACGCGCTGGCCGAACTCCTCTCGCTCGTCCGCAGCCTCGAGGATCGCGGCCCCATCTGCGAACTCCACGAGGAGGAGATGCCCGAACTGCAGGGCCTCGGTTGTGACCTCTGCGTTCGGGGGCTCGATCCGGACGTCCGAGCGGAACGGGACGTCCTCGCGAACGTCCGGACCGCCGCACGCACGCTCGCTTCGATTCCCGGCATGGCCGACTACGTCCCGAACGTCGGGACGAACGTCGGAATGTGTCTTCCCCAACCCCGCGACGAGACCGACGTCGCCGCGATCCCCGGCCGAATCTACGCCATGGGTGGCCGAATCGAGATCCCGGCGAACCCCGAATTCGGCGCGTCGAAACACGTCGCGACGGCGGTCCTCGCGGCAACTGCCGTCGAACCGGAGGTCCGTAGCGCGATCAACATCGCCACCGACGACGACCTGCTCGAGGCTGCGCGGACGATCGGTATCGACCCCCTCGAGTTCGACGCCGACTACGAGGACCGCGGCGAGCACCTCCGAGCCCGATTCGACGAGCGCGGGGCGGTTCCCCGCGTCGCCTATCATCGCGGCGCGTTCGGGATCGAACCCGCGACCTACGTCTTCGGCGTGACGGCCGTCGAGGCCGCCGATCTGGTCGAAGCGTTGCTCGAGACGGCCGCGACGTAACCGCTCCCGTCGCCCGGGTCGCGACCCCTCGCTACCCTCTCAGCCGTCCCCCCGAGTGGTCGCCGCTCCGTTCCCGTTCGAGGGCCTGACACCCGGCGACCAGCCGGTCGGGTATCTCGTCGGCGTTCGCGTACAGACTCTCGAGAACGACGCCGACCGCTTCGAAATCGGGACCCCGATACGCCCGGAACGGATCACGTTCCCACTGAACGAGCCCCGTCTCTTCCAGTAGCGGGAGATGGCTGTGATGGAGCCGGTGCTCGAGTCGGTCGGCATCCGTCGCCCCGTTCGGGGCCAACGCGGCGTCCGGCAGCGGAACGGCCTCGCCCGCCGGGGCGTCCAGCAACGCGTCGACGAGCCGCCGTCGTGGCTCGGCCGACAGGACGGTAAACACTCGATCCCACTGATGAGGAACGTCTTTCGGGCCGTTCGCCGGAAGCGTAGCCATACCCATACGTGGGTATGCGACGGAGCGTAAACCTTGTGGATCGTTACCTATTGACAGTGGTTCGGCCGCTCGCGCCGTTCCCGTCGGCGACACGCGTCGACGCGAACCGGGTGTTCGACGGCCGATCCGCGACGCTGCATCGCGGTGGAACCGACGGAGCCGAGCGCCGTCGCTAACTCTCGAGAGTGACGTTCCGTCTTGGACTACCGTGAGAAAACGAACAGCGTCGAAATCGACCGCGTTAGACCGTACTCTCGAAGTCCTCGAGCGAGTAGGACGGCTCGGCGCCGCGCCGGTCGAGGACCTCGTTGGCGAGGAGCCAGTAGACGACCGAGAGGGCCTTGCGACCCTTGTTGTTCGTCGGGACGACGAGGTCGACGTTACTGACCTGGTTGTTCGAGTCGCACATCGCGATGACCGGGATGCCGACCGTAATAGCCTCCTTGACGGCCTGCGCGTCGCCGATCGGGTCCGTGACGACGAGCACGTCCGGCTCGATGTAGCCGTCGTACTTCGGGTTCGTCAGGGTTCCGGGGATGAACCGTCCGGTGCGGGCGCGAGCGCCCACGGCCTCGGCGAACTTCTCCGCCGGGAAGCGACCGTACTGGCGACTCGAGGTGACCAGAATCTGCTCTGGGTCGTAGCTGGCGAGGAAGTCCGCGGCCGTGCGGATACGGCCGTCGGTCTTCGAGACGTCGAGCACGTAGAGACCGTCGGTTCGGACGCGGTGGATGAACCGCTCCATATCCTCGGTCTTCTGCTGGGTCCCGATGTGGACCCCGGCGCCGAGGTAGTCCTCGACGGGGATCAGCAGGTCCGCCTCCTCGTCGGACATGACGTCGTCGTCGAGGGTCGGACCGGCGTCCGCGTCCTCGGCGTCGTCGTCGGCTGGTTCTGCGTCGGCCGCGGGGGCTCCCTCGGCGTCGGCGGGCTGTTCGTCTACTGGCTCGACGTCCTCCTCGGCGGCGGGGCCAGCCCCTTCGGCTGGCTCCTCGTCGATTTCCTCCTCGGCGGCGTCGAGCCCTTCCTGGGTTGCGTCGTTTTCTGTCATGTCGCGTCGTCTGCGATTCGAATGAGCTCGTTGAGCTTTGCGGTTCGCTCGCCGCCGACGGTGCCCGTCTTGATGAACGGGGCGTCGGTCGCGACGGCGAGGTGTGCGATCGTCGTGTCTTCGGTCTCGCCCGATCGGTGGGAGACGACCGAGTCGTAGCCGTTTCGCGTCGCGAGTTCGATCGCGTCGAACGCGTCCGTCAACGTCCCGATCTGGTTCGGCTTGATCAGGATGCTGTTGGCCGCGCCGTGATCGATTCCCTCGACGAGACGATCCGTATTCGTGACGAACAGGTCGTCACCGCAGATCAGCGTCCGGTCGCCGACTTCGTCCGTGAGGTCGGCGAAGGCGTCGTAATCGTCCTCGTCGAGGGGGTCCTCGACGTAGACGAGGTCGTACTCGTCGACCAGGTCGGCGATGTACGCGATCTGCTCGTCGGTGTCGCGGCTCCGGTCGCTGTACTCGTACGTTTCCGAGTCGGAATCGTACAGCTCCGCGCCGGCGACGTCGAGCCCGAAGCCGATGTTGAATCCGACCTCGTCTTCGACCAGTGAGACCGCTTCGTCGACGATCTCGAACGCCTCGCTGTCGTCGATCGACGGGGCCCACGCCCCCTCGTCGCCCTTGCCGCAGGGAACGCCTCGTTCGGCGAGCAGGTCGGCGACGGCGTCGTGGACGGCCGCGTTGGCGAAGACCGCGTCCGCGACGCTGGGTGCGCCGACGGGTGCGGCCAGGAACTCCTGTATGTCCGTCGCGTCGGCGGCGTGTTCGCCCCCGCCGACGACGTTGCCGAGCGGAATCGGGAAGTCATCGCCGCGGAACGTGCCGCCGAGGTGCTGGAACAGTGGTGCGCCGAGCACGTCGGCACCGGCCTTCGCGGCGGCCATCGAAATGGCGACCGCGCTGTTGGCACCGATCTCCGAGAAGTCGTCGGTGCCGTCGGCGGCGTGGAGCGCGGCGTCGACGTCGCGCTGATTGCCCGCGTAGACTTCGCCGACGAGGCGGGGAACGGCGTGTTCCCGAGCCGCGGCGATCGCCTCGCCCGGCGGCCGCTCGACGGCCTCGTACTCGCCGGTGCTGGCACCGCTGGGTGCCGCAGCACGGCCGAAGCCGCCGCTCTCGGTCACGACATCGGCCTCGACCGTCGGATTCCCTCGCGAGTCGAGGATTCGTCGCAGCCGAACGTCGGTGATGAGCGTCATTTCCGATCGTACCCCCGCTTGACGGTAAACGGCAGCACGCCGGCGTCGTACTCCTCGGCGGCGATGAGGATCGGCTGCGTCTGCTCGGTTTCGATCAACACCGGCGCACCGTAGGAGATCTGCAACGCTCGAGCACCGAGGATGCGTGCCTTCTCGTAGCGGTTGTGCTGTTGTTGTTGCATTGTTACTGGTACGGGGAGACGACGTCGACGAGGTCGGTGTGGCTGACGAGCATGCGCCGACAGCAGTAGCGCTCGACGCCGAGCTCGTCGAGGACCGCCTCGGGGTCCTCGTCGCCCTCGTTAGCTCGCTCGTCGAACTCCTCCCAGTGTTCGGCGACGACGGTGCCACAGGTGAAACACCGGACCGGTACCATCATGATTGGATCACCTCAGCGGTAGGACTTCTGGTAGCGCGCCCGAGCGCCCGGGCCGCCCCACTTCTTCGGTTCGGACTGGCGAACGTCGTTGACCAGCAGCGAGCGATCGAACTCCATGAACGCGTCGCGGAGTTCGGCGTCGTTCGTGTGCTGGACGATGCCGCGGGCGATGGCGGTGCGGACGGCGTCCGCCTGCCCGCTAATACCGCCGCCCTCGACGCGGACGTCGATGTCCATCTCGCCGCGAAGGTCTTCCCCGACGATGCGGAACGGCTCGAGCATCTTGAGCCGGGACATCTCGGGCTCGACCAGTTCGACCGGTTGCGAATTGATTCGAACGCGACCCTCGCCCTCGCGCACCGTGGCGCGAGCGACGGCCGTCTTTTTCTTGCCACTCGTGTTGGTTACCATGTGACGTTAGCACCTAACTGTTCGGACACTTCGTGTAGGTGGACGAAGCGGATGTTCGACAGGCGATCCAGCGACGTCCCCTCGAGCACTTCGGACTCGTGATCGTCGTCGTGCTCGTAGGGGTTGCCGACGTAGACGCGCACGCTGTCGAGTGCCTCGCGGCCACGTGGTTTCTTGTACGGCAGCATCCCGCGAACGGACCGCTTGAAGATCGTGTCCGGTCGACGGGGGTAGTAGGGGCCGCGGTCCGAACCCATCTGTAGCCGCGTGCGGTACGTCTCGAAGATGTCTTCTTTGTCGCCGGTGATGACCGCGTCCTCGGCGTTGACGATCGCGACGCGGTCGCCGTCCAGCGCGCGCTGGGCGACTTCGCTGGCGACGCGACCGAGGATGCAGTCTCTGGCGTCGACGACGAGATCTGCGTCGAATTCGGCGAGACTCATCGAATCACCCGGACATCGGATCCGTCTGGATTGTCTTCGAGCACTTGCTCGAGCGGTACCGGTTCGCCGACCTGTTCGATCTTCGTCTCCGCGGACGAAGAGAAGTTGACGGCGGCGACCGTGACGTTCTTTTGTAGTGCGCCGGATCCCAGCACTTTGCCGGGAACGACGACAGTCTCTTCTTCACGTGCGTATCGTTCGATGCGGCCCAGATTCACCTCAGCGTGGGTTCGTCGGGGCTTCTCGAGTCGATCCGCAACGTCTCGCCAGACGTCGGCGTCCGTTTCGCGGGACGTCGACTTCAGCTCGGCGATGAGATCGTTGAGCCTCGGATTAGTTTTGCTACTCATTGGTTTCCTCCGAATACTGCGATGGCTCGCGGAGACGAGGAAGCGTCTCCACCAGCGTCGTTGGAATCGATCTGATAGAAGTGATGCAGGGAGCAGGATTTGAACCTGCGGACTCCTACGAGACAGCGCCCTGAACGCTGCGCCGTTGGCCTGACTTGGCTATCCCTGCTCGCACTTCCGTCTACCCGTCGCCCCTTCAAACCCCTTTCGATTCCAGTAGACGAGCGGTCGCCGGTCTCGTCGCTCACGGCACCGGCGAACTGCGCGTCCGGGTCGGGTAGGGGGCGTCGGTTCATGTCTAAAGCTGTACTGCGTCTTCGAGTTCGGTCGCACGCGCCGCGAGCGTGTCCGCGGCTCGCGTGACCAGTTCTTCGACGGTAAAGGAGCCGTCCGTCTCTACGTGGAAGACGAAGGCGTTGGGCACGTCCTCGACCCGGACCTCCTTGCCCGGGTAGCGGTTCGAGAGGTCGTGGTCGAACTCGCTGGTCGAAACGAGTTCGCCGTCGTCTTCGATGACACCGCGGATGATCCGGCGCTCCTGATCCTCGAACTCGGGAAGATCGCCGACGACCTCCACGCGCTGGAGGTGTCGGTAGCCGACCGCGACTCCTCCCTGGTGTTTCGCGTGGTCTTTTCCGCGGTCGAGCACGGCGTCGGCCTCGGCCTCGAGGCGCTGATCGTCCTTGAGTTCGATGATCGGGATGTTCTCGTCCGCGGGCTGGACGAGCTCGTCGCTCGAGACGAGGTCGCCGGAGTAAGCGGTCGCCGGCCCTTCGACGTCGATCGAGAGCGTGACCGTCTCGTCTTCGGCGAACTCGCCGACCGGCGGCGTCGTCAGCGGGACGAGCCCGAGCCGAAGCGCGAGCTGCTCGTCGAACATGACGGACGAGTTCTCGACGAACCGGACGGTGTCGACGGCCATCGTCGGCACGTCGGCGACCATCGCTCGGCGAATGCCGTTAGCGAACCCCGGTGTCACGCCGCGAACGAGGAACCGCGCCTCGCGATCCTCGCGTTCGACGAACTCGACGTCGTACTCTGCAGTCATGATCTAGTAGCCGCCCTTCCCTTTCGGAGCGCGCGATCCGTCGTGCGGGATCGGCGTGACGTCCTCGATGCGCCCGATCTCGATGCCCGAACGGGCGAGCGCGCGAATCGTCGCCTGCGCGCCGGGACCGGGGGACTTCTGGAGGTTGCCGCCGGGGCCGCGCACGTGAACGTGCAGGCCCGTGATGCCGGCCGCCTTGACCTCCTCGGCGACGGACTCGGCCATCTGCATGGCCGCGTACGGCGACGCCTCGTCGCGGTTCTGTTTGACCGCCGTCCCGCCGGAGGACTTGGCGATCGTCTCCGCGCCCGTGAGGTCAGTCACGGTCATGACGGTGTTGTTGAACGATGCGTGTACGTGGGCAATGCCCCATTTCTCGTCGTCCTGACTCATGTTACTGACCCTCCGCGCGCTCGGGGTGGAGTTCGTCCGCAAGCGGGCTGTGCTCGTCGAACGCCACCAGATCCTCCTCGTCGATGTCGACGACGTAGGACGGAACGCGGTGACGCTGATCGTCGATCACGATGTGGCCGTGCGTGATGAACTGACGGGCCTGCTGGGTCGTGTTCGCCAGCCCCGTCCGGTAGACGACCGTCTGGAGTCGGCGCTCGAGGATGTCCTCGATCTCGAGCGACAGGATGTCGCCGAGTTCGTCGGTCTCGTCGAGGATGCCGACGCGCTTGAGTCGATTGAGGAACTCCTCGGAGCGACGGATGACGGTTTCGTCGTCCTGGGCCTGGCCGAGCAGTTCGCGGGCCTCGCGCCGGTAGGAGCGAAGCTCGGACTGGGCTCGCCAGAGCTCTTCTTTGTTCTTGAGGCCGTAGCGGTCGACGAGGGAGTGTTCGCTGGCGATTCGTTCACCCTGGTAGGGGTGGTTCGGCGTCTCGTATTGCTTGGTGTCAGTGCCGAGTGGCATTATTCGCCCTCACCCTCTTCGGCGGCCTCTTCGGCCTGTTCTTCGCGGATCTCTTCAACGTTGACTCCGATGGTGCCCTCCGTTCGGCCGGTGGACTTGGTTCGCTGACCGCGAACCTTCTGCCCGCGCTTGTGGCGGGTCCCCTTGTAGGAGTCGATCATCTTCATCCGGTTGATGTCGTGCTGGCGGGTCAACTGGAGATCGTTGCCGATCTCGTGGGTCGTTTCGCCGCTGTAGAAGTCCTGCTGCCGGTTGTTGAGCCAGTCCGGGACTTCGTCAGCGTAGTTCTCGACGAGCTCGACGACGTCGTCGATGACGTCGTCGTCGAGTCGGCCGAACGTCGCCGTCCGGTCGACACCCGCTTCTTCGGCGATGAGCCGGGCGGTCCGTCGACCGATCCCGTTCATCTCCGAGAGCGAGCGCTCGACGGACTTCGTCCCATCGAGGTCCGTCTGCCCGATGCGAACGAAGTACTGGAGATCTTCGTCGTCCTGTTGTTCTTGAGGTTCTTCCGCGCTCATGTATCGTGTATCTGTGTCTGGTCTGCGTGCGGTGCAAATCGACTGGCGGGAAAACGCCAGTGAAGTTCCGACGTTGTGGCGGGGATTCGAACCCCGGAGGCTTGACGCCACATGGTTAGCAACCATGCGCCTTGGGCCGCTTGGCTACCACAACACGGTCGGTCTATCGTCGCCCTTCCGGACTCGGGGATCGCTCCCCTACACGTAACGCACCCGGACCTACCCCCGTCTGCTACTTAAGGGCAACGAAAGGTGGCGGCGGCTCGCGTGTCCCTGTCTCCCGTGGTGATCCCGACACGGGCGTCCGAATCCGGCTCGAGTCGCGTCGAGAAGTGATCGGGTAACACGACGGAAACGCGGTACGTCAGGCCCCGGCGTACTCCTCGATGTACTTCTCGTTTACCTCCCACTCACCCTCGTCGTTTCGAATCATGTACTCGCCGTAGTAGGGGACCCGGTCGGCGACGACGGCGCGGAAGGCGTCGCGGATCTCCACCTTCGTCATCTCACCCATCGGCTTGAGATCGTCGTTGCGGTTGAGACAGCCCTTCAGGTAGCCCTCGTGAGTGACACGGACCCGGTGACAGTTCGCACAGAAGGTCGGGTTCTCGACGGGATCGACGATTTCGACCATCCCCCCGTCGATCCAGTAGCGCTTGCGGTCGTGCATCTCGCGGTGCTCGATCTCGTCGGCCCGCTCGGCCAGCCAGTCGTGGACCCGCTCGATGTCGATCGCCCACTCCGGCTTCCCCGTCAGTTCCGGCATGTACTCGATCAACTGCAGCTGGAGGCCGTCGTTCTCCGCGACGTGGTCGACCATCTCCGGCACGTACCCCGCCGTGTGTTCGAAGACGACCATGTTGAGTTTGACCGGGTCCAGTCCCGCGTCCAGCGCCGCCTCGACCCCCTCGAGGACCGTCTCGTAGGCGCCGCTCTTGGTCACCGCGGCGAAGTCCGCCGGATCGAGCGCGTCCTGGGAGACGTTGACTCGCTCGAGGCCGGCGTCGACGAGTTCGTCGGCGCGACCGGGGAGGAACGTACCGTTCGTGGTCAGCGAAACCTCCATCCGGTCCGGCGTGCGCGAGATTATTTCCGCCAAGTCCTGTCTGAGCATCGGTTCCCCGCCGGTGAACTTGACCGCGTCGACGTCGAACTCGGCGGCGACCTCCAGAAACCGGACGACGTCGTCGGTTGACATCTCGTCGTCCTGCGGGTCCATCGGTCCGCGAGTATCCCCGAGCCCCTCGTTGTGACAGTAGACGCAGTCGAAATTACACCGATCGGTGAGGGAGACGCGAACCCCCGTTACCTCCCGCCCGAAGTCGTCGGTGAGCATACCACCGAGTTGCAGGTGGATCCGCTTAAACGCGCCGGGGATTTCGACGGCTCGTAACCGGTTTCGGTTTCCCAACTGCTGTCAGCGTAGTGTGAGGACGTGCACGAGGCGAGTGCGGATCGTGAGCGCCGATGGTCCGGTCGGTCCGGAGACGGTTCGTTCGGGATCGACGGCGGTTCCGTCACGTCGGCGGCGATCCGGTCGGGGTCGGATATCTTTACCGTCCGTGTGGTCGCACTCCGCATGAGTACCATCGCGGAACTCGCCGTCCCCGCCGCGGAGTTCGCGCTCCGACACACGCTCGACGTGACCGACGGTCTCGACGCGGAGATCGAACGCGTCGTCGCGTACGAGCCGGAACACGTCATGCCGTACGTCTGGTTCGCCGGCGAAGAGTCGACGCTCGCGACCGTCGACGACGCGCTGGCCGACGATCCCAGCGTCGACGAAGCCGAACGGCTCACCGAGATCGACGGCGAGTGTCTCTACCGAATGAACTGGGTCGACGACGTGACCGTGATGCTCCACCTGCTGACCGAAGCGCACGCCACTGTCCTCGACGCACACGCCGAAACCGATCGGTGGCTGTTCCGGGTCCTCTTCCCCGAACGGGACGCGATCTCCCGAACCTACGAGTTCGCGACCGAGCACGGTCTCTCCGTCGAAGTCCGGAAGATACACCGTCTCGAGGAGAGCCGTCGCGGTCGGTCTGGGCTCACCGACGCCCAGCACGAGACGGTAGTCGCCGCCCTCGAGCGCGGCTACTACGAGATCCCACGCGAGACGGACATGGATCACCTGTCGGACGAACTCGGGATCTCCCACCAGGCGCTCTCCGAGCGGCTCCGTCGCGCCCATCGGACGCTCGTCGCGGAGCTGGTCGACGTCGGCGGGTCGGACGAGGGGACGTGACGACCGGGGCGACTCGGCGCAGCGACCGGCGGAAGACCTACCTCGCCCACGCCCGAACGACGCCGTATGGACGAGGACATGCTCGCGGACCAGCGTCGCCTCGTGGAACTCATCGAAGCCGAGGGCTGGGACGTCACCGACCTCGAGATCTCGGCCTACGACAGCCCGTGGGCCGACGAGGACGACCCCGAAGCGACCGTGACGATCACCGCCCGAAAACCGTACGAGAGCGAGGGGGACGACGGCGAAGACGACGAGAGTCCGTACCGGCTGAAGTGACGGTACACCGACGATCAGTTCAGTTCTTCTAATGTGATCCGCTCGGAGTAGCCGTCGTAATCCGATTCGCTCGAGACGATCGGATCGTCTCCGGATGCGACGAGATGCAGCGCATCGAGCGGGGTGAATCCGTCGTCTTCGACGTAGCTGGCTGCAGCGAGGACGTCTTCCGTATCTCCACGGACATCGACCAGCGATCGCGCTGCCGTTACCGTCCGAAGTACGTCTCATCCCTCTCGATACGCAACCATCGTGAGTTCGATCAGGGTCGCCCGATCAGTCCATCGCTCGTCTCGCCGCTCTTCGTAAACGGCTTCGGCGGCCGCTTGGAGCCGATCGTCGTCGTCGTTGATCAACGCGAGCAGGAAGTCGGCCTCAGCGTCCGTCGTCTTCCCGCTTCTTCGAGCGCCTCGTCCAGTGCACTCTCTTTGAGCTGTTCGGCCGATTTGTCGCTCTTTCCAGCCTCTTTTCGAAGTGCCTCGAGGAGATCCTCAGGAACCGGAACGAGTACGAGGCGATCTCCCCGATCGATGAGTTCGAACTCGTCACCGAACTCCTCTCGAAGGGACTTCGGGAGATAGATTCGCCCATCTCGGTACTGACACGCATACTCCACGATACACGGTAGTATTATTCTTCCGCCGCCGATACGGTATCGGAACGACGCGAGAATTACGGCATAGTGCGGCTACGTTCCCACGTCACCCCTTGATGTTACACACGGGGAACGTCCGCGCGACCTTGTCGCCGATGCCGAGTTCGTCGGAGATGCGGACGACCTCGTCGACGTCCTTGTAGACGCCCGGCGCTTCCTCGGCGACCGTCGCGCCCGACTGGGCCTTGACGTAAATCCGGTCCTGTTCCTCGAGTTGTTGCTGGACGTCGCCGCCCCAGAACTCGTTTTTGGCCTGCGTGCGGCTCATCAGCCGGCCCGCGCCGTGTGCCGTCGAACCGAACGTGAGGTCCATCGAGCGGTCGCCACCGCGAAGGACGTAGCTGCCCGCGCCCATGCTGCCGGGGATGATCACCGGCTGGCCGACGTCGCGGTACGCCGTCGGAACCTCGGGGTGTCCGGCGGGGAACGCCCGCGTGGCTCCCTTGCGGTGGACGTAGAGTTCGCGCTCGTCGCCGTCGTCGTTCACCGTGTGGGTCTCCTTCTTCGCGATGTTGTGTGCCACGTCGTACAGCAGGTGCATGTCCATCTCCTGCCAGGAGCGGTCGAACACTCGCTCGAAGACCTTCCGCGTGCGGTGCATGATCAGCTGCCGGTTGACCCACGCGAAGTTGATCGCCGCGTTCATCGCGCCGTAGTAGTCCTCGGCGAGCTGCGAGCCCGCTGGCGCGGCCGCGAGTTCCTTGTCGGGGAGCCGATCCAGCAGGCCCTTGTGTTGCTGCTCGATCTTCCGCAGGTAGTCGTTGCAGGTCTGGTGACCCAGCCCCCGCGAGCCGCAGTGGATCAGGACGACGATCTGGTCCTCGGAGAGGCCGTACGCCTCGCCCACGCCGTCGTCGAAGACGTCGGTAACGCGCTGGACCTCGAGGAAGTGGTTGCCGGACCCGAGCGAACCGATCTGGTTCTTGCCGCGGTCCTTGGCCTTCTGGCTCACTTTTTCGGGATCTGCCCCCTCGCGCATCCCTTCGTCCTCGCAGTGGCGCAGGTCGTCCTCGACGGCGTGGCCGTTCTCGAGCGCCCAGTCGACGCCGCGAGCGAGGATTTCGTCGACCGTGTCGACGCCGGCTTCGACGATGCCGCCGCCCCCGAGCCCCGATGGGATGTTCGCGAACAGCGAGTCGACGAGCTCCTCCTCGCGGCCCTGCAGCTCGTCGTAGGTCAGGTTCGTCCGCATCATCCGGACGCCGCAATTGATGTCGTAGCCGACCGCTCCCGGCGAGATACAGCCGTTCTCTGCGTCGAGTGCGCCCACCCCACCGACGGGGAAGCCGTAGCCCTGATGGCCGTCGGGCATACAGATCGCGTAGTTCGTAATTCCCGGCAGGTGGGTCGTGTTCGTGATCTGGTCGAGCGTCTTGTCCTCCTTGATCTCCTCGAGCAGCGCTTCGCTCGCTAGGACGCGCGCGGGGACGCGCATGTCTCCCGCTTGTGGAATCTCCCAGACGTACTCGCGAACCCGCTCGAGCGTGATGCCGTTGGCGTCGAAGGTAGTCATACGCGGAACTCGGACCGCGGCGAAGAAAGATGTTCGTCTCTCGAGTCGCCGTTCGCCGGCCCGTCCGGGGTCGGACGCGTGGTCCAGTTCACCGCGATCCGGACCCGGATGGGAGCGACCCGTTCGAAGCCTCAGACGTCGAAAACGACGTACGCTTCCCAGCCGCCGGTGCCGTCCGCGCCGTCGACGCGCTCGAGGCGCATCTCCGAATAGGTCACCGCCTTCACCTCGCGGGCGTCGATCTCGGACAGCGGGACGCCGCGAGCGCTTGCCTCGAGGTGCCACTCCGCGGTTCCGGGCCGCCCCGCCGAGTCGTCGTCGGCGACGTCGTCCGAGACGGTCCGCTCGATCGACTCGACCCGGTGATCGACGGGGAGTACCGATCGGACGTCCCGCAGGTAGATCAGTTCGTCGAGGTAGTCGAACAGCAGCGCTTCGCGGTTCTCGGCCGTCACGGACAGCGAAAACCGGTCACCGGAGTCGGACGGAACGTCGTCGCACGAGGCGGCCGCGAGGCCGTCAGCCGTCGCGGCGAACGCCGTCTCGAGCGAGTCGCCCGTCGCGGCCACTGCCACGTCGGCCGTGTGATCGCGTAGTTCGAACCCCATCTGCGACCCCCTTCGCCGACCGGGGTCGTATGCCCATCGCTTCGAGCGCTTCGTTCGGGGTTCGTTCCGCTCGAGATAGACACGGGTTCGGACATGTCGTCCGCGTCTGACGTTCCGGAGCGTCGACTGCCGGTGGAATTATATTGACGACGCTGGTAGACTGTGGTAGTGAGCGTCAACATCGACAGTCGCGTCGTCGCCCCGGGGAGCGACGACTTCGTCGACGAAGCCTGGCAGCTAAAGGAGGAGATCAACCGTCAGGAAGATGTGCTCAAGCAGCGGTACGACTTCTTCACCGACGCGTATCGCCGGTCGAAGGTCCACTGTTACGTCCAGAACGACGAGCTCATCGGGTTCGCCGCCGTTCGACGCGACGGGTACATTCTCTTTCTGGCAGTCTCCCCCGCGTACCGCGGCGAGGGGATCGGCAAACGACTCGTCGCCCACGTCGCGGACGATCACGACACGATCACGTGTCACGCCCGAACGAGCAACGAGAACGCACTACAGTTCTACGAACACCTCGGCTTCGAGATCACGCGTCGGATCGACGACTACTACGAGGACGGCGGCGACGCCTACTACCTGAAACTCGGTTCCGACGTCGGTATCGCGGATCGGATCACGGACCTGATTCGCCGGTGACGAGCCGTTCGACCGAGCGCGTCTCTCACAGCCAGCGGCCGCTCTCGCGGTCACATCTCCGTTCGCGACCGGGGTGACCGGTCGATCGTCGGTCCGTTTCTTCGCGGGCCACACCTCATGGGTCTGCTCCATTCGGCAGGATTATACACCCCCACCGATGACTACCCGAAGCGCATGGAGGAGCGAACGAGGGCCTATCTGCGGGGGCGGTTCCGCGACCACTACCGTCGCACTGAGATCACGCCACCGCCCGCGGCCAACGAACGCGAGTGGGGCTTTATCCCCTGGACCGAGGGACCCGATACGACGATGGTCCGCCACCGTTCGCTGCTCGAGCTCGGCGATCTCTCGGCGTTTCTCGTCCGGAAACGACCGCGGCACGTCTATTTCTCCGCCGGCCGATTCCGCGACCCCGGCGCGAGTTCGATGACGGAGAAGGACTGGCAGTCCGCTGACCTCGTCTTCGACCTCGACGCCGATCACCTGCCCGGCGTCACCCTCGGGGAGGACAGCTACGCGGAGATGCTCGCGAAGTGTAAGGACGCGCTGTGCCGGCTGCTCGAGTTCCTCGAGGAGGACTTCGCCTTCGACGACCTCGAGATCGTCTTCTCGGGCGGCCGGGGCTACCACGTCCACGTTCGCGACGAGAACGTCCTCCACCTCGAGCGGGAGCACCGGCGCGAGATCGTCGACTACGTCCGCGGTATCGGCCTCGAGTTCGAGGAGTTGATCGAGACCGAGACCGTCGCCGGATTGGGGCGCAAGACGCCGACGGAGCGGCGCACCCTCCAGATCGAGGGGGGCTGGGGTGCTCGGACGCACGCCCACCTGATGGCGTACATCGACGACCTGCTCGAGTTGGACGAAGACGCCGCCCTCGATCGGTTGCAGGCGTTCGACGGCATCGGGGAGGGGAAGGCCCAGGCCACGCTGAACGCGGCCCGCACCAATCGAGCGCAGCTCGAGGCGGGCAACGTGACCGTCCACACCGCGGTCGCACAGCTGGCCGAACGGTTCGCGACCGAGGCCGTCGAGCGGGACAACGCGCCGATCGACGAACCCGTCACCACGGACACGAACCGGCTGATCCGGCTTCCGGGCAGTCTACACGGCGGGAGCGGACTGAAGACGGTCCGACTCGAGCGCGAGGAGATCGCCGACTTCGATCCCCTCGTGGACGCCGTCCCGGAGACCTTCGTCGGTCACGAAATCACGGTCGACGTGAGCGACGGCGGCGAGGTCGAACTCGGCGGAGAGACCATTACGGTTTCGGAGGGGGAGCAGTCGCTACCCGAGCACGTCGCCGTGTTCCTGATGGCGCGCGGCCGGGCCGAGAAGGAAAAGGAGTGATCCGGTTCGATCGGCGGCCGGGTACGGGGGTCGTTCACACACCCGTCGTCTTGCTTCCGACGCAGGTCGTCTCGCTGGCAGTCGTCCGACAGCCGACAGCCGATCGTCGAGGGCCCCGCGACCTCGACGCCGCCGGTCGCGCGACGACGATATATTTACAACCCCGGAGACTGTTCACTCCGGTCAGGAGTTCACTACGACCGTCCCGTCAGGGTGGCTAGTGGGAATCGAAATGAATCTAGACGAACTGCGTTCGGTCCAGAGCAAGGAGCGCCAGAAGGACAGCCTCCAGAACCTGCGCCCTTCGTTCTACCAGGAAGTCGGCGAGTACATCGCCGACCTCGAGGACGAACGCGACCGCGTCGCCGAGCAGGCCGAGGACCCCTTCTCCGAACCCGAAGTCGGCCGTCTGACGGACGAGATCGAGACCGCCAAGGACGTCGTCGAGGCGATCTACGAGCGACGAATGGGAAAACTCGTCAAGCAGGCCAGCCTCGCCGCGGCCGGAATGGCGGCCGACGACGAGGGCCTGACCGCGGAGGAGGCGGACCTCTTCGACGACCTCGTCGACCGCATTAGCTCGAACAAGAGCCGAGTGCTGGACGTCCTCGAGGGCGTCGAGGGAGCGGCCACCGGAGCCGACGCGGCCACCGATCCGACCGGCGGCTCCGAGCCGCCCGCGACCGGTTCGGCCGGCGATCCCGAGACACCGCCAACCGGTCACGCACCCTCGGCGGGCGAAGACCGGACGGACGACGCCCCCCCGGCACCGCCGATGGACCCGCCCGCGGATACCGACCCGGCAGCAGCGACGGCGGCAGAGCCGGACGCAGGGGACGCGAGCGGCGTCTCTCCGGCGGACGTCATGGGCGGAAACGAACCGCCCGCGGGGGCGACTGACGCGGGCGCGCCGGGCGACCCAGCCGATCCGGCCCGGGACGAGGAGCCAACGACCCCCGCGGATTCCGGCGCTGGGACGGACTCGCCACCGAACGCGGGCGACGCGGACCCGGCCGCCGATGTCGATCGGACGACCGTCAGGATCACCAGCGATATCGGCTCCATTCTCGGCGTCGACGATCGGGAGTACACCCTGACGAGCGACGACATCGTCACGCTCCCGGAGCAAAACGCCGCCCCCCTCGTCGATCGGGAGGCGGCCGAACGGCTCGAGTGAGCGACGTTCAGTACCAATTCGCTCACGGCGTCGTGATCCGCTGCCGTGTGAAACCGTAACGCATACATTACCCGTCACTAACTCGCATGCATGCTCGACGTCGGCGACGAGGCACCCGAGTTCGAACTGCTGAACCAACGCGGCGAGACGGTCACCCGCTCCGATTTCGAGGGGCAGCGGCTCGTCGTCTACTTCTACCCCCGTGCCAACACGGACGGGTGTACCACCGAAGCCTGCGGGTTCGACGAGGCGCTGGCGGAGTTTGCGGACCTCGACGTCGCGGTCGTCGGTATCAGCGACGACCCCGTTGACGATATCGCCGACTTCGCCGCCGACTACGGCCTCGAGTTCGACCTGCTCTCCGACGAGTTCGGCGAAGTCGCGACGCTCTACGAGTCCTACGGCGAGAAACGGATGTTCGGGAACACCTTCGATGGCGTCTTCAGGAACACCTACGTCGTCGGGCCGGATGGGCGGATCGAGGCGGCGTACGAGGATGTCTCGCCCGACGGACACGCCGACGAGGTCTTCGCGGATCTCGGACCGGCGGATCTCGCCCACTGACGCGGGATCGTCGCTAACGGCCCTCTCGTCGTTCGGAGTCCGCCGACGGCCCGTTCGTCACTCGGAGTCCGCCGATGAGTCGGAATCGTCCGGCCCGAAGACGCGAATGCGGCCGGTATCCGTGACGCGAAGCAGGTGATCGTTCAGTTCCAACTCGACGGTGACGGTGCCGCCCCGTCGGTCGTCGGTCACGAGCGCATCGAGGGCTTCGGGATCGAGGTGATCGTAGAGCGTAAACCCGCGTTCGGTCGAACACTCGAGCGGATCGGTGTCGAGTGCGGCCGCGACCGCGTAGACGACGGCGATGCTGGCCGGCGTCGTTTCGTCGTGCGTCCGCTCGGCGAGGATCGGCCGTTCGTCCAACGGATCTCGATCGGGACCGGGCATTATCCGCACCCCCTCCAGGGTCTCGATCGTCGGTCGTAGCGTCCCGTCCCGTAGTCGATCGATGGTCCGACCATTACCAGTGGTTCTCGGGCGTTCACTACGAAGCTTGGCCTTGAATAAGAGAGTTCGATCGACGTACCAGCACCATCACGATGATCGTGGCACGTGGCGGTCAGCGGCCCGGGTAACCAGTGATTACCGGATTACCGATCCGATTTTACCCGACTGAAGAAGTGAGATAACCTTTACACGTTCCGCGTGCAGTCCGCACACGCTATGGCTCCCACACCGAGCTGTCGGATCACCTATGTCTGAAACCGATGCCGTCGACGCGCTGGTCGAACTGGGGCTACGCACGTACGAGGCGCGGTGTTTCGTGGCGCTGACACAGCTCTCGGAGGGAACGGCGAAGGAGATCAGCCGGGTCGCGGACGTTCCCCAATCCCGCGTCTACGACGTCGTCGACGAGTTACACCGGCTCGGTCTCGTCGACGTACAGGAGTCCGACCCGCGCAGATACAGCGTTGTCTCCGTCGACGCCGCCCGGAAGCGGCTCCGACAGGAGTACCGCGGTCACCTCGACACCGCGACCGCGAACCTCCGAAAGCTCGAGCGACGGACGGTCGACGACGACGGCGTCTGGAAGGTCGCCGGCTCCACGGACGTGCGCAACCGGACGGTGGAAGCCGTCGCGGACGCGACGAGCGAGATTTACCTGCTCGCGGCCGACGAGGAGTTGCTCGAGTCCGCCCTCCTCGACCGCCTCGCCGCGGCACGCGAGCGAAACGTCGCGGTGTTCGTCGAGGTGCCGTCGTCGTCCGGGCGACAGCGGGTTCACGAGACGGTCCCGACGGCGGCGGTCGCCGTTACCGACTTCGCGTTCGATTCGCGGGACGTCCCGGACCGGTCGCTCGGTCGGTTGCTACTGGTCGATCGGGAGACGGTCGTACTGAGCGCGCGAACGACCGGTCTCGTCCCGAACGAAACGACGGAGACCGGCATCTGGGCCAGCGAACGCGGTCACGGACTGGTCGTCTGGCTCAGGTACACGCTCGAGGGGCGACTGGTGGCACTCGAGTTCGAAACCGGCGAGCCGACGGCGTCGTGCGATGCGGACGCGGAGTGTCCGGCGTGCGAAGAATGAGGTGGGACCGCAAGCGGCGAGAACGGTAGCTGCGACCGTCCCGGCTGCGGGCGGAGACCTTACTGGAAGGTCCGGCCGAGCTGTTCGTCCTGTCCGGGTTCGGCCTGCTGGAACTCGTCTTCGAGTTCCTCGTACTGCTCGCGGGTCGCGGGCGTCACGCTCGGGTTGACCTCGTCGAGCGCGTGCTCGAAGTGCTCGCGACTGATGCGGACGTTGCCGATGGTGTCGGCCATCTCCTCGGGGTCGACCGAGTTGATGAACTCGCGGCTGGCGGCCATCGAGGCCTCGCGACAGACCGCTTCGATGTCGGCACCGACGTAGCCCTCCGTCTCACTGGCGAGCCACTCGAGGTCGACCGACTCGGCCAGGGGCTTGTTCCGGGTGTGGACGTCGAAGATCGCCTTGCGGGCGTCCTCGTCGGGGACCGGCACGTGGACGTGGCGGTCGAGCCGTCCGGGACGGAGCAGGGCGCTGTCGATCAGGTCCGGCCGGTTGGTGGTGGCGATCACGACGACGTCCTCGAGTTCCTCGAGGCCGTCGAGTTCGGTCAGCAGCTGGCTGACGACGCGTTCGCCGACGCCGGAGTCGCCCTGGCGCTGCCCGCGTTCGCCCGCGATCGAGTCGATCTCGTCGAAGAAGATCACGGTCGGTGCGTTCGACCGCGCCTTCTCGAAGACTTCGCGGACGCCCTTCTCGCTCTCCCCGACGTACTTGTTCAGCAGTTCGGGGCCCTTGATCGAGATGAAGTTCGACTGGGCCTCGTTGGCGACGGCCTTCGCGAGCAGGGTCTTCCCCGTGCCCGGCGGCCCGTACATCAGGACGCCCTTGGCGGCCTGCATGTCCATCTGCTCGAACACTTCGGGGTAGTCGAGCGGCCACTGGATCGTCTCGCGGAGCTGCTCTTTGGTGTCGCCCAGTCCGCCGACGTCGTTCCAGGTGACGTCGGGGACCTCGACGAAGACCTCGCGCATCGCGGAGGGCTGGATGCCCTTGAGCGCCTCCTTGAAGTCGCGTTCCGTGACCTCCAGCGACTCGAGGACGTCGGCGTCGATCTCCTCGGACTCGAGATCGAGTTCGGGGCGGATGCGACGGAGCGCGTTCATCGCGCCCTCGCGGGCCAGCGACTCGAGGTCGGCGCCGACGAACCCGTGCGTGTTCTCGGCGTATTGGTCGAGGTCGACCGACTCCGTGAGCGGCATCCCGCGGGTGTGGACCTGGAGGATCTCCTTGCGGCCCTCCTTGTCGGGGACGCCGATCTCGATCTCGCGGTCGAAGCGACCGCCACGCCGGAGCGCGGGATCGATCGCGTCGATCCGGTTGGTCGCGGCGATGACCGTAACGCGGCCGCGCTCCTCGAGGCCGTCCATCAGCGAGAGGAGCTGGGCGACGACGCGCCGTTCGACGTCACCGCCGGCCTCCTCGCGCTTGGCGGCGATGGAGTCGAGTTCGTCGATGAAGACGATCGCGGGAGCGTTCTCCTCGGCCTCTTCGAAGACCTCGCGGAGTTGCTCCTCGCTCTCGCCGTAGTACTTCGACATGATCTCCGGGCCGGAGATCGTTTCGAAGTGGGCGTCGATCTCGTTGGCGACGGCCTTGGCCATGAGGGTCTTCCCCGTGCCCGGCGGGCCGTGCAGGAGGACGCCCTTCGGCGGCTCGATGCCGAGCTGCTGGAACAGCTCGGGGTGGCGCATCGGCAGTTCGATCATCTCGCGGACCTGGTCGAGTTCCTCGTCCAGGCCACCGATGTCCTCGTAGGCGACGTTCGGGACGCCGTCGGCGGACGCTGCGCCGCCGGAGCTGACCTGCTCGGCGGGCGTCTCGGAGATCTCGATGCTCGTCGAGTCCGTGATGACGACGGTTCCGGACGGCGCGGTGCTCGCGATCTTCAGCGGGACCGACTGCCCGGAGCTGGCCATGGGTCCGAACGAGAGCGAGAACGGCACCGTCTGACCCTCCGTGACGGCCTGCCCGCTCAGCTTGTCGCGAACGAGTGGCCCGATGTCGCCCCGGATCCGCAGGTTCTGCGGAAGCGCGACGGTGACCGATTTGGCGGGCTTGACGTCGGCCGCTTCGATGGTGACGGTGTCGTCGATCCCGACGTCGGCCTCCTGGCGCAGGCGACCGTCGATGCGTACGATCCCGCGCCCCTCGTCTTCGGGATACCCGGGCCAGACGCGAGCGACGCCCTGTCCGTCGCTCTTGCCCTCGATGACGATGTAATCCCCGTTCTCGAGGTCGAGTTCGTTCATCGAGACGCGGTCGATCGCAGCGAGTCCGCGGCCGGCGTCTTTCTGTTTCAGTGGTTTGACAGTGAGCTTCATAGTTCCTCCTCCAGTTCGACAGTGAGCACGCCGTTTTTGATAAACGTGTGCGCGTCCCCGACGGTATCGGGGAGTTCGATTTCGTACTGGTCGTCCTCGAGGACGACGATGACCGTGTTGTCGACGACGTCGACCGAGGCGTCGGTCTCGTCGGTACCGAAGTCGACGGCCATGATCACGGCGTCGTCGTACTCGTACTGACGGGCTACCTGCCCCTCGTCGCGGGTGAATTGTTCGAGAGTCATGCTGTAACTAACCCAAGGTAAGCGCCAGAGCCATATAAATCTTTCTACGGTTAACCGCCGTAAGGCGGCATGGTACGGTAGGAAGTGATTGTTCGCGGTTCACAGAAGGGGGTCTTCTCGAGATCGAACGTTCCGTTCGATGGCGTACCGGTAGATTGTGTCGGAAGCAGTATAGCCCCGTTGCTGGCGTTCTCCGGTCGATCGCTCGCGACGCCTCGCGGATTCGGATGCGATCGGCCCGAGACCGAATCGAGTCTTTATGTCCGCACCGATCGTGTCACACCGTATGGACACGGTATCACACCACGGTCGAGAGACGGCGTACGACGTCACCGACGGAACTGGTGACGGGCCGACGATCTGTTGTATCCACGGAAGCGGTGGGTCGCGCGAGGTCTGGAACGGGCAACACCAGCTCGCGGACCGAGCGCCGGTCGTCTCGCTCGACCTCAGCGGCCACGGCGACTCCGACGACATCGATGCGAGCGCCGGCTACACGGCGCTGTCCGCCTACGTCGACGACGTGCTGGCCGTCGCCGAGGCGACCGACGCGTCGATCCTGGTCGGGAACTCGCTGGGGGGTGCCGTCGTCCTGCAACTCCTGCTCGAGCGCGAGTTCGAGCCCGCGGCGGTCGTTCTGACCGGAACGGGTGCCAGACTCGGCGTCCTCGAAGACCTGCTGACGTGGCTCGAGTCGGACTTCGAACGCGCGGTCGAGTTCCTGCACGGGCCGGATCGTCTCTTTCACGACCCCGATCCGGCGCTTCGGGAGCGGTCAATGGAGCGAATGTACGACTGCGGACAGGCGGTCACGCGCAGGGACTTCCTGACTAGCCACCAGTTCGACGTCCGCGACCGCATCGGCGAGATCTCGGTCCCGACGCTCGCGGTGCACGGGGAGTACGACCAGTTGACGCCGCCCTGGTTCCACGAGTATCTCGCCGACGAGATCGAGGGGGGCGAACTCGCCGAAATCGAGGACGCGGCCCATCTGGCCATGATCGAGCAGTCGACGGCGTTCAACGCGGCCGTCGAATCGTTCCTGGCGGACCTCGAGGAGTGACGGATCGGGGTCGTGACTGGTGACGGCGGGACGTGGACAGTGTAGAGACGAGCGTAGCGCGGAGGAACCGGCCGATAGCGGGGTGCTGGACGAACGCGGCCGTGTGGGACGACGCCGGCTCGGGGGTGGAACTACCGCCGCCGCTCGAGGGCGACGAACGAATCGGTGGTCGCAGTGAGCCACTGGGTCGACATCGCGTTCTCGCTGACATCGGTCGGGAACATCGTACAGACGGCCACGTCGTCCCGTTCGACCGTGACGTGCTGTAATCGCGACGGGCGATCCGTGGGCGACCGGCGCTCGCGGGGCGTTTTGTTCGGAGAATATGACATGGGTTCGATCCTTCGCGTCGTGTCTCGAGGGAGGACGCCACAACATATAAACACTTCCCCTATATCTGGCTAGAATAGTTGTGTAATATTATGCCCCTAATATCTTCGTCGCCGGGTGGACCCGTTCCCGAGGGGCGACCCGTCCGCATCGAGCGCCGGCGGGTCAGTAGACGTTCTCGAGGTCGCTCTCCTCGTGGCTGTGCTCGTCGGCGGGGAACTCGCCGGACTCGACCGCCGAGACGTACTCCCCGACCGCGGATTCCATCTCCTCGCGGACGTTCCCGAACTGCTTCGAGAACGACGGAGACCACTCGCTGAGGCCGATCGCGTCGTCGACCACGAGCACCTGTCCGTCACAGTCCGGGCCGGCCCCGATCCCGATGGTCGGGATGTCCAGGGCCGCCGTCACGTCGGCCGCCAGATTCGACGGGACGTGCTCCAGGACGAGCGAGAACGCGCCGGCGTCCTCGTGGGCCCGGGCCAGTTCGAGGATACGCTCGGCGGCCGCTCGATCCGTTCCCTGTCGCGGATAGCCGCCGTACTGGTTGACGTGCTGGGGCGTCAGCCCGAGGTGAGCCATCACGGGAATCCCGAGCTGGACCAGTTTCTCGGTTAGCTCGACGGTGTGGGGGCCACACTCGAGTTTGACCGCGTGGGCGTCTTCCTCCTTGAGCATCCGGCCGGCGTTCTCGAGGCTGGCTCGTTCGTCGACGCCGATCGAGAGGAAGGGCATGTCGGCGACGACGAGGGCGTCGTCGGTCGCGCGAGCGACCGCGCCGGTGTGGCGGGCCATGTCGTCGACGGTCACTGGAAGCGTCGTTTCGTAGCCCAGACTGGCGTTCCCGAGGCTGTCCCCGACGAGAATGATGTCGACGCCGGCCTCGTCGACGATCGATGCCGTGGGCGCGTCGTAGGCCGTCAGCATCGTGATCGGTTCGTCGCCCGCTTTCGTCCGGATATCCCGTACGCTCGGCATACGCACAGGTTGGTCTCCCACGATTAAACGTCGTTGTTCTTCGGCAACCGCCGTCACGTCTCGCTGTCCGCCGTCGAGCGTGGCCACCGCGCCGACCCGGCGCGCTTAAGACGAATCGGTCGTCATACTCACGCGTGCCTGAACGCGTCGAAACGACTTCGCCCGACGGGGTCGACTACGGCTGGGTGATGCAGACGACGTTCGTCGCCACGATCCTCGTCGGCGCGCCGCTGGTCGCCGCGCTGTCGGCGACCGCGACGCTCCCCACGTGGGGCGACCGCGTCGAGTTCGCGATCCGGGTCGGGGCTCCGGTCTGGTTACTCACGGCGCTCGTGGTATTCGCCTACGCGAAACGAACACAGACGTAGCCGGTCAGACGCCCGACGGTCCCTCGCCGACGTACTCGAAGTCAACCGCCGCCCGTTCCGCCGTCCGCCGATCCCGTTTCGAATCGCCGATGAACAGCGCCCGCTCCGGCTCGACCTCGAGGCCGCGAACGGTCGCGAGCAGCGGCTCCGGGTCCGGTTTCCACGTCTCGACCGTATCCCGGCCGACGACGGCGTCGACGGCCGCCGTGAGGGCGTGTTCCTCGAGCGCGATCCGGCAGGCCCGCTCGCAGTTCAGCGAACAGACCCCCGTCGGCAGCGACCGCTCGAGCGCCTCGTCGGCGTGGGCGAGCCGTCGGGACGTCCGCGCACCGTCGTGTTCGTGGGCCGCGATGGCCGACTCGACCTCGTCGGTCAGCCCGACGTCGTTTGCGGCCCCGAGCATGTCCCAGAGCCCGTCGCCGGGCGGCTCGACGTTCGCGGTCTCGTAGACCGCGCGGACGTCGACGGCGACGGCGTCCCAGTCGACGTCGAGGTCGACGAGCGTCCCGTCCAGATCGTAAACGACGGCCTCGTACTCGGTCACGGCCGTCGATACGAGCGGCAGGGGAATAGGGACTTCGGTCACGGAGCCGACCGTTCGGAACCCGTTCGACCGGCCGCGCTCGAGGAACTGACTCGTACCAGTGGCGGGTCGACGGAGCGAGCCACAAGTGCGATCGACGACTCCCGTGATCGGACGCTGGTCGTGTCGACGAGCGCTACCGCTCCCCCAGCAGTTCCCGCGCGATGACCGTCTTCTGGATTTCGGTCGTCCCTTCGTAGATCTCGGTGATCTTGGCGTCGCGGTAGAGTCGTTCGACCTCGCCCTCGGTGACGTAGCCGTAGCCGCCGTGAATCTGGACCGCCTCGTTGGTCGCGAACATCGCCGTTTCGCTCGCGAAGTACTTCGCCATGCTGGCCTCGAGCGCCGCACTGCCGGCCGCTCGTTTCCGCGCCGCATCTCGGGTCAGCAGCCGCGCGGCGCGCGTCCGCGTCGCCATCTCGGCGAGTTTGTGCCGAATCGTCTGGATGTCCGCGATCGGGCCGCCGAACTGCTCGCGGTCCCCGCTGTAGGCCGTCGCCTCGTCGAGCGCGCACTGTGCGAGGCCGACCGACTGCGCTGCGATGGCGATCCGGCCGCCGGTGAGGATGTGGAACGCGGCCGACAGCCCCTTTCCTTCTTCGGTGAGCCGGTTCGCAGCCGGGATTCGAGCGCCGTCGAAGGTCAGGCTCGTGGTGTCGCTCGCACGCAGGCCGAGCTTGTCCTCCTTCTCGCCGACGGTCAGGCCGTCGACGTCGCCCGGGACGAGAAACTGCGTGACCGACGACGGATCGTCGCGATCGGTCTTCGCGAACAGGACGTAGACGCCCGCTCGCTCGCCG
This sequence comes from Natrinema salaciae, assembly GCF_900110865.1. NCBI lineage: Archaea > Methanobacteriati > Methanobacteriota > Halobacteria > Halobacteriales > Natrialbaceae > Natrinema > Natrinema salaciae. Next base: position 864,174 of record NZ_FOFD01000001.1, read on the forward strand.
TTCGTGATCCACTGCTTCTCGCCGTCGATGACGTACTCGTCACCCTCGCGTCTCGCTTCCGTCGACATCTCCGCCGGGTTCGACCCCGCGTGCGGTTCCGAGAGCGCGAAGGCACCGACGGGTCGACCCTCGGCCATCTCGGGCAGCCATCGCTCCCGCTGGGCGTCGCTCCCGAACTCGGCGATACAGGAGGTCGCGAGCGAGTGGACCGACAGCGCCGTCGCGACGGCCAACATGCCGTAGGCGACCTCCTCGTTGACCACGGCGGCCGTCACCGGGTCCGCGTCGTACCCGCCGTACTGCTCGGGTACCGTCAACCCCGTCAGGTCGAGATCGGCGAGCCCGTCCCAGACGTCCTCGGGAAACGCCTGCGTTTCGTCGGCCTCGAGCGCGGTCGGCCTGATCTCCTCGTCGGCGAACTCTCGGACGACGTCGCGGACCGCCGCCTGCTCCTCGGTGAGTTCCATGGCGGCCATTCGAGGGCCGCGACAAAAGTCTCCGTGTCGAACGCGAGCGGCGACGGATGGCGTTCAGATTCAGAGGCCCTCGAGTCCCAGGTCCCGAAGCTGTTCGCCCATCTCCGCCGCGGCGTCGTCGTCCTTGAGGCGAAGCGGGCTCCGCAGCGGGCCGGCGTCGACGCCCCGCATCCGGAGCGCCGTCTTGACGCCGGACATGTACGCACCGCCGGTTTTGAACGCGTTCCGAACCCGGAACAGCGTGCTCTGTAGTTCGCGTGCGCGCTCCTCCTCGCCGGCGTCGTAGGCCTCGTAACAGTCGACGACCAGCTCCGGGAACGCGTTCGCGACGGCGCTGACCGCACCCGAGCAGCCGATCTCGAGCCCGGTGACGATCAGCGAGTCCGACCCCGCGAGGAAAGTCAGCTCGGAGTGGGCGTCGATCGCCTGTGCGAGCCAGGGAACGTCCTTGCTCGAGTCCTTGACGCCCGCGACGGCGTCGATCTCCGCGAGGTCGGCGAGGGTGTCGAGCGAGAGTTCGTTGCCCGTCTTGCTCGGGATGTGATAGATGTACACCGGGAGGGAGACGGCCTCGGCGACCCGGCGGTAGTGCTCGATCGCGCCGTCGTGATCGAGCGGGAAGTAGTAGGGCGTGACGACGACGATTCCGTCCGCGCCGACCGACTCGGCGTGCTCGGCGTGGGCGACGGTCCGATGCGTGCTGGGCGCGCCGACGCCAGCGATGACCGGGACCTCGCCGCCGACCTCGTCGACGACGGCCTCGACCACGCGGTCGCGTTCCGCGCCGGACAGCAGCGGGAACTCGCCGTTGGTCCCGAGCGGGAAGACGCCGTGGGCTCCGCGGTCGACCACGAACCGGGCGTGGGCGGCGGTCGTCTCGTAATCGACGGACTCGTCCTCGTGAAAGGCGGTGACGGTCGGCGGGACGACGCCGCGAAGCGACAACGGGTCGGCAGCGCCGGGATCGTGATGCGCCATGCCCGTCCGTCCGCCGGGCACGGCCAAAAAACACCTGCCGTCAGCCGCGATCGCCCGGGTCGGTCGGCTGCTCGCTCAGTCGGGCGTCGCCATCTCGCTCGCGGGCTCGTCCAGCTGCTCGCCCGCGAGTACACGGTTCGCCCGCCGGAGCCGCTCGGAGAGCGCCTGATGGGAGATGTCGAGTTCGTTCGCGAGTTCCTCGAGCGAGATTTCGCGGGGGACGTCGTAGTAGCCCTGCCGATAGGCCTCGGCGATGGCCTCCTGCTGTGGCTCGGTCAGTGCCGCCGTCGTCTCGAGGTCCTCGTCCTGACCGGCCTCGACCATACGCTTGACGTCGATCCGGACGCCGCGCTCTTCGATGTCCGAGACGGCGCTCGAGAGCTCTTCGCGGTGGGGAAAGAGGAGCCGGAGCGTCCACTGTCCGTCCGACACCTGCGCGTCGAGCACCGTACCGCCGTGTCTGTAGACGCAGCAACAGACCGAGCCGACGTCCTCGGTGTACGTGAGTCGATAGAACAGTTCGCCGTCCTCGGTGCCTTCGAGGAGTTGCCGGTGCTCGTCGACAGTTGGATCCGTGTCGAGAGTGGTCTCGAGTTCGTCGTGATCGACGTTCGAGAACCAGACGAGCGGGACGGTTCGGGTCGGCCCTTCCGCGACGACGCTCTCGACGCGGACCTCGAGGGCCGGTAGTTTCTGAAGGGTCTCTGCGAGTGCGAACTCGTCCGTCGAAAGCGAGAGTTCTGCGATCGTCGTCATTGGAAGGTCACCTCGTAACGCTGACTCGAGTCCGGTCGGCGAACAATATCGCTGTCGTGGTGGCGTGTGGACTCGAATCGTCTCATAAGTATCCAGCCGATCCGCTCGTATCGTCGCGAACGCGTCGCCACGGCGGCGGTCCTGCGGCCGTTCTCGATCGCGCCCGCTCGGATCGTGCTGCTAGAAGGGAGGGCTCGAATACGGTTGATGAGCGGGCCTTTGTGTTCCGGCAGTTTAAGGGAGCACGCCGCCCGGACGACGATCACAATCCCGTGACGGAACGGGGACGGTGACGGTTCGGTCGACGGCTACAGTCACCCGAGGCGGGCCAGCCGATTGAGCGCGTAGACCGTCCGGAGCACGTCGACGCTCTTGCCGCGATCGAAGACGAGTTCGTCCGTCTCGAGCACGTGCTCCAGGGTGTCCTGCGAGGCGTGCTCCGGGGCGGCCGCGATCCCGGCGTCAGTGTCGTCGATCCACTTCATCACCCGCAGGTCGCTCTTGGAGTCGCCCATCACGAGGGCGAACGGGTCGTCCACCCCGAGCACCTCCAGCGCCCGCTCGACGCCGACCACCTTGTTCAACTCGAGGCTGCCGATCTCCGCCGCGTCGGCCTCGTAGTAGGCGACGTCGATACGCTCGAGGACCCCGGCCAGTCGCTCGGGGACCGCGCTCGCATCGAGGTCGGGGTACGCCCCCTCGCCCTCGAGGACGGCTCTGATTTCGGAGTCCTGACCGGCGTAGAAGGCGCGGGTCCAGTCGACGACGGTCTCGCCACCCAGCGTCGTCTCGCCCGCGTCTTCGCCGTCCAGTACCGATCCGACGGCGTCCCCGGCTTCGTCCCCGTTCCCGTCTCCGTCTCCCTCGATCGTCGCGCCCACGGCGTCCGCGAGCAGGTCGATGAGGTAGACCAGCGCCTCGTCGATGATATCGCGGGCGTCCGCGGAGCCGGTCTCGTAGTTGGGCTTCATCGTGACGTTGAACTCGTTGCCCTGAAGGTGACAGCCGCGCCTGAGGTCCTCGGGGGCTTCGGGCAACACGCGCGATCGCACGTCGTCGAAGACGGTCCGGATCGACTCCTCGAGATCTTCGTAGAGCAACTGTTTCGTGTCCGCACCGTGACCAGGCGTGAACACGCCCGTCCCGGCCTCGTAGACGATCGAGAGGGTCCCCGAGTGGACGATCTCGCTGCCCAGTCCCTGGATCGCGAACCCCTTGACGTTCTCCAGGGTCTGGCCCGTACAGATGACGATCGGGACGCCGGCTTCGTGGAACTCGGTCAGGACGTGCAGCGTGTCCCGCGGGATCTCGTTGTCGGTCCCACCCGCGGAGCGCAGCGTCTCGTCGACGTCGAGCACGAGGACGTTCACCGCGCGGCCGTACTTCGCATCGAGATCGAGCGCGGTGAAGGCCTGATCCCGGGTCGCCCGCGCGGCGACCTCCGCGAACGTCTCGCCCGCCGCGAACGACGACCGGATTTCGTCCTTGCGCTCCTCGAGTTCCTCGGTCGCCCCCTGCCAGTGCTCGAGCGCGACCCGAGAATCGACGGCGGGGAAGACGTCGACGAACTCCTGGTACTCTCGTAATGCCTTCGTGTCGTACTCGTCGTAGAGTTGATAGACGAGATCGTATCGTTCCATGTGAACTACAGTCGGGGGCAGTCGGATAATCGTTTCTGGTGGCGACCGCTTCGAGCACCGAGTGCGACGCTCCCGTACGAATTCGACGCCCCGACGTTCGGGACGAGGGGATTTACTCGAGTAGGAATAAATATTTATCCTCACGGTTCCTAGTGGGGGGCATGAAAGCCATCGCAGTCACGCCCGGGGCGGGTGTCCCCGAAGTCGTCGAGCGGCCCGTTCCTGAACCGTCTCCCGGCGAAGCGCTCGTGCGGATCTGTCGCGTGGGCGTCGACGGCACCGACTACGAGGTTATCGACGGAACGCACGGCGGCGTCCCCGACGGCGACGACCGACTGGTCCTCGGTCACGAGGCCGTGGGAATCGTCGAAGACGCGAACGGAACGGCCCTCGAGGAGGGACAGTACGTCGTCCCGACGGTTCGACGACCGCCCGCGGGCGTCGAGACCAACGGGTACTTCGAGCGCGGCGAGCCCGACATGGCACCCGACGGCGAGTACGTCGAACGCGGCATCGTCGGGGCCCACGGGTTCATGGCCGAGTACATCACGAGTCCGGTCGACTGCCTCGTCCCGATCCCCGCCGAGCTAGCGCAGTGGGGGTTTCTCGTCGAGCCGATCAGCATCACCGAGAAGGCGATCGAGCACGCACGCGCGACGCGCTCGGCGTTCGACTGGCGGCCCGAGTCTGCGCTCGTCCTCGGCACCGGGTCCCTTGGGCTGTTGACCACCGCGATGTTCGCGGAAACGCTCGGCTACGAACGCGTCTACTGCCTCGGCCGAAAGGATCGACCGCACCCGACGATCGACATCGTCGAGCGGCTCGGCGCGACCTACGTCGACTCCCGCGAGACGCCGGTCCCCGAGATCCCGGACGTCTACGAGTCGATGGACGTCGTCTACGAGGCGACCGGCTACGCGAAACACGCCTTCCAGTCGATCGAGGCGCTCGCACCCAACGGCGTCGCCGCGCTGCTCGGCGTCCCCGACGACTGGTCGTTCGAGGTCGACGGCGGCCGACTCCACCGCGAACTGGTCTTGCACAACAAGTCCCTCGTCGGTAGCGTCAACTCGAACCGGCGACAGTTCGAGGCGGCCGTCGACACCCTCGCCGGGCTCCCCGACTGGCTGCTCGAGGAGCTCGTCTCCGGCGTCTACGGGCTCGAGTCGGTCGACCGAGCGTTCCCGGAAGCGACCGCGCGCGTTCCGGCGGCCGGCGGCAGCACGGGTTCGGATTCGGATGACGATACGACTATAAAAACGGCGGTCGAATTCACGAGTATATGAAAAACGTCGACGACCTGATCGAGAGCGCGGCCGAGCTCGCGGCTCGGGGCCTCTCGAAGGGCGAAATCGCCGACGAGCTGAACGTCTCGCGGGAGACCGCGAGCTGGCTCGTCGAGCGCAGCAGTACCACCCCTCAGCCGACCGAACCCTCGACGCAGCAACCGGAGAGCGGTCCGAGCAGTCCGCAGGACATCCACGTCGACTGGTCTGCGATCGGCCGGGACAGCAAACGGATGAGCGCGATCGCCTCCGCGATGGCCGATATGCTCGCCAAACACGGCGAGGACGTCGACCTGACGATCGGCATCGAGAAGGCTGGCGGCCCCATCGCCACGCTCGTCGCCCGGGAACTCGAGACCGACCTCGGGACCTACACTCCCGCGAAACACCAGTGGGAAGAAGGCGACATCGAGGAACTCGGCGGCACCTTCTCGCGGAACTTCGCTGGGATCCGCGACCGCGAGTGTTACGTCGTCGACGACACCATCACCAGCGGCACGACCATGCGCGAGACCATCGAGGCCATCCGCGCCGACGGCGGAAAGCCGCTAGCGTGTGTCGTCCTCGCCGACAAACAGGGGCTCGAAGAGCTCGAGGGCGTCCCCGTCTACTCGCTGTTGCAGGTCATCAGCGTCGGCAAAGACGAGTAGCGGTCTCCCGCGCCGACGAACGCGATTTTTCGCTCCGGTCCAGGACTCGAGTGACGATGGCGCGATTCGATCGGGACGGCACGCCCGCTGGCGGTCGCGTCCCAGGGCGGTAAAAAAGGCGAGTTCGGAACGGCGCGGCGACGGTCAGCCGTGAATGCCCATCGCTTCGATCTGTTCCTGATACCGGTTCCGGATCGTCACCTCGGTCACCTGTGCGACGTCGGCGACCTCGCGCTGGGTCTTCTTCTCGTTGCAGAGCAGCGAGGCGGCGTAGATCGCGGCTGCGGCGTAGCCCGTGGGTGACTTGCCGGAGAGCAACCCTTCCTCGGCCGTCTTCTCGATGATCTCGTTGGCCTTGGTCTGGACCTCTTCGGACAGTTCGAGTTCAGAACAGAAGCGCGGGACGTACTTTTTCGGGTCGACGGGACGCATCTCGAGGCCGAGTTCCTGCGAGATGTATCGATACGTGCGACCGATCTCTTTGCGTTCGACGCGGGAGACTTCCGAGATTTCCTCGAGGCTTCGCGGGATCCCTTCCTTCCGACAGGCCGCGTACAGCGCGGAGGTCGCGACGCCCTCGATCGAGCGCCCGCGGATGAGGTCTTCCTTGAGTGCGCGGCGGTAGATGACCGATGCGACCTCGCGGACCGAGCGCGGAACGCCGAGTGCGGACGCCATGCGGTCGATCTCGCTCAGCGCGAACTGGAGATTTCGCTCGCCGGCGTCTTTGGTTCGGATACGCTCTTGCCACTTGCGCAGTCGATGCATCTGACTGCGCTTCTTCGAGGAGATCGAGCGGCCGTAGGCGTCCTTGTCCTTCCAGTCGATGGTCGTGGTCAGTCCCTTGTCGTGCATCGTCTGGGTCGTCGGCGCGCCGACGCGGGACTTCTCCTGACGTTCCTGGTGGTTGAACGCCCGCCACTCCGGGCCGGGATCGATCTGTTCTTCCTCCACGACGAGCCCACAGTCTTCACAGATGAGCTCACCCCGGTCGGAGTCCTTAACGAGATTATCCGATTCACACTCGGGACAGGCACGTACCCCCTCCTGATCCTCGGTCTCGTCCGTCTCGCGCGTTCGCTCCCGCTGGCGGGTGGACCGTGTCATCGCACTTTTATAGTAGTATCACCATACTATATAAACGTTCGGGAAGGAGTTTCGCCACCCGAGCCGTATCGCCCGAAAACAGCGGATACAAGGGTTGAAAGGCGAAGTTTACGATTCGGAATCGGAAACTCTTTATCCGGGTGCGGCCGATCAGGGAGACGAATGCCGGTTATCGAGTGCGACGTCGAGGCAGCTCGCGAACGGCTCGAGGAGGCGGGTGTCGCCGTCGACTCGGGGAACACCGACCACGAACGCTGGCGAGCGAGTCGCGGATCGGCGACCGCCGTCGCCTACGACGACAAAGTCGTGGTCCAGGGGTCGAACCCGCGCGAGCTCGAGGCGCTGCTCAGGGAGAGTGGTGGGCGCGCACACCTCTATTTCGACGGCGGCTCTCGCGGGAACCCCGGGCCGGCCGGGATCGGGTGGGTGATCGTCACCGGCGACGGGATCGTCGCCGAGGGCGGCGAGACCATCGGCCGTGCGACGAACAATCAGGCCGAGTACGAGGCGCTGATAACGGTGCTCGAGGCCGCGAACGACTACGATTACGACGAGGTCCACGTCCGCGGCGACTCCGAACTCATCGTCAAACAGGTCCGCGGCGAGTACGACACCAACGATCCCGAGCTCCGCGAGAAGCGCGTGACGGTCCACGAGCTGCTGCAGTCGTTCGACGAGTGGACGCTCGAGCACGTTCCGCGCGAGGTCAACAGCCGTGCGGACGAACTCGCGAACGAGGCGCTCGATCGAGCGTAGCGCCGGCGGCAAGAAGCGGACCGAATCGGCAAGGGCAAAACCGCTCGAGTGCGTACGATCACCCCATGAGCGATCGGAACGCGATCGACGCCGGCGGAGACGGGGGCGAGGCCGAAGCCGACGGGGAGCTCCCCAGAGGCGTCGTCGACGAAATCGAACGAGTGACCCGACTCGAGCGCGCTGCGGTCGACGACAACGAGGTCGAGGCCTACGAGAATCGACGCGACAAACTCCTCGACGAGCACGGCTTCACGTCTCGAGTCCGCGACGACGACGGCGACGACGTGCTCGTGTGCCACCCCGAGGAGTGGCACGAGGACGGCATCATCAGGACCGACCGCATCGACGACATCGACCGCGCGGTCGAAGTCCCGCTCGAAGGGACGGACGACCCGGACGACTGGGAGGCGGTCGACGAACACAACCGAGCGGTCGTCGCGGACGTCAGGGAGGCCCACGGCGACATCCACGGCGACAACGCGGCGATACTCGCGGACTTCGCGGGCAATCACTACGCGAAGCCGATGGAGTCCCTGACGAGCGAGGAGCTCGCGGAGTTTCGGACCGAGTACGTCGTTCGGAACGCCTGGCCGTCGGAAAAACAACGGGACGTGATCGCGGAGTCGATTCGACTCGTCTTCGAGGCGGTCGACGAGCCGGTCCCGAAGCGGTAGTTCTAGTAGCTGTTCTCGACGATCTCGCTGATCTCGTCCGCGCGGTCGTCGCCCGTGACGACCTTCGAGAGGGTCCACTGAAGCCCGTCGAGGACGGCGTCGTAGCCGTCGTCGGTCAGCGAGTACTGGTTGGTCCGCTTGTCGAGTTCGCTCTTCTCGACCAGTCCGAGGTCGACGAGTTCGTCGAGGTTGGGGTAGAGTCGACCGTGGTTCACTTCCGTCCCGTAGTAGTCCTCGAGTTCTCGCTTGATCGCCAGCCCGTACATCGGCTCCTTGGCGAGGATGACGAGGATGTTGTTCTGGAACGCCGTGAGTTCGCGCGCGATACTCTGTTCGCCGGTGATTGATTGTGCCTCTGACATACGTGTGCAAATGTCACCAGACTATTTAAGACTTGTCAACTATTCCTTCGTATCAGCCGGTCGGACAGCCCGAGATCGGCCGCAACATTGCCGGGCACTGGTGTATGTGCCCGTTTCGCGTTTGTCGATTATCTGGCAACCGTCACGTGAATACTGACACTCGATTACGAAAGTACTTTTTGATCGACCGTGGATTCTCCGGTACATGGTCAACCTCTGGGAAGACCTCGAGACCGGACCGAATCCGCCGGAAGAGATCTACGCCGTCGTGGAGTGTCTCAAGGGCGAGCGCAACAAGTACGAGTACGACAAGGACGTACCGGGCGTGGTCCTCGACCGCGTCCTCCACAGCAACGTCCACTACCCGAGCGACTACGGGTTCATCCCGCAGTCCTACTACGACGACGAGGACCCCTTCGACGTGCTCGTTCTCGTCGAGGACCAGACGTTCCCCGGGTGCGTCATCGAGGCCCGTCCCGTCGCGTTGATGAAGATGGACGACGACGGCGAACAGGACGACAAGGTCATCGCCGTCCCCTCGGAGGACCCGCGGTACGATCACATCGAGGATCTCGACGACATCCCACAGCAGCAACTCGACGAGATCGACGAGTTCTTCGCGACCTACAAGAACCTGGAGGAGGGCAAGGAAGTCGAGACGCAGGGCTGGGAGGACAAGCAGGCGGCCTACGACGCGATCGAGCACGCCCAGGACCTCTACGACGAGCACTTCTAGACACACCGTCGCGTGCGGTGTGACCCGTTCTATCGGTTCCGTCGGTGCTCCCACGAACCGAGACTCGAGCCGTCCGCTCGCGTCGATTCCCGAGAGTTATCTGCGCCCGTCGGGCAGATGCGTTATGAGCATGGGTAATTTTATCCCCGGTACCGACGTAGTGATTCCCGTATGGCAGCATCCAACTCCCCGCGAACACCGTCGGCCGACGATGCGACAGACTCCGCCGCCGGCATGGCCCACCTCACGGTCGTCCCGACCAACTTCGATCCCGAAGACGCGAACGACAGCGACGAGTAGCCGCCGACCGTCCCTCGGACGCGGGCGGCTCAGCGAGCCCAGCGCTCCCGATCGGCGTCCTCGGCCGGACCGTTCCGCTCACTGGTCGGCGCGGCAGCAGTCGGCGACGAGCGATACCGCGATCACCGTTGTGTCAGGCATTCACAAGACACTGTCTCGAAACGAACCTTCTTGTATGCGGTCGGACTACGTCCGTCCATGGGTCTGTTCGACCGAATACGGGGCGACGGCGATCCCCGGGTCGCGTTTATCGGGGTCGACGGCGTGCCGTATAGTCTCCTCTCGGAGAACGAGGAACTGTTTCCAAACTTCGCTGCGCTCGCCGACGAGGGGACCGCTGACGAGATCTCGAGCATCGTTCCGCCGGAATCCAGCGCCTGCTGGCCGTCCCTGACGACCGGGATGAACCCCGGAGAAACGGGCGTCTACGGCTTTCAGGATCGGGAAGTCGGTACCTACGACACCTACGTCCCGATGGGCCGCGACGTCCAGGCCGACCGCGTCTGGGACCGCGTTCAGGAAAACGGCCGCAAGGCGACGGTCATGAACGTCCCCGTCACCTTCCCGCCCCAGCGCGACGTCCAGCGGATGGTTTCCGGGTTCCTTTCGCCCGGGTTAGACAAAGCGGCCTACCCCGACGACGTCCGCGACTACCTCGAGACGCTCGATTATCGGATCGACGTCAATCCGAAACTCGGTCATCAGGAGGACAAATCCGAGTTCATCGAGGACGCGCACGCGACCGTCGACGCCCAGTACGAGGCCTTCCAGCACTACATCGAGGAGGACGACTGGGACCTGTTCTTCGGCGTCTTCATGACGACCGACCGTGTCAACCACTTCCTCTTCAAAGACTACGAACGGGACGGCGAGTACAGAGAGGAGTTCATCGACTTCTACCGGAAGGTCGACGACTATATCGGCCGCCTCCGCGAGTCGCTGCCCGACGACGTCACGCTGATCGTCGCCTCCGACCACGGCTTCACCAGCCTCGACTACGAGGTCCACTTCAACGAGTGGCTCCGAGAGGAGGGGTGGCTCTCCTTCGAGACCGACGATCCCGAGGAACTGAGCGACATCGCCGACGACACGATGGCCTACTCGTTCATCCCCGGCCGATTCTACATCAATCTCGAGGGCCGCGAACCCCGCGGCTCCGTTCCCGAGGACGAGTACGACGCGGTCCGCGACGAACTCAAGGCCGACCTCGAGGCGCTCGAGGGGCCGAACGGCAACGCGGTCGTCGACCGGGTCGTCGAGAAGGAGGAGGCCTTCCGCGGCGACCACGACGACATCGCGCCGGATCTGGTCGCGATCCCGAACAAGGGTTTCGACCTCAAGTCCGGGTTCAAAGCCGACGCCGAGATCTTCGATACCGGCCCACGAAACGGGATGCACAGCTTCGACGACACGTCGCTGTACATCGACGACCCGGACGCGACGATCGAAAACGCCGACCTGTTCGACATCACGCCGACGATCCTCGACCTCATGGACGTCGACTACGGCCGCAGCGAGTTCGACGGCGCGAGCCTGCTCTGAGGCTTCGAGCCGCAGTCGCCGCTCGAGCCGTCGTGGTCGACCCTCCCGATTTCCGAAACTAATTTTCGTTTCGAGACCGAAGTCGGTGGTATGAACGACTCGGCTATCGTCGGCGGATGTCTCGCCGTGGCGGTACTCCTCGCCGGAATCGTCAGCGTCGTCACCGAAACCACCGCGGTGCTCGGCCTGACGCCGGTCGGGTTCGGTGTCTATTTCGCCGTCGGGATCGGGCTGCCGCAGTTCCTCCTGTACAGGAACAGCGGGTCGTCGCTCCAGCTCGGCCTGTCGATCCTCGCGGTCGTCGGTGCCGCGGTCGCCGTCATCGCCGGAGTCGTCACGGGAGCGCCCCACGACGAGTGGGGGCTCGGACTCGTAACGATCCTGCTGGTCGTCGTGGTCGGGAACCTGCTCGGGGCCGTCACGCGCGAGTTCCGCGCCGGCTTTCGATCCGGGACGTGACTCGAGGGGACCGCTCGAGTCGTGCGTCCGTCGACGTGTAATCGGCGGGAGTGCGGCCGATAACGGGTATCCCGGCCCGCTGTCCGAGAGCACGAACCCAGTGGCGGCGTAAGCGAGCGTGTCGTGTGGCTGTGAAGACGGCCGACGATTCGAGATCGGGATCGAACTCCTCCCGGGAGCTATCACCGGTGCCGACCGGAATTCGAGGGCGTTTTCCGGCCGGCAACGAACCGGCGGGCATGGAAGAAGTCATCCACGCTCGCGGCCACGAGCACGTCAGCGCCGAGCACGCGAGCACGTTCGAGGTGACGACCGACGACTATCTCACCCCCGCGGGCGACTGTATCCTCGCGATCGAAGCCGATCGCGCCCCCGCGGACTTCGATCCCGACTTCGCCGCGGCCTGCCGGGACGCCGACGCGGCGATCACGGTTACTGTAGAGGCCAACGGCCACCGCGAGTCGGTGACGGGGCGGGGCAACCCCGACCTCGAGTTCACCAGCGAGCGCAGCGCGGTCGGACGGACGAGCGACTACGTCGACGATCGGACGATCGTAAACGGTGCCGAGTTCGCGGCCGAGGGGTTCGACCGCGACCTCGTCGCGGCGCTGGCCGACGGTGCCGAAGCGACGGTGACGATCAGCGTCGAGTGACCGGCGGCGGCCTCGACGAACGATCGCGAGCCGTCGATTCCGGCGCGGTTTTGTCCCGCGAGCCCGAACGCGACGGTATGAGCGACGATCCGGAGCCCGCCGTCAACATCAGCGGCGGCACGGAGGGCGGCGGCGCAGCGGCCGAGTTCGACCCCGCGACGGCCGACACCCGCGCGGAGACGGTCGTCGACCGACTCGGAAACCTGTTCTGGGAAAAGACGTACGGCGGGCGGGACGCCTTCACCTGTCTCGTCCGGACGATCCTGAGTCAGAATACCAGCGATACGGCGAGCCAGCCGGCGCACGACGCGTTGATCGACCGATACGACGCCGACGGCGTCGATCTCGCGGAGTCGCTCGCGAACGCCGAACGATCGCAACTCGCCGAGACGATCAGTTCCGCAGGACTCTACAACCAGAAATCGGAAACACTCATCCAGACCGGCGAGTGGGTCCGCGAGGAGTTCGGCTCCGCCGCAGCGTTCGACGACTTCGTCAAAGACGAGGAGCCGGCGATCGTCCGCGACACGCTCCTCTCCGTCCGCGGCGTCGGGCCGAAGACTGCCGACTGCGTCCTGCTGTTCGCGGGCGGTCGCGGCGGCGTCTTCCCCGTCGATACGCACGTCCATCGGATCTACCGTCGCATGGGGATCGCACCGCCCGAAGCCGACCACGAGGTGGTCCGCGAGGTCCTCGAGCAGGACGTCCCCGCCGCGAAGTGTGGCTTCGGCCACACGGCAACCATCCAGTTCGGCCGCGAGTACTGCACGGCGCGCAACCCGGCCTGTCTCGAAGATCCCGACGCCTGCCCCATGGCCGACCTGTGCGAGCAGGTCGGCGTCTATCCCGCGACGGACGAGGTCGTCGATCCCGCCGAGACGCTCGAGTGAGCGGTGCCGACGGCGACCGACGTCGGAGTCAACTAGTCGTCCGAGCACGCGTCTCCGGGTCGATCGCGAGACGGCGGGTTTATACAACTGTTTTTGTATATGTGAAACGATGGTTGAATTCACGGATGCCGACCGGAACGCGGTCTATAGGGCGATCTACGCCCGGCGCGACATCCGACGGTTCGCCGCCGAACCGATTCCGGACGCGGTCCTCGAGCGGCTCGTCGAGGCTGCACACCACGCGCCGAGCGTCGGCTTCTCGCAGCCGTGGGATTTCGTCGTCGTCACCGACGACGAGACGAAAGCCGAGATCGCGTCGATCGCGGATCGCGCCATCGCGGCCGCTCGCGAGGGTTACGAGGAACCGAAGCGGACCGAGTTCGCCGAATTGAAACTCGAGGGGATCGGCGAGTCGCCGGTCAATATCTGCGTGACCTGCGACCCGACGCGGGGCGCACCGCACGTACTCGGCCGAAGCTCGATGAAACGAACCGACGTGTACTCGACGTGTCTCGCCGTGCAGAACCTCTGGTTGGCCGCCCGCGCGGAGGGCGTCGGCGTCGGGTGGGTGAGCGTGCTCTATCCGTCCGAGGTTCGGGACGTACTCGGCATTCCACCCCACGTCAAGCCGGTCGCGTACCTCTGTCTGGGCTATCCGGCGAACGGCTTCCCCGCGGAGCCCGTCCTCCAGCAGGAGGGGTGGCGCGACCGGCTCGAGACGGACCGGCTCGTCCACGAGGAGACGTGGAGCGACGACCTGGCGGGTGCGACCGACGGTGAGCGGACGCTCGGTTCGTAGTCGACGGAACGGATCGACGGGGCCGGCCGATCGACGGCTGCTCGGCGGCGGCGACGCGCGCCGGTGCGCCGCAGAACTGGTCAACATAAATACGGCCCGTCCCAACCCTCGGCCGAACGACCGTGTCGTACGACAATCACACGCCCGACTCGAGATTTCGATCGCTGATCGATCGGTTCGGCTTTCCGCACCTGTTGACCGCGACGCTCGCGCTGGTCGCGGCGACGATCCTGCTAGGTGTCGCGGCGAAAGCGACGGGCTCCGGACTGGCCTGCGAGGCCAACTGGCCCCAATGTGACGCCGGTCCGTACAACCTGTTGCCGGGGAGTCTCCCGAGTTTCTACGAGTGGTTCCACCGGTTCGTCGCGATGTTCGCCGGGTTCGCCATCGTCGGTTCCGCGCTCGCGGCGTGGCGGCTCCCCGATATCGATCGGCGCGTCGTCGGACTGGTAGTCCTCGGGATGATCCTGACGCCGGTACAGGTCGCGCTCGGCCGCGAAACCGTCACGCAGTACACGATGGACATCCTCTCCCTGCACTTCTGGACCGCGGTCACGATCTTCACGCTGTTCCTCGTCGCGACCGTCATCGTCTGGACACCGCGCCTGACGGGGACCCACGTCACCGGTGCGCTGGCGCTCGGTATCGTCGCGCTGCCGGCACACGTCGTCCTCAGCCCCGTCGTCGACGCGGGCATCGCGACGTACTCGCCGACGATGCAGTTGACGCAGTACGCCGTGACCCTCACGCTGCTCGGCGCGGCGATCGTCGCCGCGATGGTCGGTCGGCGACGCGTTACCGGCCGCGCCCTCGCCCCGTTACTGGTCGCACCGCCGCTGGTGGTCCTCGTCCTCTTCTTCGGCCGGCAGGCGGTCAATCCGGCGCTCGAGGCCCCCTATCTCGTCGCCACCACGGCACTCTTCGTGACGTTCGTCGCCGGGATCGTTCTCGTTCGGCGAACCGGCGGCTCGAGCGGGACGAACGAGACGCTCTCGCCGTAGCTCGGCCGGCGGACCCTCCGTTTTCTCTGGTCCCGGTGCGCCGATCAGCCGAACGCGACGACGATTGCGGTTCCCGTCAGTACGGCTCCGATACCGAGTCCGAGCAGGCCGTAGTTGGCGAAGGGGTTCGCCGCCGTCGTCAGATCCGCGGAGTAGCGACGACGCGAGATGGGCCAGAACGGACGGATACCCATCGGTGTCAGGGCGTCGACGAGGAGGTGGGAACCGATCGAGGCGAATCCGACGAGGAACGCGAAGCTGACGAAGCCAGCGTCCGCAAACGCCGAGGAGGCGTCGACGAGGACGGCGGACAGGGCGGCGAGTCCGGCACCCGCAAGCAGCGCGAACGGGATCGTGTGCGTCGGGCCGCGGTGGTCGATCAACGGGAGCCGGTGATCGTAGTCGGGAAGCGTCGAGAGGGCCACACAGACGAGGCCGCCGACGATCGCGACCTCCGCGTGCCCCCACAGGGCGACGATGGTGCCGAGCGGCGCGTACGCCAGGAGCGCCCCACCGTAATGGCCCACCTGATACATGTACGACAAAAAACGCAACATCGAGTGATAAAATCACCGTATCCGACCGCTCCGACCGACCGTCCGTCCAGCGGATCGTCGGACGGGCGGTTCGACCGGCCGGGGGAGGTTCGTCCGGCCGAGATGCCAGCCCGGGTTCCGTCTCTCTGCTGCAACCGCTGCGGTTATGACCAGCGGCCGCCTTCCACCGTGCGTGAAAAACGTCACCGACAGGACGAGCAACCCGTTCGGACTGCGACCGCCATTCGATCGCTCCGATCCCGACGACCGGACAGCCGTCTTCGGATACGGTGATGCCAACGCCGACTTCCACGTCGTCGGCGACTACCCCGGTGTCCACGGCGGCGAAACGACCGGCGTTCCCTTCACCGAAACCGAGGACGGACTCGCCGTTCAGGACGTCGTTCGCGAGGTCGGGTTCGCGAGCGGACCGCGGAACGAGCTCGCCCTCGAGAACTGTTTCTGGAGCTACGTCCACATGTGCAGCCTTCCGAACGGCCGGCGGCCAACCGACGAGGAGTACGCCGAGCTCGAGCGGTTCTTCGATGCCGAACTCCGCGCGATCAACGCCCACATCCTCCTGCCGGTCGGGGCGCGGGCGACGGATCGCGTCCTCCGGGAGTACACGACCCAGCGACACCGGTTCGACCTCGACATGGCAGCGCTGCACGCCCGCGACATCCGCGGTCGCGGGTTCCTCGTCGTCCCCATTCAGGAGCCCGTGGAGTGGACCGACGGCGACCGCGAGGCGATCGTCTCGAAGATCGAAGCGCTGCTCGCGAGCGATTACCGGCAGACGAAAGGGGTCGCGACGACGGTCGGCTGACCGGCGACCCGCTACGACTCCGTCTTCGGCGCGAAGACGACCAGCGCCGTACTGTCCTCGACCGCGTACGGGGAGACGTCCCGATCGCCGTCGAATCGGACGACGTCCCCCGGCTCGAGGTCGTAGGTGTCGTCGCCGAGCGTGAGTTCGACGGCACCGCTGAGCACGTGCAACACGACGTTCGATTCCGGGTGGCGGTGTTTCGGGACGCGCTCGTCGGCCTCGAGTCGCAATCGAACGGTTCGAGGCGTGGGATCGTCGAATACCTCGGCGTGGGGCGCCTCCTCGAGGGCGGAGAGGGACGTGACATCGGGCATAGGCGTAACCTGTTGGCCCGGGAACTTGTGCCCGCGGGCGAACCGGTTCGGGACGGCGGCGGGTCGCGATCACGGCGGCCCGGTCCGCACCGGGACGGGTCACAGTCGGCCGCGACCAGCCGTCGGCCGCAGCGGAACGGTGAGCCCGCGCCCACTAGGCGAATAGCGTCTACCTCCGCAAGAGGCCGTCAGTCCGGCCACCGGCGAACCGGAGGTGCCAGTCGACCAACCGTCTGCCGGCGGTGGATCACTCCCCTCCTGGATCGAGTCCGTTTAAGTAGTGTGAGAGAACATGTTCTCGGGGCTTCCCGATCGAGGGGAACTGGCTCGCCCCGTTATACGTCGGCTGTTCATACGCTCAGTTGTTATGAGTGACCGAATCGGCGCACCCGGATTGGGGCTATCGCGACGGGAATTCGTTGCAGCGACCGGCGGCGCGGCGGCCCTGACCGGCCTGGCGGGCTGTACGGGCCAGGGTGCACAGCAGGAACCCGAACCGGCGAGTTCCGACGAGGAGTCGACATCGTCGTCCGAACCCGAGCTTCCGTGGACGAGTTCCCCGGAGGTCGTGCAAGTCGACGAGCGGGGCGGCAGCGTGACTCTCCAGTCCGTAACGGCTCGACACGCAGTCCACCCGATGGATTCGATGGGCGGCCCCGTCGAACTCCCGCGGGTCTGGGCCTTCAAAGCCGACGACGGGACGCCGAGCGTTCCGGGCCCGATCCTCCGGACGACCGAGGGCAACGACATCGACGTCACCCTCGACAACACGGGGGCCGACCACCCGCACACGCTGCACTTCCACGGCGCGAAGAAGACCTGGGAGAACGACGGCGTCCCGACGACGACCGGTATCACGGTCAATCCGGGCGAGAAACACACCTACACGATCCCGGCGAACGTCCCGGGCACGCACCTCTATCACTGCCACTACCAGACCCATCGACACATCGATATGGGGATGTACGGCATCTTCCGCGTCGATCCGAAGGGGTACGAACCCGCCGACAAGGAGTACTTCTTCACCCTCAAAGACTGGGACTCCCGCGTGAACCGCCAGCTGGCGGGCGAAGACGTGGACTACAGCCCCCGCAATCGCAACCCCGACGTGTTCACGATCAACGGGAAGAGCCTCCCGCGAACGCTTCACCCCGAGGAGGGCTCCCCGATCATCGTCGATCACGGGGACACCGTTCGCCTCCACATGGTCAACGCGGGCTACATGTCCCACCCGATGCACACGCACAACCACCGCTTCCGCCTCGTCGAGAAAGACGGCGGGCAGATCCCGGACGCGGCCCAGTACGAACAGGACGTCACGAATATCGCGCCCGCGGAGCGCCACACCGTCGAGTTCGAAGCCGACGCCGACCCCGGGATCTATCTCATGCACTGCCACAAGGTCAGCCACGCGATGAACGGCAACTCCTATCCCGGCGGGATGGTCAACGGGATCGTCTACCGTGACGCGATGGACACCGACGTCTTCGCCGATCTCATGACGTACGCGGGCTACGAGGGCTGACAATCCGCGAACGGACACCGGCCCGGCGCGATCAGCACGGGTTCACGGTCGACTTTCCGTTTCTGTCCGGCCGTCCGATCCGCCAGTCGCCGGTCCCACGTCGGCGAGCCGTCGCCGCCCGGTCGCGGTGATCTCGTACCGTCGGCAGCCGAGCGACCGGACGGCCGCCGCATCGCGGAGCCGGTCGCACGCCTGTTCGACCGCGACCGGATGCTCGTCAATCTCCGCAGCGAGATCCACGGCGTACTGCGGTGTATCGACGAGCGCGTCGAGAATCTCCCGCTCGAGGTCGGTCCGGGACATCTATCGCCGTCGGTCCTCCTCGTAGGCGTCCAGAAGCTCCCGGTATCGGTTCCGCACCGTGACCGAACTGACCCCCGTCTCCTCGCCGACGGTGGCCTGGGTGACGCGTTCGTTCGTCAGTCGCGCCGCCCCGTAGATCGCCGCCGCCGCCAGCCCGGCCGGGCTTCGGCCACTGTGGAGATCCCGCGCTTTGGCTGCCTCGAGAATCTCCCGAGCCAGCCGCTCGGCGTCGTCGCTGACCGCGAGTTTCGAGGCGTACTGCGGGAGGTAGTGGACCGGATCGGCCGGTTCGATCTCGAGGCCGAGTTCGCTCGAGAGGTAGCGATACGCCCGCTGAATGGGGAGCTTGCCGACTCGACTCACCTGCGCGAACGCGACCAGCGTCCGCGGCGTGCCGTGACGCCGAGCGGCGGCGTACAGGCAGGCGGTCGTCATCGCTTCGATCGACCGCCCCGGAAGCAGGCCCTCGTCGACGGCGCGCCGATACAGGACGCCGGCAGTTTCGCGACACGGCTCCGACAGTCCGAGCGCGGACGCCATGCGCTCGAGCTCGCCGAAGGCCTGTTTGAGATTGCGTTCCTGAGCGTTCTTCGAGGTGAAGCGCTCGTTCCAGGTCCGCAGTCGCCGGAGCTGTTGGCGCTTCCGCCCCGAGATCCGGTTGCCGTACGCGTCCTCGTCTTGCCAGCCGATCGTCGTACTGAGGCCTCTGTCGTGTCTGAGCGTCGACACCGGTGCGCCGACCCGGCATCTGTCCGCGTCGTCGTCGAGATTTCGCCACTCCGGGCCGTAATCGATGACGTCGGCATCGAGTACGAGTCCACACTCCGTACACGTTCGTTCGCCGTGTTCCTCGTCGCGGCGGATCGGGCCCGCACACTCCGGACACTCCAGCCGCTCCGACCCCCGCTGTTCGGGAGCCGACTCGCGCTCTCCGTTCCGGGTCGATCCCTCGGTCGCCGTCTCGACGATCGTTTGACTCATTGGTCTGTCTCCGCCGGAGCCGGACTCCGGCCGTGTGATGTTCTCACTCGGAGTGGAGTGGAGCGAAGATATCAACGACCGGTGGATTCCCAGCCCGTGGGAACGGTCGGCGACGTACTTTTTCTCGAGAGGCGTCCCAGTGTACCCCGAGAGGGGCAACGTTTAGTCGCGCCGAGACGACAGCACGGACAGATGGACCGCGACGGGGACCGGACCGGAACGGCAGATGGGGTCGGCGGCGAGGCCGACGTCGAAGCGGACGACGACCGTGTCGCGCTCGGACTCGCGCTACTGGCCCGCCTCGAGCACGAATCGCTCTCGCTCGCCGACGCCGTCGACCGGATCGAGACCGTCACGTCCGATCCGACGGTGACGCGGACGATCCTGGATCAGGCCGAACTCCGCGGTATTATCGAGCGCGACGACGGCGTCATCCGCCCGAAGAGCAGGCAGTACGTTCGGTTCGAGCGAGACGTCGTCACGAAAGAGGGGGAGTTTTCCTGTCGGCGCTGTGGCTCCGGCCTCTCGACCGGCTACTTCATCGACCTCGAGGCCGGCGAACTCGGTCCCTTCGGCTCCTCGTGTATTCGAAAAGTAACGGGACGTGACGGCTAGCGCTACCGGCCCTGCCGGAGTTCCGCGATCAACTGATCGATCGTCTGCTGTTGTTGCTCGATGAGGTCGCTCTGCCGTTCGACCGCCGTCTCGAGCGCATCGAGCCGCTCGAGGAGTTCGGGATCGGTTTTCGGTGGGGCCGCCGACTGTTCCGGGCCCGACGCAACCGGCGCACCCCCGGCGGCGTTCGATGCATCGGTCTCCTCGAGAATCGAATCGATCTCCGCCGCCGTCGTCGCTCCATCGCCGCCGCGATCCGAAGCGGAACCGTCGGTCGGGGCCGCTCGCGCCGACGACCGGCCGTCGCTCGCGTCGCCCTCCGTCGACGCGACCTCCTCGGTCGCGATATCGTCCGTCGCCCCTTCGGCGAGCGGATCGGTCGATTCCGCATCGGCCGCCCCGGTCGTCGCCTCGGTTGTCACGTCGGAATCGTCGGGTTCGGGCGGGTCGGCATCGAGGGGATCGACGCCACTGCCGAAGTCGACCGAACTCTCGCTGCTGGCCGCCGCTTCGTCGTCGCTCTCACCGACCGTCTCGTTGAGCTCCTCGAGCGAGCCGACGCCGTGGTAATCGAACAGCGCGCGCTGGAGTCGTTCCCGGAGGTCGTTTGCCTCCTCGTTGGGGGCTTTGATCCGCTGGGGGCGGCCGTTGGCCGTGAGGACGATCTGGGTGGCGACGCTGCCGTCCTCGAACGAGAGGTTGGTTACGTCGTCGAAGTGGTACTCCTCGAAGTCCCCGTCCCAGACCGCGCCGCCGATGTGTTTGACGAGTCGATCGCTCGTGATGATCAGCGTCAGTTCGCTGAATCGGTAGGTCTTGACGACCGTCTCGCCGGGATCCGTGATCCCGTTCCCGTTCAGTACGCCGGCGAGGACGGGATGGAGCACGTCGTCGGTCTTCCCCGCGGGCACGGAAAACGCTCGGTCGCCGTCGAGGGCGTACTCGAGCGTGAACTTCGTCTTCCGCCGACCCTCCGAGATGCTCAGCCGGTCGGCATCGTGAGGGTATTCGTCGGCCGATTCGTCGCTCAGGAGGCCGTCGGCGCGGTACACGATCGTCCTCGTGGGAGTGATGAAAATCTCGTCATCACTGCCGAGGGAGACCCGCGCCGCGATCTCCTCGCCATCGAGAGTAGAGTGAACGATGCCGGGAACGCTCATGCAGCGCCCTTCGTAACACCGTCTCATAAATCCGTGGGTCCACTGTCCACTATCCCACGTATCCGTGGGTCCGCGTTGCACAGCGGATCCGAATACAAAGGTTAAAGAAACGGACCGCACTACTCGTAATCGAGCCCGGGTGGCTTAGCTGGACATAGCGCCGCACTCATAGGGTTCAGAGATTCGGTGCGGTTTCGCCTTGGAAGCCTCCGTGTCCCTCGAGGACTGCCGAGCCTCGGACCTGGGACATGCGGAGATCGAGGGTTCGGAGCCCTCCCCGGGCACTGGCTTTCTACGTGACGTCACGAACGGAGTGAGCGACGAGTCTGAAAGCCTACGGGACGGGGCGACGACCCGTCGGTCCTCGAGAGTGAACGAAGTGAACGATCGAGGGCACGGAAGAGCGAAGCGCTTCCGGAGGTTCGGAGCCCTCCCAGGGGGCTTATCAAATTTTGTACACCCACATGTAAGAACCCCCTCCCAAGAGCGCGAAAATCTCGTCTTCCACGTTACGAGACTGTAGTCTCTGAACTATCTCTTGCAATAGCGACTTCGAAAAGCGGTGTTGCGGCGTGAGCGCCGCCACCGACGGATTCGGGACGTCCTCGAAGCAACTGACGAGAACATCCACCGGACGGATACCTACGACGTCATGGGAAAGCCGAAGAGTTAGTCGGCGATCGCGATCTCTGCCGCGTCCAGCAAGAACTGCGTTCGAATTTGAAGAACACGCGAGTTATGGTGGAGACAGCGACCAAGCACCCAGGAACAATCGCTAATACCCAAGTGAATCGTACAATCACACAGTCTAAGAACTCTACGCGAAGCGAAGGAGGTGGTGACTCGTGACGACTGGCTACGTGGTCAATCTCGACAATGGCCACAATGGCGACTGCGTCGAGAGCCTCCTCGACGTCACGTACTATGGTGAAACGTTCGACCCGGAAGCCGCCAATCGTGAACTCCGCGCGGTCGATCGAAGCCACGACCACCCGCACAACACGCTCTGCTTCGACTGTTCAATGGCCGACTCGCGAAAGGTCCGCGGCGCAGTCCGAGGTGAGCTCACGGGATGAGCGTCTTCGAAGACGCTCTCGAACTTCTGCGCAATGCCCTCGAGCACGACGACATCGAGATCGTCGACGGCTTGGCCTCGATCGACCCACTGGAACCAGCCGCGGCACTCTCCACGAACTAAAGCCCATGAGCCTCCCGGAAGCCCCCTGACACCGACGACTTGCGCCGAATGCGAAGTACAGTGTGGTTGCTCTCGAGGCCACCAGCGGGACGCTCGGTTGTAGCGACCTCCAAGAGCGAACTGCCCTCCCCGATGAAGCACGTGACCAACTCGAGGAGGCCGACGTTATCCATCGTGACCCCGCCGCTAGCGACTTACGGTTCATTCAGGTCGAATTAGTAGGCCCGGTCCATGGGAAATTAGGTTACTAAATAACCGAAAGCTATAATATGGTGGTGTAGAATGTTTAAAACGTCATGCCAGATGACAGAACACGGCGGTCAGTTTTGCAAAAAGGAGCACTCGCAACAGTAGCTGGCAGCGGGTTGATCCTTGGATCACAGTCTGCAGCTGCTGCTGAAACCTCAGACTACACACTACGAGTCGAGCACGTTGGTACTGAGGAACCCATCCAGTATGGCATCGGTATCAATGCCGGTGACGGAAACGCGGGAATCAGTGCGGAACAGGTAGATACTAACGCCGAGTTTCGTTCAAACTCGGAGTACTTCCGGGTTATCTGGGCAACGAATATGGGTTCTGGAGACGTAGACATCGTTACATGTGAGAACTGTGAAGATCCCGACCCCGTCCTCTGGGAACCTTCCGCAGACCACTATGTAGTATTCCAAGACGACGAACGAATCCACTAAACTAGATCTACATAGGAACTTCATCATCGTCCCATTTTTCGTGGAATATAAACCGTAGTGATAGATGCCATTATTTGTATCCGCTGGTATATGGCACGAATATTACGAGGCGGGAAGCCCGCGGTGTCTGAGCAATAAGCACAGAGACTGCGCATGCACTTATCGGTATCAACTCGACTTACCGTCACGAGAATAATACGATCGCTGCAAGGGTGTCGAGTCGGCGACTGCGTCGCTGGCGATGATCTCGTCCGCCCTACAGCGTCGCTTTGCTTAATACGATGTCCATAGTGTCATTCACACCAGCAGACGACCACGTCTCGCCACAGCGAGCGTTCGACCGACCCGTTTGGCACAACCCTCGCGTGTGTAACGGTTAGTGTTGAGCACGTCTAGGAGGTCCGTTTTGAGCATGTCTGGGAGGTCCAGGAAGGAACGTTCAGCGACGGTGTTTACGACCACGCTGTCGAAGACCGAAACCGGACACCACAGGCTAGCCTCGAGCAGGGTGTCGTCGATCACGACGAGCGCGGAGAGAAGCCGTCGACGCCACCGATGACGACCTGTCGGACCTATGCACGAGTCGGCTGCTGGACCGACGACAACGCACTCTCGAAAGTGCAGGCGCTTCGTCTCATCGGGCTACTCGCTCATCGGCTTGGCGAACAGGACCTCGAGTTCGACGAAGGAACTCCGAAAGGGTGTTCGACTGTTCAAAAGTCGCGAGGACATCCAGGGCTATGATACTGGAATCTTCCGCCGACCAGTCAACCTGGCGACCCAGCGAGAATGACGATGATACAGAATCTTACCGGCTACGACCTCGACCCAGACGAACTGCTCGAGAAACCGCACCAGGACGCTCGGGTCCTCCGCCTCGCCGAGGCTGCTGTTCGAATCGGACGCTCTCGCGCTTCTGACTGGCGGGGTATCGTCGACGACGACGTCGCGACGCTCGATCCGCCGCCGTCGGCTATCGAGGTCGTCGAAGCACTCGCCTGTAAGGATTCACGCCAAACTAGATTCTTTCCTACGAGCACGGCGACGAGATTACAAACTTCGTCCGCTTCCATTATGACCTAAACGTCTTCCCGGAACGACCGTTCGTCAGCACCACGTTCGGATCTTCGCCGACGGCACACTCGAGGCCCACGAGGAGACGTTCGACCGCGAGGCCGGCACTGCTGCAGTCCAGACGGGCTTCGAGGTCGCGGGAGTCGAATCGAGGTGCTCGAGGAGTCTCGATAGATGCCATGTCTGTCAGAGCAAAACCCTCTGATCCGCTTGACCGCGCGAAGATCGAACTCATCTGCTTGGGGAGGACGCTGATGCCCGACAGCGAGACACTCGAACGGACGATCGGAACGCTCGTGCTGTTCGGCGTCTGGGCGGTGATCGTTCTCCGGGGTCGATCCGGTACGCTACGAGATCCTCATCGGGACGACCGCGATCGCATATCAGCCGGCGGCGATCGAGTGTAACCGCTCAATAGCGGTATTTGTGGTGGCTTTCGCTCAGAACGGCAACGCGCGATAAAATAGGGTATCAGGGCCGGCGTGAGCCGGTGATTCTACGGCTTAGTTCTGGCGGCGGAGTGCCAGCATGGCAGCGCCGAGCAGTGCGACGAGAGCGACGCTGACACCGAAGCCAGGCGTCCCGTCATCGTCGTCACCGTCGTCGCCGTCCTCGCCGTCTCCACCGTCGGAGCCGTCTCCGTCGTTGTTGTTGTCGTCGTTGTTGTTGTCGTTGTTGTCGTCGTTGTTGTCGTCGTTGTTGTCGTCGTTGTTGTCGTCGTTGTTGTCGTCGTTGTTGTCGTCGGAGCCGACAGTCACGGTACCGTCGTCGGTAGCATTACCAGCGTGGACTTCCCAGCTGATGTCGCCTTCGGCGCTCGTGTTGAGATCGTAGCTCTCGGTGAACTCCTCACCGGCCTCGAGCTCGAGCGACTGGTTGTCGACGGTCTCGCCGTCGATGTCGACATGGTAATCGACCGTCTGGGTGGCGTCTGCGTTGTTCGTGACGGCCACGTCGAGCGTGGCGCTCTCGTTGACCTCGACAGTCGACGGCGCGTCGCCCTCGACGTCGATGGTGGAATCGGATCCGCCATTGTTAGTGTCTTCAGTGAGAGTAACGCCCTTGAGCACGTCTTTGACCTTGCCGTCCAGGGGATCTTCGACGGAGAGTTCGAAGGTGACACCAGGTTCTTCCTCGCTGAGGTCGAACTCAACGGCGAACTCGTTGTTGCCGTCGTCACCGGCGGTGACGAGTGCGTTTTCCACCTGAACGAAGCTACCCTGGTCGTTCGGCGAGTCGGCTTCAGCGGGGAGCTCCGTCCCGGGTGCGACCGTGGTCGTCCCCGTTGCGGTTGCGTCCTCGGCTGCCGGGAGCGAGTCGATATCGTCCCACTCGAATTCACGGTCTTCGTACGTGAGCGTCGATTCCTGGCTGATTGCCGCATCCTCGTCAGGCACGTAGGTGTTCTGCTGCGTGACCTTGAACGCGAAGTCGTAGGTCTGGCCGGTCTCCAAGTTATCAGGGACTTCGACCGTGAAGACGAGGTTGCCGCTGTACTCATCGACGGTGATGCCGGTCAGGCTGAGCTGGTTGTCAGCGTCAGTGCTCGAGTTCCAGACCGTCGCGTCGTTGATCGGACCGGAGCTCTGTTCGGAGAGTTCCACGTAGATGCCCTCGTTGCTAAGGGCCGTCTGGAGGTCATCGTCGGAGTCCGAGATGTCCTCGACGAGACCCTCTGCACCGAACTCCTGGGCGTTGACGACGAGGTGGTCGGCTTCGGCGATCATGTTCGTGTCGGTGACCGTGGTGTCCTCGTAGTCGTCGAGGTTCTCCAGCCTGTCACCGGCGGGTGCAGTCTGCAGTGTCGTGTCACCGATTGTCGTCCGCTTGTTGACGTCGAGACGATCTCGGTCGTGTTCGTTCGCGAGCTCGTAGTTCTCTGCGATTTCGTCACCGACGGACAGGTCCCAGTTGTGATCCGGGAACGGAGCGCCGTCTTCGAAGTTGTCCGATTTGTAGACGTTGGAGTCAGCGATCTCGGCGTCGGAACTGCTGTGGACGCTCCACGGGTCAGTGTGGACGTCGTACGTATCGAACTGGAGGACGACCTGCTCGTCCTTAATGTTCTCGAGATCGACGTAAGTGGCGTAGCCGTCATCCATGCTACCGAGGGTGACGGCGGCCGAGTCGCCCTGGCCGACGTCGAGCGTGATGTTCGCGACGCCGCCCTGTTCGACCGAGTCAACGTTCTCGAAGCTGTAGTCGAGTCGGGAGTCGACAACGTCGACCGACGCGTTGTCGGAGCCCTCGGAGTCCGTCACGTCGAAGTCGAAGTCGTACGAACCCTCATCGACATCAGCGAAGTCGACGTCGTACGTCGTGTCGTCGCTAACCTTGAGGGTCACGACGTCTTCGTCGCCGTGGTCGATTTCGCTAGCCGCTGCGTCCGCGAACATCGTGCTGAGGTCCGATGCGTCGAAGCTGTCAGACGAGACGTTCACGTACTGGGTGTCTCGGTCGGAGGAGACCTCGAGGGTGGCCATGCTGTCCTGCGTGACAGCGTCACGGGAAAATTCGATATCGAGGTTCTCAGTCTGCGCACGGAATGCCGCTCCGTGGAAGGTTCCCCCTTCGTCGTCGTGGACGTTGATGTGGTAAATTGCGTCTTCTTCCAGACTATCGGTCTTGAGGGTAACGGTTCCGTCGGTTGCCTGACGGGTTTCGACCGTATCTGGGTCGTCGGAAGTGTCGGGGCCTTCAGCGATGGAAACGAATCCATTGAAGCTCCCGTCGCCGACGTTCTCGAGCGTGATTTCTTGACCGATCCATACCTTGTCGATCGACCCGTCACTGAACGTCGGGCCGGAATCATAATTCGCAGCTGTTGGGTCCTTCGCTGCTGCGCCGCCCGCGAACGCTGCGGACATGGCGACAACGGAGAGAACCATAAGTGCGGCCAGGATCACTGCACGACCCTTTTCGCGATAGGTTGCGTCGTTTGTCATTTATTGTTGTATTGATGTCGTCTGCTTAGTTAGCGCGCGATTCGGTGGAAGGCGACTTCCAGCATCCTGTCGACACATCGTCGCAGACCTACCAGCCTCCTGGGTAGGGGTAGTAGGACGTCTACCAACGTCCCGCATAAGTCTTGTGTTCTAACCATTATGGCATAATATATATTCGGATTCAATTATAATGGATCGGCATAGCCCATAAATTACTGCTATATGCAGACTGTGCGCCACTTTCCGACCTGCCTGCTTCTTTATAATATATAATTTGGTATAGTTAGGAAATTATAATTTTGTGTGCAACGACACCCCTTACACGACGGTCCACGCCGTACGAAACGAAGCAACCGAGTAAGCGATGGCTCATCCGTTCCTGCAACGAACTGCCGGAACGTATCGTTTCATTCGACACCGAGTAGTAGCGTCGCCGTCCGACTGGGTCGTCGACCGGGGGTGAAAGTGACGATGCCGAAGACCGCCGACGCGATCAGGCGTCGTCGGCTTTCTCGTCCCAATCGGTAAAACAATCCTCGGGCTGGACGTCTCGTATCGCGTCCGTTCCCTCGCTTGGAATGTGCTTGAAACAGCGCGGTTCGTCCTCCGTAACGGCGATCCACGCCGCCTCGTCGCCGCACTCGGCGCAGCGAGGTGCCCCGCCGAAGCGAAGCGCGTACCACCAGCGAACTCCCTCGAGTCGGTCGCGTATCCTCGCGCCGAGACGGGTTCGAACGCGTGACAGACGACCGTCGGTCACGGTCGATCGACCACCTCGAGTCGGTCACTGACATCGATCATATGGGGTGGTACGTCGCGTGAGGATTACGTCTTCGCATCCGATCTCACGACCGTCTCCGCGACCCGAGAGGCGCGTCGCGATCCCGTCGGTGAGTATCGGTTCAGGCGATCGAACTCTCTTCGTCCGACGCGGCCGCCAGATGCTGTTTTCCCCACGCTTGCATCTCCTCGATGACGGGCTCGAGCGATTCGCCGATCTCGGTCAGCGAGTACTCGACGCGAACGGGTTTCTCGCTGACGATCTCTCGGTCGACGAGTTGTTTCTCTTCGAGGTCGCCGAGGACGTCCGAGAGGACCTTACTCGAGATGCCGCCGATCTCCGCTTGGAGTGCGTTGAACCCGAGCGGCCCGTTATCGAGCAGTCGGTGGATGACGACGGTATGCCACTTCTTGCCGATCAGCGTGGCGGTGGAGGTGATCGAACACCAGTCTTCGCCTGCGCACCATACTTCCAGTCGGCGGGACGATTCTCCCATACTCGCCCGTTGGTAGCGCGTCGGTTAATAGTTACGTACTGTAATCGACTTACCAATCGTTATCCGAGTGCGGAACCGAGCGCGTCACTTACCGTCCAGTAACCGAATAACTGGTCGGTTAGCTTATATTTATCCCTGTAAAGACGTAACCTGGTTACGATGAGTGACCGGAAAGCGGAGACTCGCGACGCGACGGCAGCGGACCAACGCTACGAGGTTGCCGTAATCGGCGGCGGGCCGGCAGGACTCACCACCGCCCTGTACGCCGCACGCCTCGGACACGAGACAGCGGTGTTCGACCGCGGTGGCGGCCGCGCTGCGATGATGAAGGACACGCACAACGTCATCGGTACCCCCGAATCGGTGTCGGGCAACGAGTTCCTCTCGACCGCCGTCGAACAGATTCGATCCTACGGTGCGGACTACCGACGGGAGTTCGTCACTGCGGTCGAGCAAACGGACGGCGCGTTCGCGCTCGAGACGACGGACGGCTCGGCCGTGGCGGACAGCGTGGTTCTGGCCACCGGGTTCTCGGACGGCCGGCCCGAGCCGCCGCTGCCCCGGACCGGGCGCGGGCTCCACTACTGCCTCCACTGCGACGCGTACATGTTCGTCGACGAACCGGTGTACGTGATGGGTCACGGCGACAGCGCGGCCCACGTCGCGATGATCATGCTGAACGTCACCGACGAGGTCGACCTCCTGCTCCGCGGCGACGAGCCGACGTGGAGCGACGAGACGGCGAGGATGCTCGAGGGCCACCCCGTCGACGTCGTTCGCGAAGACGTGACCGGCGTTCGGAACGGCGACGACGGCTGGCTCGAGGCGCTCGAGTTCGCCGACGGGACGAGCCGCGAGTACACGGGCGGCTTCGCGATGTACGGGAGCGAGTACAACAACGACCTCGCGGCGTCGCTCGGCGCGGAGCTGAACGACGACGGGACGGTCGCCGTCGACGATCACGGCCGGACGTCCGTCGACGGACTGTACGCCGTCGGTGATCTGACGCCCGGACACAACCAGATCCCCGTCGCGATGGGACAGGGCGCGAAGGCGGGAATCGCGATCCACAAGTCCCTCCGCGAGTTCCCGAAGTCGATCGCGGAACTCGAAGCCGAGGGTGCTGTCTCCCCGAGCGACGTTCCCGCGATGGCCGCCGGGCTGCGGAGTCAGGCGAGCGAGCACTCGGCCGCAGAGGGAGACTGAGCGACGCGCTCGGAGTGGTCGCGGCGGGGCGCGACGGATGCTGCACAGCGTCGTTATTGCAGCGTCCCCGAGAGTACCTTCGCGGCGACCAACACCGGGTCCCACGTGGTGTTGAACGGCGGTGCGTACGCGAGATCGTAGTTTTCTACGTCCGAGACGGTCGCCTTCGCCTCGAGGGCCGCGACGATCGCGTGACTCCGGTGGACCGCCCCCTCGCCGTACTCGCTGACGAGGCTCGCGCCGAGGACGCGTCCGGAGTCGCGATCGGCGGTCAGGGTAACGGTGACGGTCCCGTCCTCGGGATAGTAACCGGCGCGGGAGTTCGCCGTCACCGTTTCGGTGACCGGGTCGAACCCGGCTGCGCGGGCCTCGTCGGGGTCGAGAACGCCGGTTCGGGCGGCCTCGACGTCGAACGCCTTCACGGCCGCCGTGCCGGCGATACCGCCGCCCTCGGTCGGCGTGCCGGTGACCGTCTGTCCGACCGCACGACCGTGTCGGTTGGCGGTCAACGCCAGCGGCACGTACGCCGGGTCGCCGGTGACGACGTGCGTCGCCTCGGCGCAGTCGCCCGCCGCGTAGACGTCCGCCGCGCTCGTCTCCCGATAGACGTCGGTGGCGATCGCACCGGTCTCGCCGAGTTCGATCCCGGCGTCTTCGGCGAGGGCCGTTCGGGGGCGAACACCGGTCCCGAGCAGCACCATCTCGACCGCGACTCGCTC
The DNA here is from genome assembly GCF_900110865.1 of Natrinema salaciae. Lineage (NCBI taxonomy): Archaea > Methanobacteriati > Methanobacteriota > Halobacteria > Halobacteriales > Natrialbaceae > Natrinema > Natrinema salaciae. The sequence continues at coordinate 894,613 of NZ_FOFD01000001.1, forward strand.
GTCGTCGGTGACGACGGCCTCGACGCGGTCGCCGCCCGCCAGCTCCCGAACGTCGGCATCGAGACGGAGCGCGACGTCCTGTTCTCGGAGGTGGTCGGCGACGTATTCGCTCGTTTCGTCGCTGAACCCCTTCAAAACGCGATCGCCGCGCTGGAACAGGGACACCTCGAACCCGTTCGCCGCCAGCGCCTCGGCCATCTCGACGCCGATGTAGCCGCCGCCGACGATGCCAACGGGGCCGGTACAGTTCTCGAGGTACCGACAGGCCGGCCCCCGATCCGGTTGCTGAAGTCCCTCGCCGTCGCGCGCTCGAGCGACGTACTCGCGGAGTTCCTTCCCGTCGCTCATCGAGCCGAGCGTGTACACGCCCTCGCGGTCGACGCCGTCGATCGGCGGCACCACCGACTCCGATCCCGTCGCGATCAGGAGGTGTCCGTAGGGCTGGACGACCGTTCCGGCCGCGGATTCGGCAGTGACCGTCCGCGCGTCGGTGTCGATCTCGACCACCTCGTGTCCCGTCCGGAGATCGATGTCGCGCTCCTCGCGGAACTCCTCGGGGGTCACCGAGACGAGCTCCTCGAGCGACTGAATCTCCCCTTTGACGTAGTAGGGGAGTCCGCAGGCACCGTAGGAAACCCACTCGCCTCGTTCGAACACGACGACGTCGCGGTCGGGATCGTCGCGTCTCGCCTTGCTCGCCGCGGACATTCCGGCTGCGTCACCGCCGACGACGACGAACGGATCGTTCATACGGGCCGATATGAAGGCTACGCATACATAGGATTGGGAAACGGCACTGGGTGTGCGAAACGCGACGGCGCGTCGCCCCCGCGACACCTGTCTCGAACCCCGTGGTCGGGTTCGAGCGGTCGACTCCGACCGCAGAAGGGACGAGATCGACGGATTCGGGACCAACAGCCCCGACCGGCAGCGAGATCCCACGCGAGAAGTGAGTCCGAGGTCGTTGGCGAGCGTCGGGAGAGTAGCGGTGACGGACGGCGTCCGGCCCGGTCCGACAGCGGTCAGGACAGTGCCGACGTGACGTCGGTCGACGAAACCATCCCGAGGTAGTCGTCGCCGTCCTCGACCGGGAGGTGTTTGATACCGAAGGTGGTCATCATCGCCGCGACCTCCTCGAGGTAGAGGTTCGGCGGGACTGTCTCGACCGATTTCGTCATGACGTCGGCCACCCGTCGGTCAGTGGGATCGTGCCCCTCGGCAGCGGCGGCGACGAGGTCGGTGCTGGTAACGATCGACGGTGGGTCCGTCGACACCACCAGCGCGCTGATCTCGCTGTCGCGCATCGTCGCCGCGGCTTCCGCGAGCGTCTCGTCTTTCGAGACCATTTCCAGCGGCGTCGACATTACGTCCTCGACGGTTCTGTTTGCGGCGGCCATACCCACACATATGCTAACAGAACCCATGACACTTCCGGATGACGCGACTCGGTAGCGGCCGCGTCAACAGCGTCTCGACGACCGCGGTATCGCTCCGCGCTCGCTCGTGGCAGGTACCGAACGCGGCGGGCGCAGCGGTGGACGACCGCGCGCCGACGGTCGCGTCGGACTCGAGTGAGTGCGTCGGCTCACCGGGAACGTGTCGCTCCGAAGACCCTCGTCGGACCGGCCCGAGCCGCGGAAAATATCGGCCGAAGGCCGACATCCCCCGACTCGGGTGACAGTAGATGGTGGGTGAACGCGGGATCGGCCCCTGTAGCGATGTGGCTGCAAGCCCATGTGACGATGTGGTTGTGTGCGTCACGACGAGTCGATTCCGGTCGCGGCGAGGGTCCGAATGTCTCGGGTCGGACGGATTCCGTCGGGTGCACGACTACCCCCTCGTCCCTCGCCGCTCTCACCTCGAGTCGGTTATACAATAGCTCTGTTCCCCTCATAGTGAGGTAACATCATCGTAACCGGGTCGTATCCGGGGATCTCGGCTCACGATCCGCGCTCGAGACCGGTTCGGTCCGATAGCGGCCGCTCGTCTCAGCGACGGGAGACGGCGGTGAGGAGGCGTACGTCGACACCGTCAGGCGTCGTCGGCGAGGCGTGGCCCGTCGCTGGACCCGACGTCGGGCGTTCGCAACACCGTCTCTTCGGTCTCCGCACCGAGCGCCTCGAGCCGGACGCTCGAGATTTTGTACTCGGGGATACCGGCTTGCGGGTCGAACGTCTCCTGGGTGAGTTTGTTGACCGCGCCGGCCGCGAAGTGCATCGGGATGAACAGCGTTCCCTCGCCGACGCGCTTGGTGACCTTCGCCTTCACGACGATCTCGCCGCGCCGGGACTCGACGCGGACGTATTCGCCGTCCGCGACGCCGAGTTCGGCGGCCGCCTCGGGGTGGATCTCGACGAAGCTCTCGCCGACGTGGTCCATCAGCCCCTCGACGCGGCGCGTGATCTGGCCGGTGTGCCAGTGGTAGAGCACCCGTCCCGACGTGAGCGTGAGCGGGTACTCCTCGTCGGGGAGTTCACCGGGGTGGCCGCCGTCGGCGGGCACGAAGCGCGCTTTCCCGTCCTCGAAGTTGAAGTCACCCTCCTCGTAGTCGTAGAGGTACGGGGTACCGGGGTGGTCCGCGTCCGGAACCGGCCACTGGAGACCGTGTTGCTCGCCCTCCTCGAGCCGGTCGTAGCTCACGCCGCCGTAGATGGGCGTGAGATCGCTGATCTCGTCCATGATCTCGCGCGGGTGGTCGTAGTCCCAGTCGTAGCCCAGCCGCTCGGCGAGCGCCTGGGTGATCTCCCAGTCCTGTCGGGCCGACCCCGGCGGCTCGGCGCTGGGTCGGACCCGCTGGATGCGGCGCTCGGTGTTCGTGAACGTGCCGTGTTTCTCCGGCGAGGTCGCCGCCGGCAGGATCACGTCGGCGTGCTCGGCGGTCTCGGTCACGAAGATGTCCTGGACGACCAGAAACTCGAGGGCGGCGAGCGCCGCGCCGGCGTGATCGACGTCGGGTTCCGAGAGCGCGGGATTCTCGCCGACGACGTACATGCCGCGCAGGTTGCCCTCGCGGGCCTCGGCGAGCATCTCCGGCACTTTCAGGCCGGGCTCCTCGGGCGGCCGCTCGCCCCACACCACGCCGAACTTCTCGCCGACCGCGTCGTCGGCCGGGTCCTGATAGCCGGGGAGGCTGCCGGGGAGCGTCCCCATGTCCCCGCCGCCGCCCTGGACGTTGTTCTGGCCGCGGAACGGCGAGAGGCCGGCCCCGGGCTTGCCGAGCTGTCCCAGCACGAGCGCGAGGTCCGCCATCGCCAGCAGGTTCTCCGTGCCGGTACGCTGCTGGGTCATTCCCATCGCCCAGCCGAAGACGACGGAGTCGGCATCGGCGAGCGTCTCGGCGGCCGACGCCAGTTCCTCGGGGGAGACGCCGGCCAGATCCTCGACTCTCTCGGGTGTGAACGCCTGTACCTTCTCTTTCAGCTCGTCGAAGTTTTTCGTGTTGCGCTCGATGAACGCCTCGTCGTGGAGGTCGTGCTCGATGATGTACCGAATCATCCCGTTGAGCCACGTCACGTCGTAGCCGGGGGTGGTTCGGGTGTACTGGTCGGCGTGCTCGGCGATGCCGACCTTCCGGGGATCGAAGACGACGAGATCCGCGCCGTCCCTGACGTTCCGCTTGATGCGAGTCGCCAGCACCGGGTGGGACTCGGTGGTGTTGGAGCCGCTGATGAGGTAGGCGTCGGCCTCGCCGACGTCCTCGTTGATGCGGTTGGTCATCGCGCCGTAGCCGACCGTCTGTTGGAGCGCCGCGACCGTCGAAGAGTGACAGAGCCGCGCGCAGTTGTCGACGTTCTTGGAGCCGAGCACCTGCCGGGCGAACTTCTGGACGAGGTAGGCCTCCTCGTTGCTGCCCTTCGAAGAGGCGAGACTGCCGACCGCGTCGACACCGTGTTCGTCCCGAATCTCGGAGAGCCGTTCGGCGACGAGGTCCAGCGCGTCGTCCCACGTCGCTTCCTCGAGTTCGCCGCTCTCGTTGCGGACGAGCGGCGTCGTGAGCCGGTTCTCGCTGTTGGCGAACTCGTGGCCGAACTTCCCTTTCACGCAGGTCGAGAAGTTGTTGGCGGGCGCGTCGTCGGGGTCGTCGACGGGCATTACGCCGAGCGAGTCGCCGTCTTTCCCCCACATCTCGAAGCGACAGCCGACCGCGCAGAAGCCGCAGGTCGTCTCCGCCGTGTCGATCTTGCGCAGCCGGTAGTCGCTGACCGCGTCGGCGATGTCGAACAGGTAGCCCTCGGGAAGCGTGTTCGCCGCGATCGATTCCGCGGTGTGCTCGCCGGCCAGGAACGCCTTCCGCCCGTACTCGCCGGCCGTCGTCTCGAGTGTCCGCTTCGCGTTCTCCACGAACGCGGCGACGCCGCGCCGGTCGCCGTTCGTGGTCGCGCCGGCACCGACCGCGACGTCACCGCCCGGCGCTGGCGTTCGGTTGGGCGCGGTCGTGTCGTCGAGCGTCTCCGCGTCCTCGTGATCGATAACCCGCCCGATCGAGTTGCGCTGGGTGAAGCCGGGCAGCGGGAGGGTCCCGGCACCGCCGATTCCCTTCTCGGTCAGCGCGCCGGTCGGACAGACCGTCGCGCAGTGGCCGCAGGAGACGCAGTCGGAGTCGGCCATCGTCTCGGCGTCGGACTGGAAGCCGATGCGGGTGTCCTCGCCGTGGCCCTCGATGCGGAGGACGCCCTCGGCCTGCACGTCGTTACAGCCGTCGACGCACCGGTTACAGAGAATACACTTGTTGCGGTCGATCTGGATGAACGACGAGGTGTCGTCGAGCGGTTCGTACTCGTCGCGCTCGTCGAAGACACCGTACCGCGGGTGATCGACACCCTCGCTGATCGCGGTGCGCTGGAGTTCACAGCGGCCGTTCCCGTTGCAGGTCGTACACCGGAGGTTGTGGTTCGAGAGGACGAGGTCGAGGTTGACGCGCCGGCTCTCCGCGGCGGCGGGCGTGTCCGTCTCGACGGCGAGGCCGTCCGCCGCCGGGAACGAACACGACGGCACGAGCCCGTGTGCCTCGGTCTCCACCACGCAGGTCCGGCACTCGCTGCGCGGACCGATCCCGTCACTACAGTCGCCGTCGCGGTCGTAGTGGCAGAGCGCGGGGACATCGGCATCGCCGTCGACGGCGTCCGCGCCGGGAGCGACGCTGACGACGTCGTCGTCGACCGCCTGCATCGCGTCGATGATCGTCGACCCCGGCGGGACGGTCACCGGTTCGCCGTCGACCGTCACGGTCGTCGGCTCCCCGCCGCGAGTGCCGACGGCAGGATCGTTCGCGGTCCCGGTCTCGAACTCGGCCGTGACCGGCGTCTCTGTGCGCGGATCGTCGAGGTCCGGCACCCCCGGTAGCGGATCGTTCGTGTTCGTGCTCATAGGTTCTCGGTACAGGTGCCG